>DATFWO010000188.1:0-18368 GCA_035259205.1 Burkholderiales bacterium | reverse complement strand
CTGCAGGTTCGGCAAGAAGCGCCGCCGCGTCCTGTTATTGGCGTGGGACACATTGTTGCCCATCATGGGCTTCTTCCCCGTCACCTGGCAGACGCGCGCCATGGAATGCTCCGCAATTCTCGAAAGGCGCGGATGTTACAGCGTTTTCCGATTACCCACAAGTCACTCAAACGGACGGGACCTCAACGGAGCGAGCCCTCGTGGTCGGAGTTTGGTCCATTGAGTTTGGAGCTTGTTGCTTGGTGCTTGGAATTTGGTACTCGATGCTCGGCGGTTCCCTATAACAGGCCGCGCTCAGCGAACGACATTGCTGCTCCGCCACCGATCACGAAGTGATCGAGCACCTTCACATCGACCAGCGCAAGAGCCTGCCTGAGGGCCTGCGTCAGTGCCTCATCCGAGCGCGAAGGCTCGGCTACGCCCGAAGGATGGTTGTGGGCGAAAATCAGCGCCGCTGCGTTGTGGTGGAGCGCCCGCTTGACGACTTCGCGCGGATAGACACTCGTCTGCGTAAGCGTGCCGCGAAAGAGCTCCTCGACCGCCAAAACCCGGTTTTGCGCATCCAGAAAGACGCCGACGAATACTTCGTACGGCCGCTCCTGCAGCTTCAGGCGCAGGTAGTCCCGCACGGCCCGGGGCGAGCTCAGGGCGTTGCCGCGGCTCAACGTTTCCCGCAGAGCGCGCCGCGCCATTTCCATCACGGCGGCGAGTTGAGCATACTTGGCCTTGCCGAGGCCGGTCGTCGCGCACAACGCGCGCGCATCCGCCGCAAACAGCGCGGAAACCGAGCCGAATCGCGCAAGCAGTTCACGGGCCAGGTCCAGTGCGCTCCGGCCTTTCACACCGGTCCTCAGCAGGATCGCCACGAGCTCGGCGTCCGAAAGACTCTCGGGACCCTTGACGATGAGCCGCTCGCGCGGGCGGTCGTCCACCGGCCAGTCGGAAATAGCCATCTGCCGCAGTGAGTAGTGAGCGATGTAACCCAAGCAACGCGCCAGCCGCTGCAGCGTTTACCGTTTACCGCTCACTGTTTACCCGCCACCTGCTTTACCGTTACACTTTCGCGACTTCTTTTCGGCAAAACAACGAAGTGGCGGACAACAGCGGCAGGAATGTCGTGCTCGGCGTGACCGGGGGCATCGCCGCGTACAAGGCAGCCGAGCTCACCCGCGAGCTGATTCGCAACGGCTTCAGCGTCCAGGTGGTGATGACCGACGCAGCGCGCGGCTTCATCACGCCTGAAACATTTCAGGCGCTGTCCGCGAATCCGGTCTTCTCCGACATATGGGACACCCGCGTTCGCGACAACATGGCCCACATCGAGCTGTCGCGGGGCAAGGACGCCGTCGTAGTGGCGCCGGCGACGGCCGATTTCATCGCCAAGATCGCTCACGGCCTCGCTGACGACCTGCTCTCGGCGCTATGTCTCGCGCGGGCCTGTCCCCTCATCGTCGCGCCGGCCATGAACCGGGAGATGTGGGACCATCCTGCGACCCGCCGCAATATCGACCAGCTGATACGCGACGGCGTGGTTATCCTCGGTCCCGCCAGCGGCGACCAGGCCTGTGGCGAAGTCGGGATGGGGAGGATGGTCGAAGCCCTGGAAATCGCGGACGCTGTAGCCGTGCTCCTCACCCCGAAAATGCTGCGTGGAACGCGCGTGCTGGTCACGGCCGGTCCGACTTTCGAGGCAATCGACGCGGTACGGGGAATTACCAACCAGAGCTCGGGCAAGATGGGCTACGCGGTGGCGCGCGCCGCGCGCGGCGCCGGCGCCAGCGTAACGTTGATTTCGGGCCCAACCAGCCTTGCCGCTCCGCTCGGTGTCCAGCGCATCGACGTTGTATCCGCGCGCGACATGTTCCACGCCGTCAAGAAGCACGTGGCGAGCACGGACATTTTCATCAGCGTCGCCGCAGTCGGGGACTATCACGTCGTCAATCCGCGCACGCAAAAAATCAAGAGAGACGGACGCAACCTCAAGCTCGAGCTCGCGCCGAATCCAGACATACTTGGCTGGGTGGCAGGCCGTCCACGCCCCCCGTTTTGCGTCGGCTTCGCGGCGGAAAGCGAGAAACTGCGCGAGCACGCCGAGGCGAAGCGCCGCGCCAAGCGAGTCCCCCTGCTCGCGGCGAACCTGGTGCAGCGCGCGATCGGCGCGGACGACAACGAAATTCTGCTGCTCGATGACGAAGGGTCGCACAAGCTCGCGCGCGCGCCTAAGGAAAAGATCGCCCGGCAGCTGATCGCCCACGTCGCCAGACTCTACAAGGAACGCAAGCGGTAAGCGGGGGAGCGGGGGGAAGCAATCGCCCACCGGTCGCTGGCTGCTTACGGCTTACCGCTTTACGATGAAAACCGTAGAGGTCAAGATCCTGGACCCGCGCCTGCACGGGCAGCTTCCGGGATACGCAACCCCCGGTTCGGCCGGGCTCGATCTTCGCGCGTGCGTAGCCGCCCCGGTCACTTTGCAGCCCGGCATGACCGAGCTCATTCCGTCCGGCATCGCAATTCACCTGGCCGACCCCGGACTAGCGGCGGTAATCCTTCCTCGATCCGGTCTCGGCCATAAGCACGGCATCGTGCTCGGAAATCTCGTCGGCCTGATCGACTCGGACTATCAGGGCCAGATCTTCGTCTCCACATGGAACCGCGGCAGCGCGCCGTTCACGCTCAATCCGTTGGAGCGGCTGGCCCAGCTGGTGGTGGTTCCCGTCGTACAGGTCGGCTTCGAAGTCGTCAAGGAATTCAATACGAGCGGCCGCGGCGCGGGAGGATTCGGCAGCACGGGGAAACGGTAGATGAAAACAGCCCTCGTCTTGTTCGCTCACGGAGCGCGCGAAGCGGAATGGGCCCTGCCGTTCGGGGCGATCCGGGAGAAGGTCGCGTCGTCCCGTGCTGATCTCACGGTGGAGCTGGCCTTCCTCGAGCTGATGAAGCCGGAACTCGAAGCGTGCATCTCAAGGCTCGCCGCGAGCGGACACCGGCGAGTCATCATTGCGCCGTTGTTCCTGGCGCTCGGCGGACATCTCAGGCGCGATCTGCCGCAGCTGATAGACGGTATCCGGGACCGCTACGGGTTTCTCGACATCGTGGTGCTGCCGCCCATCGGGGAAGTGCAGACTCTGGTCGAAGCGATCGCCGGCTGGCTCGTCAACGCCGCGCCGCGTTAGAGCGTTATTGACCGCCAGGTATCCAGGAAGCCGCACTCACACAAGCACCCGGAGCGATCGTCGACATGTTGCGGATCCATACGGTCTTGTCCCTGTGGCTGAAGGTGGCCTTCGTTGCAGCGCTGTTTGCATTTGCCGCGAGTACGCATGCGCAGCTGCCGGAAATCAGCCTCACCATCAACGGCCACAATCTCACTGCGGAAGTCGCTCGCACCGAGACGACGCGCATGGAGGGATTGATGCACCGGCGCGTCCTTCCCGAGAGCCGGGGAATGCTGTTCGTGTTCCGGGAAACCGCCGTGCACGCAATGTGGATGATGAACACATATATACCGCTTTCAGTGGCCTTTCTGGATGCGAACGGCGTAATCATCAACATCGAAGACATGCAGCCGCACACGCAGGACACTCATCCCGCCGCAAAACCGGCAAAGTACGCGCTCGAAGTGAATCAAGGCTGGTTCAAGAAGCGCGGCATCAAGCCCGGCGCAAAAGTGGAGGGAATCGACCGGTCGCAACCGGCGCAATAGGACACCGACAACTGGTCCGTGCCCGGGATCGCGCAAAAAAGCCCGGGGATACCGGGCTTTTCGCTGGCGTCAACCGAGGGTCAGCCCAGGAATGTCCCCTGGTGACCGGCGGCCGCCATGAAGAACAGCATCGGAATAGACAGCATCGTGTTGGTGCGCGAGGCGAGGAACGCCACCCGACGTGCCTTCGCCTTTTCCGCATCGGTGGCCTGAACCATGCCGAGGATCTTCTGCTGGTTGGGCCAGATCAACACCCATACGTTAAAGAGCATGATCGTCCCGAGCCACGCGCCCACGCCAATCGCGTAGAAAGCTTGATTGAGGAACAGGAACGCGTTCAGAAAATTCTTGCCCAGCAACATGGCGCCAGCGAGCCAAGTCACCACCGCCGCCCACCGGAACCAGAACAGCGCGCGCGGCGCAACGTGCTTGGTGATGCCCGCGCCGGTCCCATCCTTGCCCGCTTCCGCCAGCGCCGGAACCTGCACGAAGTTGAAGTAGTAGAGCAGTCCGATCCACATTACGCCGGCGGCGATGTGCAGCCAGCGGCCGATCCCAAGCTGTATGAAGTCCATCATGATTGGTGTCCTCTCCCCTCAATGTAGTGCGAACTTGACAGCGTTGTAGAGCAGGAGCGTCAGAATGAGGCCGCAGATGACAGTGCCCCACAGCGTATCCAGCGGATTTTTCATTGTGTTTCCTCCACTTGAAGACAGGGTCAGGAGCCCGGCTATTCTAGCCAAGTATCGTCGCCAGCGCCAACGGCGGCACGCGGGCCATGACAGATGGGTGTTGCGAATTTCCGACGGTCCGGCCTTTGGGACACTGTCCTTAGGTGCAGAAAAGCGCCATGACCGACAGCGCGGACCCCTGAATTCGATACACTGGGAAGCGAGTGCCCCACACAGGTTGTCCGGATGCGATATTCGATCAGATACGCCGTATTCGCAGCCGCGCTGGCGGCGACAACCGGAATGACCACGACGGGGGCCGGGCTCTCCATCGAGCGCTCCGGCCTGGGTCTCAAACCGCCGGGCGTCTCGCAACCTGCGGCTGGAGACCTCGCACCCAGAAATGAACTCGCGGCCGGAATGCCGACCGTGGAATACCGCGACGTAGCGTATGGCGGGGTGCGGGATATAGGTCGTCTCGGTCTGCCGACCAGCACGGAATCCTACATCGGCCTGTACTCGCCCGTCTCCGACGCCTGGGGCGCCTCCCTGGAAGTGGGCGTGATTCAGGGATCGATGTGGACTCCACGCCGCTACTCTGTCTCGGGCCAGCTCCATACCGCATTCTCGGCGGACAGTGGCCTGAGCCTCGGTCTCAAGTATCGCGTGTACGAGGCGGATCTCGGGGCGCGGTCCGGGTCGCCCGGAGACATCGCCGCGGCAAACGGCTATACGCTTGCGCCACCGCGGATTCCTGGCGGCGCCTTCGGTCCGAGCTACCAGCTGCAATTGAGTTACCAGTACAGTGCAGCGACCGTTTTCGGACTGGCCCTCGGCCGGGAGCTTGAAACGTTCACCCCCGGCCTTGACCTCGCCGGGACCAGTCTGCGCCAACTCTCTTTCACCGGGCAGCACTGGCTCACACCGAGCTGGGCCTTGTCCTACGACGTTCTTTCAAACGATGCCGCAAACCCGTTTCGCCTCCAGGGCCTGCGGTTCGGAATCCGTTATCGCTTCTAGGCAAGCGCGTGTCGAGACCCAGGGTGGCAACCCTTGACTTCTCGCTCGACACCCCATCCTTGGCGGTCGCTCCTTGTTCCTCGACACTCATTCCCGGGCCTTTCCGCTACTGTTGCTTCCCCGCCTTGTCAGTAAGCGGCACAAAGCGCACGGCGAGCACGTTCCGCCGCACGATCTTGCCGTCCGGCTGCTTGTCGAGGATGAGGAGCATTTGACCGGCTGTCTGTCCGCCTACCGGTACAACGAGCTTTCCTCCGGGCCTGAGCTGATCGATGAGCGGCTGAGGCACTTCCCGCGGTGCCGCCGTCACCATAATGGCGTCAAATGGGGCATGCTCGGCCCAGCCTTGGTAACCGTCGCCCGCCTTCGTCACCACATTGCGATATCCCAGATTCTTGAGCCGCTCCGCGGCAGCACGCGCAAGGGGTTCCACGATCTCGACGGTATAGACCATCCCTGCCAGCTCGGCGAGGACGGCGGCCTGATAGCCCGATCCGGTACCGATCTCGAGCACCTTGTCGCCTGGCTTGACTTCCATGAAATCGGTCATCAGGGCAACGATGAACGGTTGCGAGATCGTCTGGCCGTGGCCGATGGCCAACGGCCGGTTCTGGTACGCGTTGTGCCTTTGCTCCGGGGGCACCAGCTCGTGGCGCGGCACCTTTGCAATCGCCGCCATCACCCGCTCGCTGAGCGCCGCGCGTCCCGTCTCGAGGCGGGTTTCACGCGTCAGCGCCGCGATGTCTTCGAGCATGCGTGCCCGCTCGCGTACATAGGCATCCTGGGCCTCAGCAGTCATCGGTCCCCCGGAGGCAAGCGTTAAAGCCGTGAGCAGGCATAGCGGGCAACGACCCATAACGTTCACATGAATTCCTTATGATGGAAGAATACTCCCATCGGGCACGAGACTTGCTTGATGAGAGTCATCGCAACGCACAAATCCGAGGTAGAAACTTTTTTATTACAGTTTTTTCTAATCGATAAACTACGGTTTTTCCTACTTTAATGGACCGCGCTACGGACGGCGTCACCCCCGCAACCCCCATCCCGAACCTGTCGACATTTGGACGGATTCGGGACTGGTGGCAGGGTTTCGCCGCGTCCCTGCTTCCCGCGCGCGCGGGTGCGCTACCCGACCGGGCGACCGCACGCCTCGTGTCACAGCTTCGGCATCTCTTCGAGGAAAGCCGTTCGCAGCGTGGCGGTGAAGTCTCCGCCCGGGCCCGTGCCGAGCAGATCGCCGCGATCTACCGGGGTGCCAGCCTACCCCAGCGTGCGGCCATCCTGAACCTGATCACTCACGAATTCGCCCCGGACCGCAACGAGCTGGCGACGGCAATCGCGGCGATGCAGGCCGCAGGCAACGAAGTCGAGCTGGGCAGCGCCGAGGCGCGCCTGCGGCTGGCGCTCGACGCGCCGCGGGCGACATTCCTGGCGCAATTCAACCTGTTGCCCGACGGGGTCAAGTTTCTCGTCGACTTGCGCTCCGACCTGCTGGGGCTGCTCGAGCAGGACTCCGGCCTCGAGGTGCTGAAGGTCGAGCTCGACGGTCTGCTCGAGCGCTGGTTCGACCCGGGCTTCCTTGAACTGAAGCGCATTACCTGGCAATCGCCGGCTCTCGTCCTGGAAAAACTGATGGCGTACGAGGCAGTCCACCCGATTGCGTCGTGGAGCGACTTGAGGAACCGCCTCGATACCGATCGGCGCTGCTACGCGTTTTTCCATCCGAAGCTGCCCAACGAACCGCTTATCTTCGTGGAAATTGCGCTGCTCAAGGGCGCCGCAAACAACGTGCAGATATTGCTCGACGAGAGCGCGCCCCTGCAGGATCCGCGCGCCGCGGATACTGCGATTTTCTACTCGATCTCGAACACGCAGAAGGGCCTGCGCGGGATCAGTTTCGGCAATCTGCTGCTGAAACGCGTGATCGAGGATCTGCAGCGCGATCTTCCGCGCCTCAAGATCTTCGCCACGCTCTCCCCGCTGCCGCGCTTCCGCAAGTGGCTGGATCAGGCGCTGGCCGAGAAACAGCAGTTGCTCCCGGCGTCGGAGCTCGCAAAATTCGCCGCGGCGATCGGACATCCCGAACCTCAAAACGCGCTCGCGGACACGCTGGCGCGCCCTGACTGGGCCCAGGACACCCGTCTCATCGATGCATTGCGGGCGCCGCTGGAAAAAATCTGCGCGCGCTACCTGCTGCGGGAAAAATCAGGCGGGCATCCGGTGGATTCCGTCGCGCAGTTTCACCTGACCAACGGCGCGCGCGTAAACCGGGTTTACTGGCTCGCGGACACTTCGGCGCGCGGCCTGCGGCAATCTTACGGCCTCATGGTGAGCTACCGTTACGATCTCGGAGAGGTCGACAAGAACCACGAGCGCTTCCTCAGCAACGGCACGATCGCCGCTGCCGGTCGGGTACAAGGTCTGCTGGATTAACCGCGCCGCCGGCCACCCTTCCGTCCAACCGAAGGGTGGCCGCCAGGCGGCGCGGGTCCAGTTCAATTGGGTGCGGTTCCCGCAAGCTGTCGCGCGCCTGCGTGTATCAGCCGCGAAGGTTGAAGGCGCCTGACAGCAATGCGTAGGATTTCAGCCGGCTCTCGTAGTCTCCGGTCACCGTAATGACCATCAGCTCGTCCGCGTCGAATTCCCGCTGCAGCGCGAGCAGTCCGTCGCGTACCGCTGCGGGCGTGCCAAGCACCACCCGGCGCCGGTCATGGGCGATGCGCCGGCGGTCCGCTTCGGTATACGGGTAGGCGCGGGCCTCCTCGACGGTCGGCACGGGCGCGTTGACGCCGTAGGCCATGTTGAGCCGGCGCAGGTCTATGCTCGCAGCGAGTCGCTCGGCCTCGTCGCCGGTTTCCGCGCAGATCGCGAATACGCAGAGCAGCGCGTGCGGCCCGGGTTCGCGGGCGGACGGGCAGTAGCGCAGCTTGTAGTCACGCATCACGGCATCTCCGCCGTCGGCGCTGATGAAGTGGGCGAACGCGAAGCGCAAGCCGAACTGCGAGGCCAGAGCGCCGCTGTAATCCGACGAGCCCAACAGCCACACCTCGGGCGCCGTGGATCCTTCCGGCATCACCTTCACGGCCGCGAACGGATGTCCGGCCGGCAGCGCGCCGTCCAGATAGGCGACCAGGTATTGCACCTGCTCCGGAAAATGATCCGCATCCGGGTAGTGCCCGCCGCCTATCGCGAGCGCCGTCATTTGATCGCCGCCGGGAGCGCGTCCGATACCGAGGTCGATGCGCCCCGGATACAGCGCCTCGAGCATCCGGAACTGCTCCGCCACCTTGAACGGGCTGTAGTAGGGAAGCAGGATACCGCCGGTCCCGACCCGGATCCGCGTGGTTTCAGCGGCTATCCTCGTCAAGAGAATCTCGGGGCAGGGATCGGCAAGCGCGGCAATCGCGTGATGTTCGGCCAGCCAGTAGCGGTGATAACCGAATTCCTCGGCCGCCTTCACCAGTCGTATCGTTTCGTTCACCGCCCGGGCGGGCGTATGGCCGCTGATGATGGGAGACTGGTCGAGAATGCTCAGTTTGATTTCAGCCACGGAAACACATTGAATTACACGGAAGGTTTCGAAGCCACGCTAGTGGGAACAAGTCAGCCTTCGGCGGTCTCCGGTAACCGCCGTTCAAGCAACTACGCTGCTGTCGCGCCCTGTTCTTGATTTTCTTTCAGTGTGATTCTGTGGCTTCCTAAGCGCGTCAAACCGACGCACGCGTGAACTGATCGAGCACGGAGCACCAGGCGGCGGCGAGATTGGCGCGATTGTACCCGCCTCCGCCGAAACCCATGATGCGCCCTGCGGCAAACTCGTTCGCGAGCGCGCACAGCGACTTAGCGGCATGCGCGTGCGCCGCCGGCGTGTACTGCAGCATCGCAAGCGGATCGCCGGCGAGGCTGTCGGCGCCGCATTGGAACAGGATGAACTCGGGCTTGAACTTGCGCAGGTGCTCGACCACCGCCTCCCAGACCTGGAAGAACTCGTTATCCCCCATGCCGGGCAGCAACGGAATGTTGAGCTTGGTTCCTCGCGCCGCGCCTTTGCCTGTCTCATGGGGGTGGCCGGTTCCCGGATACAGGGTGCGCCCGTCCTGGTGGATATCCGCGTAGATGAGATCGGGGTCCTCTTCGTACGGGTAATAGAGCCCATCGCCGTGGTGAACGTCTATGTCGACGTACGCGACACGCTTTACTCCGTACTGGCCTCGCAGTGTGTCGATGACCACGCCGATGTCGTTGAAGACGCAGAACCCGGCCGCCGCGCTTCGGCGCGCATGGTGCAAGCCTCCGATAGGCTGGAAGGTCCGCACGGCTCCTCCGCTCATGATGGTGTCCAGACCGTGGACAGCGGAGCCAGCAACCGTCGCGGCCGCCTCGTACACGCCCGGAAACGCCGGCGTATCGCCATAGTCGATCGCACCCTCGCCTTCCTCGGATTTCTCCCTGACCCACGCGACGTGCTCCGGCGTATGAAACCGGTGCAGCTCCTCCTGCGCCGCCATATGCGGATCGGTGATCGTGCTCCGCTTGTCGAGCCCGCGCTTCACCGCTTCCTTCCAGAAGGCATCCTGCCGGTCGGGGCCCCACGGGTGGCCGTGAGGGAAGCCATACCTGGCCAGGGACTCTCCTACATAGAGCGCAACTTCGTTCTTCATAAGACTCCTGCGGGCTGTTTTCGGAAGCCGAACAGCCCTGAATCAACGGGAAAGGAAACATCTTCCCGGTGCATTTCCTGGCACTCTAATCGTCTTCGTGCCCGGTCACCAGTGGTTCGCAACGGTTCTAGCACCTCGAGAGCAGCGTACGCAGCGTCTCGGCGGCGACCGGCTTCATCAAGTGCTCCCGAAAGCCCGCTTCAAGAGAGCGCTGCCGATCCTCTTCCCGGCCCCTGCCGGTGACTGCGACGATGGGCACGTTTTGCAGCCGCAGGTCCTTGCGCAGGCGCTCGGCGACCGCATAGCCGTCGATGTCGGGCAGCCCGATATCGAGCAGCACGACGTCGGGGGCGTGCTCGCTTGCCACCCGGGTGGCTGCCTGCCCGTCGTGGACGATCCTCACCTCGTGCCCCATCTGACGCAGCAGCATTCCGAGGCTTGCCGCGGCATCCGCGTCGTCTTCCACGACGAGGACGCGGCGTGCCGTCGCGGTAGCAACGGCTTCATCGCCCGTCGGTATGGAATCCTCCTGCCCCGGCTCCAATACGGGAAGACGCACGATGAATTCGCTGCCACGGCCCGGTCCTTCGCTTCGCGCCTGGATGCCGCCGCCATGCCTCTCGGCAAGCGTGCGCGCGAGCCATAGGCCGATGCCGAGCCCGCCGCTGCGGGCACCCCGGTTCTCGTCGGTAGCCTTCACAAACATGTCGAAAACGTGCGGCAGCATTTCGGGCGCGATGCCGATTCCGTTGTCGCGCACGGAGATCGCCACTTCGCCCCGGTCATACTGGGCGGTCAGCTCGATACGGCCGCCAGGCCGCGTGTACTTCGCGGCGTTGTTGAGCAGGTTCGTCAATATCTGGGCGATCCGGACCGAATCGGCGCGAAGCATGACGGGCCTCCCCGGCAGCCTGATCTCCAGCTCGTGGCCGGCCGCAGCGATGCCGGGGCGGCTGGTCTCGATCGAGCTTGCCACGATACCTGCGAGATCGACCACTCTCGTGCGCAACACGATGCCGCCTTGCGAGATGCGCGACAAGTCCAGCAGGTCGTCCACCAGACGCAACAGGCTGTTCACCTGGCGGGTCAGTATTCCGCGCGCCTGCGCAATCAGCTGCTCGTCGCCATTGGCGGCCCCCAGTAACTCCACGGCGCTGCAAATTGGCGTGAGGGGATTGCGCAGTTCGTGGGACAGCATGGCAAGGAATTCGTCCTTGCGGCGATCGGCCTCGCGCAGTACCTCGGTTGCCTGGCGCTGCTGCTCGAGCGTTTGCCGGCGGACCTCGGCCGACTGCAGCAGGGCGCCCACCCGCACGAGCAGCTCGCGCGCGCTGAAAGGCTTGACCAGATAGTCGTCGGCGCCCTTGCTCAGCCCCTCGATGCGTGCTTCCTCCCCGGCACGTGCTGAAAGCACGATGACCGGGACGTCGCGCAGCTTCGCATCCGCGCGCAGCTCCCTGATCAAGCCGAAGCCGTCGAGCTGCGGCATCATCACGTCAGAAACGATCAGGTCGGGCCGGCGAGCGCGTGCGGCGGCAAGCGCCACTTCGCCGTCGCCGACCGCTTCGACTTCGTAGTGCTCGGCTAGGAGACGCTGCGCGTATTCGCGCAAGTCGGTATTGTCATCGGCGAGCAGGATGCGCTGCGCGTGCAGCGGCTGCGACACCGCCAGGGCGCCATCCCGCGCCGGCAGCCAGCTCAGCGCTTCGCCCACGTACACGCCTGCGCCAGAGGCAGCCGGGGCAGCTGCACGCTCCTCCCCGATTCGGTCTGCGGGCAGGTGTGCGCTGCCCTTCGGAATCGACAGGGTGAACGTCGTGCCTTTGCCCGCAACGCTGCTTACGCCGATGGTGCCCCCGTGCAGCTTGACGAGCTCCTGCACCAGAGCAAGGCCGATGCCGCTGCCCTCGTGGCTGCGCCCCCGCGCTCCTCTCACGCGGTGGAAGCGCTCGAAGATGTGCGGCAGCTCCTCGGTCGGGATGCCCACACCGGTGTCGCGCACGGTCAGCTCGAAGCTCATCCCGGCGTCACGGAGGCGGACCGCGATTTCGCCCTCGAAGGTGAACTTGAACGCATTGGAGGTCAAATTGAGAACGATCTTCTCCCACATCTCGCGATCGACATAGGCGGGTTCGGCAAGCGGCGCGCAGTCGACCTCCAGCTGCAGCCCGCCGCGCTCGCACGCCGAGCGGAAGTTGCTCGCGAGACCGGCTGTCAGGGCGGCAAGATCGACGGGCTCGTACGATGCCTGAGTGCGGCCGGCTTCGATACGCGAGAACTCGAGCAGCGTGTTGACGAGCTTGAGGAGCCGATGGCAGTTTCGCTGCACCACCGTGAGCAGCTTCCGGTTCTCGGGCAGTACGCCTCCCTCGGGCTTCGCCAGGATCTCGTCCACCGGCCCGAGGATCAGCGTGAGCGGAGTGCGAAACTCGTGGCTGACGTTGCTGAAGAAGGTGGTCTTGGCACGATCGATCTCGGCCAGCGCCTCGGCGCGCTTCTTCTCTTCCTCATAGGCGCGCGCATTGGCGATGGCCGTGGCAACCTGCGTCCGCACCAGGTCAAAGAAGTCGCGGTAGTACTCGTCCAGCCTCAGCCGCGCGCTCACGCCGGCCACCATCAGGCCCGCCTGCTGGCGCGCTTTGTTGGAAGGTATGGGCACGACGACGCCTGTGTTCGGCGGGTCGGACCAGGGTCCTTGCGGTATGGCCGCAAAACGTTCGGCCAGCCGCTCCGCGATCTGCATGGCGCCGGTCCGGCATGCTGCGGCCAGCGGCCATCCGCCGTGCGGCGTTTCGTCGAGATTGACCGTCAGCCGGCTGATGTCCTGGCCGACCCCGACTCCGGCCGCTCCGGCCAGGCGCGCGCACGTTCCATCGGGGTCGATCAGGTAGAGCAGCACGAAGGGAACATCCTTGTCGTGCTTTTCCAGCGTTCTGGCGGCAATGGCGCACGCCTCCTCAGCGGTCTTCGCGTCGCCCACCCTGGCGCCCAGATCCCGCAGCGCCACGATCCGCCGCTCGGCGACCACCTTGTCGCTGATTTCGTGGACCGTGGCCAGCACGCCGCCGATACCGCTGGTCACGGACTCGTCGGGCACCGGGCTATAGGCGATCGTGAAGTGCGTCTCCTCGACAAAGTCGTGGCGCTTGATCTCGAGGGCAATATCTTCGTTCCAGGTCGCGGGACCGCCGTTGAACGGCGTGTCGATGAGCGGCCGGAGTATGTGCCAGATCTCGCTCCAGCACTCGCTGACGGGCTTGCCCAGCCCCCATGGGTGCTTCGCGCCGAGCACCGGCCGGTACGGATTGTTGTAGATGGAAACGTACTGCGGTCCCCACCACAGGAGCAGCGGGAAGCGGTTCGCGAGCAGAAAACGGACCATCATCCGCAGCGCGGGCGACCATGATTCGACGGAGCCGAGCGGCGTCTTCGACCAGTCGAACGCGCGAATGCGCTCGCCCATCTCCCCGCCGCCGGCGAGGAAGTCGTAGCCGATCGTCATAGGGCGAGCGCACTCCTTGTCAAACCCCGGCCCGAGCCGCGCAAGGGCGCAGCCCCCCCTATGTGTCCATTGTGCCAGATTCGGAGAGGAGACCGCGCAGGGTTTCCAGGAGCGTCGCGGCCTCGAACGGCTTCTGCAGGGTTGCATCCGCCCCGACCTCCCCGGCGGTCGCCAAGTACCTGCGGCTTCCCATCTGCCTGCCGCCTGCCGACATCGCGACGATTTTCACCGTGCGAAACTCCCGCCTGAAGCGCTCGATGGTTTCCATCCCGTCCGCCTCCGGCATGAAGATATCGGTGACGAGCACCTGGCACGGGCACTCACGTTGCAACTCGAGCGCCCGATTGCCGTCCGGCGCCACCATGACCTGGTATCCAGCCCGTTCCAGCAGCAACTTCATGGACAGGCGCACATCCTCGTTGTCGTCGACGACGAGTATCCGGCCTTTTGCCTTGAAGGTCATCGATCTGCGCGCCGGCAAAAGATGAAGAACAACTCCGGGAGCCGAAGCTTTTTCTTATTGTTCGCTGCATTGATTGTAGTCGCCCGGTCGGTCGTTGCCAAACCTAATCCTTCGGTGCTGCGGTGCAAACTGCTTCAGCGCACCGTCGTATATCCGTACGGGACGTGAAACTCGAGAAAGTTCGACCGGCCTGTATCGCCGTGCAGGCTGTGGTTGTCGCCGCAGGGAAAAAAAGCCGCCTGTCCGAGAGTGACCCGGGACTCGCTTCCATTGACGGTCACACGGGTCGTGCCGTCGAGGAACACGAAGAGGCTCTCGGCGTCCGGGTGCGCGTGCAGCGTGGTCTCGGTCTCCGGAACATACTTGACGATCATGGCGTGCGCGCGCTTCGATCCGCAGGTTTTAGGGGTCACGAAGTAGATGCGCTGCTTTTTCTGGGCGGGAATATCGTCCAGCGGCTCGGCATCCTTCAACATGACCTTGACGCCTCCTGTGAATCCCGGAACGTCGGCGGAGGAAGCCGGTGGCGGAGCCAGCACGCTCAACACCTCGACGGGCGCGCGGCTTCCGGCGATCGTGTATCGCTTGCCTTCCTGTAGCATGCCAAAGCGTCCCTCGCCAAGAACGTACCGGTCGCGATCCACGGTCAGCACCGCCTCGCCGCTCAGCACGTAAAAATACTGGTCGGATCGCGCCGGAACAGCAGCCTCCAGCCTGCCGTTTGCCTGCAGCCTCAGCACGTCGGCCTGCATGTGCTTGCCTTCACCGCCGGTTATCGCGACCTGGCCGACGCCAGGCCCGATCTCCTTCGCCACACCCTTTCTGTAGTCGACAAGCTTGCCCATATCCTGTCTCCAGTCTCGACAACCTATATCTTGAGCAAGCGCTGGGCAGTACCGCCGAGCACCAGGTCGCGATCGCGCGCCGACAGCTCGGTCAACTTGTCCACGAAATCGACCGGCCGCACGTAACTCATGTCGGCGGGATGATCGCTGCCCAACACCACGCGGTCGGCCCCCACCAGGCCGATCAGGTATCTCATCATCGGGACGTGATGGGTAATCGTGTCGTAGTGGAACCGGCGCAAATAGGTGGACGGCGCCTTCGTCATATGTTTGGTCTCCGTGCGCACGGTCGTGCCGTGGTCCATGCGACCGATCAGCGCCGGGTATGTTCCGCCGGCGTGCGGCAGGATCACTTCGAGCTTCGGAAATGCATCCATCACGCCGCCGAACATGAGCGACGAGGCGGCGATCCCCGTGTCGTACGGATTGCCGAGGAAATTGCGCAGATAGTAGCTGCGCATGCGCTCGGCGCCGACCGGGTTCACGGGGTGGAGATAGACGTGCAGGCCCAGTGCCTCGCAGCGCTCGTACACCGGCCAGAGCGATTTGTCGTCGAGGTTTTTGCCGTTCACGTGCGTGGCGATGTAGACACCGCGGATGGCGGGCAGCTTCCCGACCCGCTCCACTTCCTGCGCCGCGAGCGCCGGTTCCTGCATCGGCAGCGATGCGAGGCCGACGAAGCGCCGCGGATACTGCTGATGCGCCTTCACGAGGGAATCGTTGTAGACCTGCGATAGCTGGAGCCCGAACGCCGGCGGGGCCCAGTACACCATGGGGCTGGTGAGCGAGAGCGCGTGGATGTCCACGCCGATCTCGTCCATGGCCTTCAGTCGCGTCTCGAGACTGATGTACTGCGGCTGGAAGACCGAGCCGATCCCCGGAACGTTGAGCGTCACGTAGCCGCGGTCGTTCTTGCCGATCTTCGCTCCGTTCTTGCCGCCCTCCTTCTCGAGCAGCGCGACGAAATCCGGCGCGTGCCAGTGCGCATGAATGTCGATTACCGGACCGCCGTCATTGCGGCGGCTGCGCTCCGCCTGCTGCGCCGGCGTGCCCGCGCAGCCCGTCACGATCGCGGCTCCTGCCGCCGCCGCACTCGCCAGAAATTTCCGTCTTTCCACGATTTTCTCCTCCTCTGGAAAGACGCGAGTTTAAATCAGCCGCGAGCCGTGAGCCACGCTTCGGCCCGGTATTTGACTGACGCTAGAAGAGCGGCATCTGCGCGTCGGTTGCAGGCGGCCGGAATAGCGTCGTATCGAGCGCGCGGTTGCGCCCGGCAGCGTTGAAGCCGAACCGCGCGCAGGCTTTCTCGAAACGCTGCCCGAGAAGCCTGGCGAGTTCTCCCTGTCCCACCATGCGGCTGACGAAGTTGGGATCGTTGTCGCGTCCCCCGCGCATCAGGTGCACGCGGCTCATCACGTGCTTTGCCTTCAGGGGATAGTTGCGCTCGAGCCAATCCCTGAATATGTCCTTGAGCTCCCACGGCAGCCGCATCAATACGTAGCCTGCTTTGCGCGCGCCATGCTCCCACGCCTGTTCGAGCACCGGCTCGATCTGGTGATCGGTCAGAAACGGGATGACCGGAGCGACCAGTACGCCCACCGGCACGCCGGCCTCGCTCAACCGCCTCATGGCGAGCAGTCGCCGCGCCGGCGCGGAACAGCGGGGCTCCAGCCTGCGCGCGAGATCGTGATCGAGATTGTTCAACGAAATGAACACGCTGGCGAGATTCTTCCGCGCCATGGGCACCAGTATGTCCAGATCGCGCTCGACCATCGCATTCTTGGTGACGATCCCGACCGGCTGGTTGAATTCGGCGAGCACCTCCAGCACGCTGCGCGTGATCTTCCACTGCCGCTCGATCGGCTGGTACGGATCGGTGTTCGCGCCGAGCGCGATGACGGAGCAGCGGTAGCCCGGCCGCGACAATTCCTCGCGCAACCGTTCCGCCGCATTGACCTTCGCGAAGAGGCGCGTCTCGAAATCGATGCCCGGCGAGAGATTGCGGTAGGCATGCGACGGACGGGCATAGCAGTAGACGCATCCATGCTCGCATCCCTGATACGGGTTGATGGACTGGGTGAAGCCGACGTCGGGCGAGTCGTTCCGGCTGATGATGCTCTTGACCCGCTCGACCGTTACGTGGGTCTTGAGCGCCGGCAATTCGCCTGCTTCCGATGTGCCACCCTCCGACGGACCCTGGGGCGCGCTCCAGCCGTCGTCGTAGGCTTCACGCTGCTCCTTCTCGAAGCGCCCCTCGGGATTGATGCCCGCGCCGCGGCCCTTGCGCGGGTCCGCGTGCTTGCCGCTGACGGTTTTCAAAGGCATTAGGGTCGGTTCGACGAGACCTGTATCTGTATACAGTATACTGCGGGAAGTGCAGCGTACCAAGGCAGCAGCCAGGTCAATTCCTGCCGCTGCCGCTTTCTTTGAGGATCGTCTCGAGCGCAAGCGCCCGCGCGGCGTTCAGGCGGCCGTCGCTGCGGGCCAGCTCGACCGCGATCAACCCCAGCCCGCGATAAAGCATCCCCAACCCACGGTCCCAACCTTCCACCATCGCGAGCTGGCGCGCCACAGTGCCGGCGTCGCCGCGCGAGATCGGCCCGGTCAGCGCACGCGCCGGCCCTTTTTCGAAAATGGCGTCCACCGTCTCGCGCACGATGGGCTCAAGCGCCTTCAGCGATGCCGTGCGCGGCAGGCCCGCTTTCTCGTGTGCACGCAGTGCAGCTTCGATGAGGGCGGCCAGGTAGTTGCACGAGAACACGCCGCCGGCGTGGTAGATGTGCTTCAGCTCCGGCGTAATGTCGAATACCCGAGCCCCTATCGCTTCGAACGCCGGCTTGAGTGCCTCCAGGGCTACCGGATTTCCTTCAGCACCGCAGTAGGTGCCCGGGAAAGTCTGTACCGCCAGACCGGCGTCGGTAAAGGTCTTGATAGGGTGCGTGCTCGCGATCAGCGCACCGCACGCGGCCGCCGGCGCGAGGGTGCTCGAAGGCGTAGCGCCGCTCACGTGGAACACGATATTGCCGGGCTTGAGCTTGCCCGACGCGGCGAGCGCTCTGCAGCTTTGCTCGATCGTATCGTCGGGCGTTGCGATCATCCACACGTCCGCGGCACGCATCTCCCCGAACTGCCCCGCGGCGTGGCCGGTGCCGATGAATTTCACCGCTTCACCGGCGCTCTGCCGCGAGCGTGCCAGGAGATCCTGGATCTCGAACACGCCGGCTTGCGCCCACATCCGCCCGCAACTGCGCCCGACCCTGCCCGGCCCGATGATGTTGAGCGTTTTCATTCGAAGGACGGGTGAGCGGTTAATCCTGAACGGTGAACAGATCCAACGACGCGGCAGCCAACCGTTCGCTGGCTACTCGTTACCGTTCACTGTTCACCGATTACCGTTTACTCCGTCAGGAACCGACGCACCAGCGATTCCCATTCCTTTTCGAGCCCGCCGCGCGGTCGCTCCTCGTCGCAACGGGCATACCAGTAATCCGCGTTGGCAA
>DATFWO010000187.1:0-3303 GCA_035259205.1 Burkholderiales bacterium | reverse complement strand
GGTGAGCAGGCAGCCGATCCGCTGGTGACCGGGGATAGTGGCGCGAGCGTTGCATTTTTGACGTTCGACCGGGATGCGCTCGAAGGCGGTATTACCGGCGAAGGATTGGCGGTGGAGGCGGCAGAGGCGATGGCGAGGGCGATTTAGGGACTAGGGACTGGGGACTAAGGATCAGACATCGTCTCCAGTCTCGAGTCTCCAACGAAGAACAGGAGGTGCGACGTGACAGCGAGCGAAGAAGTGGTGGGAGCTTTTCGCGTAGTGGTGTTTGCGGACTTCGTCTGCCCCTACAGCTTTCTGGCGGTTGACCAGATCGATCGCCTGGCGCGCGAGTATGACGTCCAGCCGCTGTGGCGTCCCCACTGGCTGCATCCGGATACACCGCCCGAAGGCACCGTGCGCGAACCCACTCCCGAGAATGCTGCCCGCGACGAGCGGCGCCGCGCGTGGATGAAGGAGATGGCCCCGGAGCAGTATCCGCGGATCCGCTTTCCGCAGAAGCGGCAGTATAGCTTTCGCGCGTTCGAGGCGCTCGAGTTCGCCGCCGACCGGGGTCTCGACTTTCCATACAAGACCGCGGTCTACGACGTGATGTGGACCGAAGGCGGCGATATCGGGGAGCACGAGACCTTGATGACTGCGGCCGAACGGGTCGGACTCGATCCGGGCGAATTGAAAATGGCGCTCGACGAGCGCCTGTATACCGAGCGCGCGCTCGACGCGGTCAATCAGGCCCGCAGGATAGGAATAACGAACACGCCGACCATTTTCCTCGGGAAAACCCGCATCAACGGCTGGCACTACTACGAAGTGCTGCAGTCCGTGATCGAGAAGCAGGGAATCAGGCCCAGGGAAGCGCTCGTAAGCTGACTACGGTGATGGCGCGGGGGCTTGACGGCTCTCAGTAGTACACGGACCGTCCCGCGCCTCCCGTCGCCACGACCAGCTCGCCGTTGATCGCCCAGGACTTGTCCGAAGCGAGAAACACCACAACGTAAGCGACTTCCGCCGCATCCACCATGCGCGCGATGGCGTTGCTGCGCGGGGAGTCAGGGGCGTAGTTGCGTTTCTCGGCCTCCTCGGGGGTGATGCCCAGCTCTTTTGCCTGCTTCGCGAGCAGGCTCGGCGTGCGCTCGGTGCGCGTCGTTCCAGGATGCACGCAGTTCACGTTGATTCCGAAGCGGCCGACCTGGACGGCCAGGGTCTTGGTGAGATGCACGAGCGAGGCGTTGCGGGCGCCACCGCTCAGGTTGCCGGCGTTGCGCGCGTTGGTCCCGCTGACGTTGATGATGCGGCCCCACTTCTGCTGCTTCAGGTGGGGAATGACGGCGCGGGCGCAGCGCAGCGCCCCGACGTACTTCGTGTTGAAGTCCCGGATCAGATCGTCATCGACCACAGTTTCGATGGGGCCGGTGGCGGTGGTGGATCCTCCCGGCGACGAGCCGCTGTTGACGAGGATGTGCAGCCCGCCGAGCTGATTCGCGGCTTCGGTCACCATGTGATCCACCTGCTCCCTGCTGGTGACGTCGGCCGCCAGCGGGATGATACGCCGCCCGGTCTCGGCGGCGAGCTCCTTCGCCGTCGACTCGAGCCTATCCCTGCTCCTTGCGACGATCGCCACATCCACGCCTTCGCGGGCCAGCTCCCGCGCGATGGCTTTGCCGATGCCAAGGCTGCCGCCGGTTATGATCGCGTGCTTGCCTTTGAGTCCCAGGTCCATGGTGTCCTCATCCAGTGTGTTGGTGTGATGTTATCGCCGATCGGGTGCGATGGCCATGCGCGCGGGGGAGCGATGCGGGATGTTACAAGAAGAGAACCTAAGGGCGCGCGGATTTCTCCTGCTCTGCGAGGAGCGCGCGGAACATGGTTTCCTGGATATCCGCTTCAGCCGTGCAGTTGGCGGGGTCGATGAACGGGTTGGGGCCGCCGTCTCTGAGTTTTGCGTATCTCTCGTGCATGCCGTACTGCGCGGGATGGTCGCCGAGCAGTACGTCGCACGGCAACGCACGCACGAGCTTGAACGAGCGGTTGAACTCGGCAGCAGTCTCGTCCGATATCGTTGCAGGTGGACGCAGGCTGCAGCCGATCACCACGTTATAGTGCTTCCCGCCCTCCTGCGCGGTCGTGGTCCACGTCGTGCAGCCGCGCGTATGCCCCGGCGTCAGGCGCGCGACGAGCGTCGTGCCGCCCAGCATCACGGAATCTCCGTCGCGCAGTGCCCGGTCGACGACATAGTCCTTGCCGCCGGGCTTCATCGCCTGCAGGGCCGGCACGTCCTCGACCATCACCATGACTTGCGCGCCGGTCATTTCCCGGACAAGCAAGTCGCCTTCCTGGTGATCGCGGTGCGCGTGGTTGGCCAGCACAACCTTTATATCCGAGAACTTGAACCCGAGCTGGGCGACGGACTTCTCGATGGTTGGAACGTTCCGCTCGTAGGTGCTGTTGATCAGGATATTTCCCTGGGGTGTGACCACGAGGAAGGAGCTCAGGGTTCTTGTCCCCACGTAGTAGATGTTGCCGATGATCTTGTGAGGCGGGAACTGCGTCGTCTGGTCTTCGGGCGTGCCCATGTTGCGCGCCAGCGTCGACCGCGGGGTATACGTCTGTCCGCGGACGGTGATGGCCGGGTGGTCGGGCGGTGGCGGACTTTGCGCCAGGCTGGTACCTGTCGTGCTCCAGACCATGGTTGCGAGGAGCAGGGCCGGCGGCGCCGGTCTGGTCATGATCATGCTCTCACCGATCTCATGAATGTCATATTCCGCTTTCGAATGCAGCGACCATGTCACCCCCGCGTGCGATCGACGGACGTCGCCGGCCTCTGCGGGCGCGGATTCGGCTCGATACTATCCGGCCGCGAGCAATGCCTCCAGCTCCCGCCTGATGTACACCAGCACCATCTCCCCAACGTCGGCCGCCAGGCAATCGAACTCGGTCACGTCGTCCATTCCCCTCAGCCACGTGAGCTGCCGCTTGGCGAGTTGCCGCGTGGCGGCGATGCCTTGGTCGCGCAGCGCCTCGATTCCAATCCGCCCGTCCAGATAGTCCCATGTTTGCCGATAGCCCACGCTGCGCATCGAAGGCATTACCGCTTCCAATCCGTATTCCTCGCGCAGATTCTTGAGCTCCGCGGCGAGCCCGCGCCCCAGCATGTCGTCGAAGCGCTGCGCAATGCGTCGATGCAGTTCCTCGCGGTCGCTCGGCACCAGCGCGATCTTGATCGCCGTATAGGGAAAGTAGACGTATTTCGGCTTCTTGAGCAGCTCGGCCATCGGCTTGTTGGTGATGTAGTAGATCTCGAGC
>DATFWO010000186.1:0-31734 GCA_035259205.1 Burkholderiales bacterium | reverse complement strand
TACACATCGGCGATCGCGGCGATCTCCTCGATGTACGGGCGCATGAGCTTCGCCCCCAGCGCGCAGTTGAGTCCGACCGCGAGCGGCCGGGCGTGGCGCACCGAATTCCAGAATGCTTCGGGGGTCTGGCCGGAGAGCGTCCTTCCCGAAGCGTCGGTGATGGTGCCGGAAACGATTACCGGGATGCGCGATCGTCTCTTGTTGAAAATCTCTTCAATGGCAAAAATCGCGGCTTTGGCGTTCAGCGTATCGAATATGGTTTCGATGAGGAGTATGTCCACCCCTCCTTCGATCAGCCCGCGTACGGCCTCACCGTATGCGGCTACGAGCTCGTCGAAACCAATATTGCGGAACGCCGGATCGTTGACATCGGGCGAGATCGAAGCGGTGCGGTTGGTGGGACCGAGCGCGCCGGCGACGAAGCGCGGCTTCTCCGGATTTCTTGCGGTGAATTCATCGGCCACGGCGCGCGCGAGCCTCGCGGCTTCGAGGTTGAGCTCGTGCACCAGGTGTTGCATGTGGTAGTCGGCTTGCGAGATCGAGGTGGAGTTGAAAGTATTGGTCTCGATCACATCGGCGCCCGCGGCGAGGTAGCCGGAATGGATCTCGCGGATGATCTGCGGCTGAGTCAGCACGAGCAGGTCGTTGTTGCCCTGAACGTCGTGCGGGTGGTTCCGGAAGCGCTCGCCGCGGTATTCCGTCTCGGAGAGCCGGTAGGACTGAATCATGGTGCCCGCCGCACCGTCGAGGATCAGGATGCGCTCTCTCAACAGCGCGTCGAGGCGAGCAGTGCAGTCTGGCATGACCGTCCCGGATGACTCGTCGAACCCGCAAAAAAAGAGGGGATATTCCCCTCATGATCCGCAGGACCTTCGCAATCGGCTGCAGCAACCGTGTTGATGCAGCCTGCAGCAAAAACCTGCCGGAAACCCATGATGCAAAAGGCGTTAATTTTACCGCGAAACCCGTGCCGGCTAGCGGCTCCGGGTCGCTGCGACTATAATGCCCGTCCCGTTTCCGGATCGAACACACTATGGGACATCTCGAACCGAAACAGGCGTGCGAGTTTCTCAAAAACAACCCGAACGCGATCTTCATCGATTGCCGCAGCGAGATGGAATACTTGTTCGTGGGTCACCCTGTCGGGGCGATCCTGGTGCCGTGGAACGACGGGCCGAACTGGGAGGTGAACCCCGACTTCGTCGCGCACGTGAAGAAAGCGGCAAGCGTGGACCGGCCCATCGTTCTCATCTGCCGCAGCGGCAACCGCTCGCTGGATGCCGGACACGCGCTCGAAGAAGCAGGGTTTACCCAGGTCTCGAACGTGCTGCACGGCTTCGAGGGCGATCTCGACTCGAGCCGCCATCGCAACGCCAGGAACGGCTGGCGTTTTGACGGACTGCCGTGGGAACAGTGCTGAAGGTGCTGGCGCCCCGGGAACTCTAGCTGAGCGTCACGCCGAGCAGCTTTCCCGTCCAGTAGGTAAAGGTCCCCGCCGCCGCGCCGATCAGCAGCATGCGCGCCCCACTGTAGAGCATGCTGCGCCCGGTGAACAGCGAGAGCGCGGCGCCCACTGCAAATAGCGCTACCGAGACCAGCGCGACCGCACGCGCAAGGGCTGCGGGGCCGGCGCCAAAAATAAACGGCAGCAGTGGAACTGCCGCACCGGCAGCGAAGGAAAAAAACGAGAACGCCGCTGCACCCGCGGGAGAGCCCAGATCGTCGGGATTCAATCCCAGCTCCTCGCGGGCGAGCGTGTCGAGCGCGCGCTCCGGATCGGAAACGATTTTCTTCGCCACAACGAGCGCCTCCTCCCGCGGCAGGCCGCGCTCCTGGTAGATCAGCGCAAGCTCCTCGGCCTCGGCCTCCGGATAGTGGTCGAGCTCTTCGCGCTCGAGGCCGATCTGGTACTCGTACATCTCGCGCTGTGAGCGCATCGACACATACTCGCCTGCAGCCATCGAGAACGCCCCCGCTACGAGCCCCGCGACACCCGAGAGCAATATCAGCGCATTGTCGGACGTCGCCCCGGCGATCCCCATGATGAGGCTCGCGTTTGAAATCAGGCCGTCGTTGACCCCAAATACGGCGGCGCGCAGGTTGCCGCCGCTCTCGACCGTCCGGTGACGCTTGCCTACATCCTCGATCGACCGGGGCGTCGCATGCCTGGGAAACTCGACTGCATAAAGGGACATGCCGCGGATCTTCATGGCCGCGAGCACGCCCCGCAGCGGCCGCACCCCACAACGCCGGACGAGCCATGCGACCAGCCGCGCCCGCGCATCCGGCGAGTAGCGCGCTGGCACCGCGCCGCCGGCCTTGCGCGCGTGCTCTTCCCAGATTGCCGCCTGCTTCTCGGCCTCGCTGGCGAGCTCCAGGAAGAGCGAGCTGCGCGTGCTCCCCTTTTCGGCCTCCGCTACGACGCGATAGAGATAGGCCGAACGCAGCTCTTCCTCGCGACTTTCAAGCTCGTGCATGTTTTGCCCGACATTCGATCCTAGGACAGGCGATCCACGACAGCCGCCGCGCAGTTACGAGTCCCTCGATGGTGCGCGTTGCAGCAATTCGAAATCCGCGCAAAACGCGAATTCTAACCGCGATCGAATTTCCCGATTCCGCCAATCCAGCCTGCCGGCCGCCGCCCGTGGCCGATATCACTGCGTCGATTGGACGCCGGCGTCCTTCAAGAGCTTGCCGATGCGTTCGCTCTCCCTGCGCAGGAAGGCGGCAAATCCCTCCGGCGATGACATCGCCGGTTCCGCCCCTGCGGCAAGCAGCCGTTCTCGCATGTCCGGCGCGTTGACGGTCTTCGCAAATTCCTGGTTGATCCTCGCGATGATCGGCTTCGGTGTCCCGAGCGGCGCGAGCACGCCATACCAGCCCGGCATCTCGTACCCCGGCAGCACGTCGGAGATCGGGGGTACCCCGGGAGCAAGCGCCGTGGGGCCGGGGCTCGTGACGCCAAGCACCCGCACCCGTCCGCCGAACAGCGTCATGCTCGGGGCGGCGGGGCACGCCGCGTGTATCTGCCCGCTCATCACGTCGGTCATGGCGCCGGTCATACCCTTGTAGGGAACGTGCAGCAGCTTCAGTCCGGCCATCGCCTGGAACAGCTCGAGGCACACGTGGGGCGTCGTTCCGGTTCCGCTGGACCCGAACATGAGCTGTCCCGGGCGCGATTTCGCGTACGCGATGAATTCGGCCGCCGACTTTATCGGCAGCGTATTGCTCGCGACGATGATGAACGGCGTGGTGGCGATCAAGCCCACCGACGCGAACTCGTGCGCGAGCTGCAGGCGGTTCGCCAGAGTCGTGCTGATGAGTTGGCTCAGCGTGGCGATCCAGAAGGTATGGCCGTCGGGCACCGCCCTGGCGGTTACTTCCGCCCCGATCAAGCCGCTCGCGCCGGCGCGGTTGTCGATCACGATCTGCTGGCCGAGGTTCTCCGAGAGCCGAGTGCTGAGCAGCCGCGCGACGACATCCGATCCCGATCCGGGTGCCGACGCGGACACCAGCCGTATCGGACGCGACGGATAGTTCTGCGCGGCGGCCAGGTGACAAAGCACCGCCAGTGTCATGGCGACGAGGCCAGCGCGGACGGCGGGTGAGCCCACAAGCCGTATCATGCCCGCTACGTCCTGCGCTTACAAACGGTGTAACCTCGACTTGGGCCAGTGGCCGGAGGTCGTGGCTGTGACCGGAAATCCGCGTGCCGTGCTGACGGTGCTCTTGAGCGTCGCCGCGCATTCGTCGCTCGCGCAAGCGTACCCGACCCGGCCCGTCCGGCTGATCGTCGGATCGTCTCCCAGTGGCGGAAGCGATGTGCTCGCGCGGCTGCTGGCCTCGAAATTGAGCGACGCGCTCGGCCAGCAGGTCGTCGTCGAAAACCGCGCCGGCGCGAGCGGGATCATCGGCGCGGAGATCGTCGCAAAATCAGCGCCCGACGGTCACACGCTGCTGTTGACGCAGGCATCGCTCGCCATCAACCCCTCGATGCACGCCAGGATGCCGTACGACGCGATCCGCGATTTCGCGCCGATCTGCGAAATGGTGGGATCGGGAAGTATTCTGGTCGTACATCCTTCGGTGCCGGTGAAGACGGTGCGTGAGCTGATCGCGCTCGCCAGGGCGAATCCGGGCCGCCTCGTGGTCGGCTCTCCGGGCCAAGGCACGCAGCCGCATCTTGCTGCCGCCCTGTTCAACATCATGGCGAAGGTGGATATGCCCCAAGTTCAGTACAAAGGCGCGAGCGCCGCCGCGGTGAGCCTGCTGACCGGGGAGATTTCCGTGCAATTCTCCAGCTTTGCCACCCTCGGCGAATTCATCAAGGCGGGCAAGGCCCGCCCTTTGGGAGTGAGTACTCACAAACGCCAGGCTGCGCTCCCCGATGTGCCGACCATCGCCGAAGTGGCCCTCCCAGGGTACGAATCGTCGCAATGGTTCGGCGTGCTCACGCGCGCCGGCACCCCACGCGCTGTCATCGAACGGCTCAATCAGGAAACGAACCGGTTCCTGGCGTCGCCCGACGTGAGGGAGCGGCTCGTAGCGCTCTCCTACGAGATCCGCGGCGGCACGCCGGAAGATTTTTCGAAGCTGCTCAGGCTTGAAACTGAAAAGTGGGCGAAAGTCATCAAGACAGCCGGAATCAAGCCGGAGTGATTGGTGAGCCGAGCGCCACGCCGGAACGTACCTGATGTATTGCTGTCCACATTGTGAGAATCGCCCGCTGCCGGGAGGATAGCGACCAAACCATAACGGCTGGTGGCCGAGTGTGCAGGTGCACCAAGAACCGACCATGAGCGCCCGAGCCAAGAGGCGACCGTGAAATCGTTTTCGTCCGCGAGGAGGACAGCATGCTTCAGCTCAAATTCCGCATCGGAAGTATCCCCGCATTCCTGATCGTCGCTGGCGCCGCGTTGCTGAGTGCGAGCGTGGTGCACGCACAGCGCAAATATCCGGACCGTCCCATCCGGCTCATCGTGCCTTTTCCCCCGGGCGGGCAAACCGACATCGTGAGCCGGCGGCTGGGGGCGAAGCTCACTCCGCTCCTCGGAGAGCAGCTCGTGATCGACAATCGCTCCGGTGCCGCAGGCATGATCGGCAGCGGCGAGTGCGCCCACGCCAAACCCGACGGCTACACGCTGCTGGTAGCGACGTCTTCCACCCACGCAATCAATCCGACGGCGATGACCAACATCGCCTACGACGCCGTCAAGGACTTCGCGCCGATAACGGTAATCGGCACGGGTCCGATGGCGGTCTCGGTCCATCCCAGCGTTCCGGCGCGGAACCTGAAGTAGTTCGTCGCCGAGGTCAGAGCTCATCCCGGCAAGTACTCTTATGGATCTTCGGGAATCGGCAGCATCAACCATCTGGGCGCCGAGCTCCTGAAGCTGCGTGCGGGCAAGCTCGAAATCGTGCACGTACCGTACAAGGGTTCCGGCGCCAGCGTGCAGGACCTGATCAGCGGCCAGATTCCGGTCGTCGTCTCGACGTTGAGCGCGGCGCTTCCTTACTACCGGCAAGGACGCGTGCGCACGCTCGCGGTGATGAAGGGGCAGCGCTCGACCGGCGCGCCGGATATTCCGACGACGGAGGAAGCCGGTGTTCCCGGTGTGATCGCGTACACCTACAACATTCTGGTCCCCCCTGCGGGAACGCCGCGCGATGTCGTGAGCTATCTGAGCGGAACGATGAATACGGTCATGGCCGATCACACACTGGTCGATGCGCTCGTCACGCTCGGGGTCGATCCGGTCACGGATTCGAATCCGGAGAAAGCGGCGGCGATGATCCAGACCGAGCTTGCGAAATGGGCTCCGCTCATCAAATCGCTGGGATTGAGGCAATGAAACGCTGGCTGGCGCTTCTATGGCAGCGCGCGATCGAACCGGCGATACTGGATTGCCTCGGCAACGTGCGCAGAACAAACCCGGGACGCCGCGGCCAGGTCGGCAATCGTGCGCGCAACCATGAGTATGCGGTGATAACCGCGCGCCGATAGTGCCAAGCGACCGATCGCCTGCCTGAGCAGGGTTGCGCCCTTCTCGTCGGGCATGCAGTGCCTCTCGATTTCGCGCGCAGTAAGCCGTGCGTTCTCCTTTTCCTGGCGGTCGAGCATGCGCGAGCGGGCGTCCGTCACGCGCGCACGGATCGCAGCGGATGATTCCCCGCCGGTCATGCGCGACAGATCTTCCGGCGGAACCGCCGGTACCTCGATCTGTATGTCGATGCGGTCGAGCAATGGGCCTGAAATTTTTCTCCGGTACTTCTGCACCTGATCCGGCGTACACCGGCAGCGCCCGGAAAAATGGCCCAAGTACCCGCAGATGCAGGGATTCATTGCCGCGACCAGCTGAAACTCGGCGGGAAACTCCGCCTGGCGCGCGGCGCGCGAGACGCTGATGCGCCCCGATTCCAGCGGCTCGCGCAGCACTTCGAGCACTTTGCGGTCGAATTCGGGCAGTTCGTCCAGGAACAGGACGCCGTGCATCGCCATCGAGATCTCACCCGGGCGCGGGTGGCTGCCGCCGCCCACCAGCGCTACTGCCGACGCTGTGTGGTGCGGCGCGCGGAACGGCCTTTTCTTCCAGTTCGCAGCGGCGAATCCAGCGCTGCCGAGCGACTGCATCACTGCGGACCCGAGCGCTTCATCGGGCGTCATCGGCGGCAATACTCCGGGAAGACGCGCCGCCAGCATGGTCTTGCCGGCCCCGGGGGGGCCCACCATGATCACGCTATGACCGCCCGCCGCGGCGATCTCAAGCGCCCGCTTCACATGCGCCTGTCCCTTTACTTCCTGCATGTCTGGATACGCACAGCCGTTCACCAGTGCCGGGCGGTCCTGCCGAACGAGTACCTCGTGTCCGGTGAGGTGCGCGCAGACCTGCAGCAGCGAACCGGCCGGGTAGACCACCGCATGTTCGACGAGAGCCGCTTCGCGGGCATTGCCCTCCGGAAGCACGAACGCGCGCCGCCTGGCGGCGACGGAAAGCGCCATCGCAAGGGCGCCGCGTATCGGACGCAGCTCGCCCGTCAACGCGAGCTCGCCCGCAAACTCGTAGTCCGAGAGGCGATCGGCGGGCAGCTGTTCCGAGGCTGCGAGAATTCCCAGCGCAATCGGCAGGTCGAAGCGACCCGACTCCTTGGGCAGGTCCGCCGGAGCGAGGTTGATCGTGATGCGGCGCGCCGGGAATTCGAAACGCGCGTTCTGCAGCGCCGCGCGCACCCGGTCCTTGGCCTCCTTTACCTCGGCTTCGGGCAGTCCGACGATGGTAAAGCTCGGCAGCCCGTTCGCGAGGTGAGCCTCGACGGTGACCTGCGGCGCATCCATGCCGGCAAGCGCCCGGCTGTAAACAACAGCAAGGGACATCGGCCGCCTCTTTGCTTGTGGCTGACAGGTATTAACGGACGAGGCGGCGTAGCGGAGGACTAACCCGGCCTTAGGGACTAGAGAACCGAGACTGGAGACTGACGGCAAGTATATATGTTGTCACTAGCCCCCTAGTACCTAGGTCTCCGGTCCCTGGCTCTGCTTTTCCAGCTCAGCGAGCTTCGTCTCCAGCTCGCGGAGTTTCGCCCGAGTGCGCGAGAGGACTTCCCGCTGCACATCGAATTCCTCGCGCGTTACCAGATCGAGGCGGCTGAAAAAACTCGCCAGCAGCGCTTTCAGATTCTTCTCGAGGTCGGCCGCTGGACTCTGCGCGAATACGGTCCTGATGCGCTCATTCACGTCGTTGAGCAGTCTCTGGTCCATGTCGATATTCCTCGCCGTTCGATGAGGATGTTGCGAATCTACTACACGTCATTCCCCACTTTGTGGCGGCTCATCAAATGACAAATAGCTCATGACTTTAGACATCCTGATGCGCCGCGGGGGAGCATCCAGACGCACCGATATGGTGCATGAAAACGGCGCTATGCATCATAGAAGTGCCGCAATTCCGTATTATTTTCACAACATTCTCTCTAACTTATTGATTATCTTGTACACTTTTCTTGGCACAGTCTGTGCTTTTCCTAACCGCGCAATATTGCGCGGTCCATAAATCTTCTCGCAAAAGAAAGGGGACTTCATGTTCAAAAAAACCATACTGGTGGGTACTGTCGCCGTGGCCCTCGGATCCGGGCTCACTCAGGCGCAGCAACCCCCAGCAGCACCCGCTTCACCACACACTCTAACCGGGAACGTCGGATTCTTCAGCCAGTACATATTTCGTGGCCTGACCCAGACGGACCGCAAGCCGGCCGTGCAGGGCGGCTTTGACTATTCTCACGCCAGCGGCTTCTACGCGGGCACCTGGGGATCGAATATCAGCTGGCTGCGCGACAACGGCACCTACAGCGGCGGCGGCAGCCTGGAGTGGGACTTCTACGGCGGCTACAAGTGGGGCTTCGCGCCGGACTGGACGCTCGACCTCGGCACGCTCTACTACTGGTATCCCGGCACGGAGAACACGCTGGGCAACCCGCTCAACGTCAAGGCCGACACGTGGGAAATCTACGGCGGTTTGAGCTGGAAGTGGCTCTCCGCCAAGTACTCTTACGCGGTCAGCAACAAGGTGTTCGGGACGCGTGACGCGGATGGCACCTGGTACCTCGACCTGTCGGCGACCGTCCCGCTGGGTGACTACTGGAAGGACGCAACGGGCTTCTCGATCATCGGGCACTGGGGCTACCAGAAGTACAGCGGCACCGATCCGCGCAATCCGACGGTGACGGCCATTTCGCCTGTGCGTTTCGATAACGACACCTTGTTCAGCTACAAGGACTGGAAGCTCGGGCTGTCCTACGCATTGCCCAAGGATTTCACCATCGGCGCGTACTACACCAAGGCTTACGGCACGAACGCTGTCGGCTACGGGACCCCCGCTCAGTGCCTGAGAGCGGGAGTCTGCGGGGTTTATCCGCACGAGCTCGGCAAGGGGACGGGTACGGTTTACGTCCAGAAGACGTTCTAGCGGGAGACAACAGGGCGGGGCTGCTGCTGGCGGCAGCCCCTTTTTACGGGGAAAAGCAATGAAACTCGTTACTGCGATCATCAAGCCGTTCAAGCTCGACGAAGTACGTGAGTCGCTATCCGCCATCGGCGTGACCGGTATCACCGTCACGGAAGTCAAGGGGTTCGGACGGCAGAAGGGGCATACCGAGCTCTACCGTGGCGCGGAATACGTTGTGGACTTTCTGCCCAAGGTCAAGATCGAGGCTGCGATCAAGAGCGATCTGCTCGAGCAGGTGATCGAGGCGATCGAGAAATCAGCCAACACCGGCAAGATCGGCGACGGCAAGATCTTCGTCTTCGAGCTGGAGCAGGTCATCCGCATTCGCACCGGCGAAACCGGCGCCGAGGCGCTTTAGGGAGATAGACATGAAACTGTTTTTCAGGAAACTCGCTGCATCGCTCGCGCTGTTGTGCATCCTGGGCTTGAACGCGGTGCCCCTGTTCGCCCAGGACAAGCCGGCGGCGGAACCGCCCGCGCCCGCCGCCAAGGCCGACGAGAAGAAGGACGCGGCCCCGGCCAAGGACGAAAAGAAGGATGAGGCCAAGCCCGCGCCGGCACCAGCGCCAACGCCGAACAAGGGCGACGTCGCGTGGATGCTCACATCGACCGCGCTGGTGCTGTGCATGAGCGTGCCGGCCCTGGCACTCTTTTACGGCGGCCTGGTGCGCAGCAAGAACATGCTTTCCATGCTGATGCAGGTGTTCGTCACTTTCTCGCTGATCGTCGTGCTCTGGTCGATTTACGGCTACAGCCTTGCCTTCACCGAAGGCAAGGGCTGGCTTTCGCCGTTCTTCGGCGGCTTCGACCGGCTGTTCCTGAGCGGCACGTTCGACGCCATGAAGGGCGAATACGCGATGGCCGCCACCTTCAGCAAGAACACGCCGCTCTACGAGCTCGTGTTCGTCGCATTCCAGGCGACCTTCGCCGCCATCACCTGCTGCCTGATCCTGGGCGGGGTGGCCGAGCGGATGAAATTCTCGGCGGTGATGATCTTCATGGTGATCTGGTTCACCTTCAGCTACACCGCCGTCGCGCACATGGTGTGGTTCTGGATGGGTCCGGACGCCTACACGGCGGCCAACGTGAAGGACGCGATGGATGCCAAGGCGGGCCTGATCTGGCAGTGGGGAGCTCTGGACTTCGCCGGAGGCACGGTGGTGCACATCAACTCCGGCGTCGCCGGGCTGGTGGGCGCATACCTGTGCGGCAAGCGCCTGGGTTACGGCAGGGAGGCGTACACGCCGCACAACCTCACTATGACGATGATCGGGGCGTCGCTGCTGTGGTTCGGATGGTTCGGCTTCAACGCCGGCTCGGCGCTCGAAGCGAACGGCTCCGCCTCGCTCGCCTTCATGAATACGTTCCTCGCCACGGCGTGCGCGGTGCTGTCCTGGACGTTTGGTGAATGGCTCTTCAAGGGCAAGCCCTCCATGCTGGGCGCGGCCTCAGGAGCGGTCGCCGGACTCGTCGCGATCACGCCCGCTGCGGGCAACGTCGGTATCCCCGGCGCATTCGTTATCGGATTCGGCGCGGGCCTCGTCTGCCTGTGGGGCGTCAACCAGCTCAAGAAGTGGCTGCACGCAGACGATGCGCTAGACGTGTTCGGCGTGCACGCGGTGGGCGGTGCATTCGGCGCGCTGACGACGGGCATATTCAACCATCAATCGCTCGGCGGGCCCGGCATTACCGATTGGGTCACGGGCAAGGTCAGCTCCACCCCCATCTGGGACCAGTTCGTGATACAGGCGCAGGGCGTAGGTGTCACGATCATATGGACGGCCGTAGTTGCGCTCGTGGCGTTCAAGATCGCCGATATCCTGGTGGGGCTGCGTCCCACCGAGGAAGTGGAACGGGAAGGCCTCGACATCAACGAGCACGGCGAAGCGGCCTACCATATGTAATGATCAAGTGTGTGTGGCTTAAGGGGCGCCCACGGGGCGCCCCTTTTTTTTTGCGGGTGCGCGCCGAAACCGGGGAACACGGCGCCAGGGAATGATTCAAATCCGTCTGCCGACGCGGTCTTGCCGCCTTGCCGTCCTGGCGGGCAAATGACGGATTACTTTGTTTTTTTGTCATAAACAAAGTGTCGTCGAATATGTCCGCCGCTACCGGTTAGAATAGGGGCCCGCTTCGGGGACGCCATGACCGTACCGAGACTAAAGACTGCGCTCGCTGGACCGCTGCCCGATCTCGAGCGCCAATTGCTCGCCTCGCAGCCCGAAATCGAGCGCTGGCTGCGTGGACAGTGGCAGGACCATGCCGCGCCGTTCTACGGGTCGGTCGACCTGCGCAATAGCGGCTTCAAGCTCGCCCCGGTCGATACCAATCTTTTTCCCGGCGGCTTCAACAATCTCAACCCGGATTTCCATCCGCTCTGCGTGCAGGCCGCCATGGCGGCGATCGAGAAGGTCTGCCCCGATGCGCGCGGGGCGGTGCTGATACCCGAGAATCACACGCGCAACCAGTTCTACCTCCAGAACGTCGCCGTGCTCCAGGCCATACTGCGACACGCGGGACTCGACGTGCGAATCGGCAGCCTGCTGCGCGACATTGCCGCGCCCACTGAGATCAGCCTCGCAAACGGCACCAAGCTGCTGCTCGAACCGCTGGAACGGCGCGGCAACCGCCTGGCAGTGGACGGATTCGACCCGTGCGTGGTCCTGCTTAATAACGACCTCTCGTCGGGAACGCCCGAAATCCTGATGGGCCTCGAGCAGGTGGTGCTGCCGCCGCTGCACGCCGGGTGGACGGTGCGCCGCAAGTCGAACCATTTCCAGGCCTATCGCCAGGTTGCGGAGGAGTTCGCCCAGCTCATCAAGATCGATCCGTGGCTGATCAACCCGTATTTCGAGAAATGCGGGAAGATCAACTTTCAGGAGCGCCAGGGTGAGGAATGCCTGGAGGGCTACGTCACCTCCATCCTCGAGGACGTGCGCGAGAAGTATCGCGAGTATGGAATCAAGGACGACCCCTTCGTCATCATCAAGGCCGATGCGGGCACCTACGGCATGGGCATCATGACGGTCAAGGACCCGTCGGGAGTGCGTGAGCTCAATCGCAATCAGCGCAAGAAGATGGCGGTCGTGAAGGAAGGCCTCGAGGTCCACGAGGTGATGGTCCAGGAAGGCGTCTACTCCTTCGAGACCGTGGACGACGCCGTCGCCGAGCCGGTGGTCTACATGATCGACCATTTCGTAGTGGGCGGGTTCTACCGGGTCCACACCGAGCGCGGCACGGACCAGAACCTGAATGCGCCTGGCATGCAGTTCAAGCCGCTCGCATTCGCCGCGCCATGCTCGTCACCCAATCCGTACGATCCCGGCTGTCCGCCCAACCGCTTCTACGCCTACGGAGTGATCGGGCGGCTGGCGCTGCTCGCCGCTGCTATCGAGCTCGAGCAGACAGCGGAGGCGCTGGATACCGCCGACCTCCCCAGCGCCAGCGCCGGGTAAGCAGTAGCCCAACAAGCGGTGAGCGGTAAGCGGGAACCCCCGAGCCCCGCTATACTGATTACTGCTCACCGTTCACCGCTCACCTGATGAAGCTGGCCTTCATAGTCGATCCGCTCGACTCCTTCAAGATTTACAAGGACACGACTTTCGCCATGATGCGCGAGGCGGCGGCACGCGGTCACGCGCTCTACGCCATGGAGCAGGAAGATCTGTTGTGGCGCCAGGGCACGGTCTGGGGCACCGTCCGGCCGCTGGAGCTCACCGGGAAAAAGCCGATCTGGTACCAGGCCGGGGAACCGGTGTCCACGCCGCTCAAGGACTTCGACGCAGTGCTGATGCGCAAGGACCCGCCCGTCGACATGGAATACGTCGTCAGCACCTACCTCCTCGAGATTGCGGAAGCGCAGGGTGCGCGTGTGTTCAACCGGCCGCGGGCGATCCGCGACTGGAACGAAAAACTGGGAATCGCGCGCTTTCCCAGGTTCACCGCGCCGACCATCGTCGCGCGGCGCGAAGGGCCGATCCGCGAATTCCTTGCCGAGCACGGCGACATCATTTTGAAGCCGCTGGACGGCATGGGCGGAACTTCGGTGTTCCGGGTGCACAAAGAGGATCACAACCTCAACGTCATTATCGAGACCATCACGCATTACGGCCGCCGCACGATCATGGCGCAGCGCTACATACCGGAGATTAGGGACGGCGACAAGCGCATACTCCTGATTGCCGGCAAGCCCGTGCCGCACGCGCTTGCGCGCATACCCAAGCCGGGAGAGACGCGCGGCAATCTTGCAGCGGGTGGGACCGGCGTAGCCCGCGAGCTCTCCAGGCGCGACCGCGAGATCGCGGAAGCGCTGGCGCCCGCGCTCGCGAAGGAAGGCCTGCTCCTGGTCGGCCTCGACGTGATCGGCGACTACCTCACCGAAGTGAATGTTACGAGTCCCACCTGCTTTCAGGAGATCACCGAGCAGACCGGCGTGAACGTCTCTGGAATTTTCATGGACGCGCTGGAATCGGCGTGCGCGGACAGCCGGAGGAGCAAGACCGCATGAGCGCGCAGGAAGAACGCACGCCGTCCCGATTCGCGCTGAGCAAGGAAGAGCTGACCGCGATGACGGCGCACGCGGTGACGCGCGCGTTCCCCAAGAATACCGTCGTGATGAACGAGGGCGACCGCACCGATTCCCTCTACATCATCCTCGACGGCCGCGTGAAGGCGTTTGTCGCCGACCCGGACGGCAAGGAGGTCGTGCTCTCGACGCAGGGCCAGGGAGAATATTTCGGCGAGATGGTGCTCGATGAAGGGCCGCGCTCCGCCTCGGTAATGACGCTCGAGCCGAGCCGGTTTCTCATCGTGCCCAAGGCCGACTTCAAGGAGTTTCTGGCGCGCAATCCCGCCTTCGCAGCCCGCGTGATCGAGAAGCTGATACACCGCGTGCGCGCCCTGACCGAGAACGTGAAGAGCCTCGCGCTCATGGATGTGTACGGCCGCATCGCGCGCCTCCTCCTCGAGCTCGCGGAGGACCGGAACGGAAAGCTCGTTATCACGGAACGCCTCACCCAGAGGGACATCGCAAGTCGCGTCGGGGCCTCGCGCGAGATGGTGAGCCTCATACTCAAGGACTTGACGGAAGGCGGCTACATCCGGCACGAGGGCCACACCATCGTCATCGAGCGCACCCCTCCCCCGCGCTGGTAGCCAAAGAGCGCTGTAACGTTGCGGGCAAGCAGCGCCCGCTGGGGACCCGATTACATGCTGGCGGCGCCGCATCCGCGCGCGCCTGCATCGCAATGTCTGCCGGCGATGCCTTCCTGGCAGGCGGCGGAGCTCCAGATACGCGTTCCCACTCAATCGGTTATCGCACCATCGCACCTCTTACCGGCGCGCGTGAATATTCCGCACATTGGTTGTGCAATTCGGCGTCGCACCGCGTCCCCGCAGTGCTCCATCATGCCTCTCAGATTCGATGTGTATTGCAGACAGGAGGCTCACATGGACGATATCTTCTGGATCGGGCAATTCTTCTGGCTGATGTTCCTCGGCTGCGGCGGATATCTCGCATTTGTCTATGCCAGCCTCGCCGATGAAGAAAGCGCCAGGACCGTAACACCTGAAAGGCCGGCTCTGCCGGCCGCGCAGGCGGATCTTGGACACACGGCATTCACGGTGTCTCCACCATCACACGCCTGATTAGCTGGCGACACTCATCCCCTTCGCGTTCGACAGGCGCCACGGCAGGAGGACCACATGAATGCACTTTTCTCGATCGGGCACATCTTTCAGTTTTTCTTCCTTGGAACCGCCGTTCTCGTGGCGCTGTTCTGGATCGCTCAGATATTCCGCCTCGCCTATTTCTTCTGCAGGGCGATCCTGCGTGCACTGGTTTTGCCGATGCGAAGAGAGGGCGATGTACATCGATTGTTGCGCCCCACTAGAAGCGAACTACGTCCTGCCCCTTGAATTCCGCCACACCGCGGGAGAGACGTAAGGATCACGGCAACCCCACCGGAATTTTGCGGCACCGCAGCAAGCAGCAGTTCCCCCGTTAGGTAAATTTTCCGCAAGTTAGAGACGCAACAATCCGCGTCCCTGCCCTCCCTCCGGGACTATGATGGCCTGAAAATGCCGGCGACATGCCGGCGGCGCGGGGGGCGCCAGTGGCCGCGACTCGTTTAGCAGCGTCGAAAACCCCTTTTCTGTCGGGGGGCGATGGCATTCGCAGTGCTGCTTGCCTCGTTCGCTTATCGGAGCGGCCAGTGCGCGCCAACCGGATGATCGAGTGACGGCTCGCCGCGACATGCTGTTCCTGCTCGGTGCGACCGCCCTCGCGCCGCGTGTCGCGCACGCGGACGCGCAACCAGGGGCTGTCCATCGCATCGGCATGCTCTCGTCGTTTTCCACTGCGGATACCGCACCCTGGAACCAGGCGTTTCGGAACGGCCTCCGCGAGCTCGGATGGACCGAGGGAAAGAACATCCACATCGAGTACCGCCATGCCGATGGCAAGGACGATCGCCTGCCCGCGCTCGCCGCCGAACTCGTGGGGCTCAGGGTGGATGTGATCGTCGCTGCCGTCACTCCCGATGCTCTCGCTGCCAAGAGGGCTACCCGGACGATTCCCATCGTGATGGCGGGCGCGAGCGACCCCATTGCCGTCGGGCTGGTCGAAAATCTCGCGCGCCCCGGCGGCAACATCACCGGCCTGTCCCGCATGACCGCTGAACTCGCCGGAAAACGGCTGGAGCTGCTCAAGGAAATGGTTCCGGGGCTCTCCCGCGTGGCCGTGCTCTGGAACCCCCAGAGCGCGACCTCGACGCTTGCTTGGAAAGAGCTGCAGCAGCCGGCGAGACAGCTGGGAATACGGCTCCATTCACTCGAAGTGCGCAGCGGCAACGACTTGGACAGCGCATTCGTAGATGCAGCGCGCGCGTGTGTCGGCGCTCTTTTCATCGGATCGGATCCCGTGTTCTTTTCGAATCTGAGGCGGATAGCCGGCCTTGCCGCTAGAAACCGCCTTCCTTCGATATTCCACGTGACGGAGTATACCGACGCAGGCGGCCTGGTCGCCTACGGGCCGGACCGGGCCGATATCTTCCGCCGCGCCGCCGCGTTCGTCGATAAAGTCCTCAAGGGCGCAAATCCAGGGGACCTGCCGGTGGAGCAGCCGACGAAACTGGAGCTCGTGATCAATCGCAAGACAGCCAAAGAGATCGGGCTCACGATCCCGCAGAACGTGCTGTTTCGCGCCGACCGGGTGATTGAATGACGGCGCGGCGCGCATTCCTCATGGCCGGCGGCGCGGGGTTATCCCTGCTGGCGGCGCCTGTCGTGTCCGTTGCCCAGCAAAAAGGCAAGATCTGGCGCATCGGATTCTTCTACCTCGGTTCGCGCGAGCTCGCCCTGGACCGTTACGGTATATTTCTGGAGGGCATGCGCGAGCTCGGTTATACGGAGGGAAGGAACTTCGTCGTCGAGATGCGCCCAGCCGACGCACAATACGAGCGCCTTCCCGGCATTGCGGCAGAGCTGGTGCAGCTGAAGGTGGACGTCATCGTCGCGAACGGGACCTTCATATACCGCACCCTGCAGAAGGCGACCTCCACCATACCGATCGTCATCACGACATCACCCGACCCCGTCAAAGAAGGCTTCGCCAAAAGCCTGGCGCGGCCCGGCGGAAACATCACTGGCCTTTCCACCGGCAATGCCGAAATCGCGCCGAAGTACGTCGAACTGATGCATCTCGCAATGCCGAAGCTGTCGCGCCTGGCGGTGCTGATGAATACGACAAACGTCGGGCATCCGGGACAACTGGCGATCGTCCGCAGCGCTGCTCGGAAAGCCGGCATGACGTTGATCGAGGTTGATGCGCATAATTCCGATGAGATCGACCGGGGCTTCAGGAAATTCGTGGACAATCGCGCCGAGGGCGTCATCGCCTTCGGCGACACGTTTTTCTCGCAGCAGATGCGGCAGATCGTCGAGTTGGCAATAAGGCACCGACTGCCGTCCTTATTCACGACACCCGAGTACGCCGCAGCCGGCGGCTTCCTGAGCTATGGACCCGACACCAGGGAACTATTTCGACGGGCGGCGTTTTATGTGGACAAGATCTTCAAGGGGGCGAAGCCGGGTGACCTGCCTATCGAGCTGCCTACAAAGTTCGAGCTGATAGTCAATCGTAAGACCGGGAATCGGCTCGGACTGGTGATTCCGCAAGAATTGATTCTACGCGCCGATCGGGTGATCGAATGAACCGCGAATCCGGACACTGGCGTGCCGTTTCGCGTCGCCGCGTTCGAGCGGACGAGGCTCGCCGCTCAACGCGGCGGGCGCTGATGCTGGCGCTCGGAGCAGGAGCGATCGTACCGCTCATCTCTTTCGCACAGCGGCAGGGCAAGCTCCGCCGCATCGGCTTTCTCGGGCCCGCCGCTCTTTCGGCTACCGCGCATCGCGTCGAGGGGCTGAGAGCCGGCTTGCGCGAGCTAGGCTACGTGGAAGGCAAGAACATCGCGATCGAGTTTCGCTTCGCGGACGGGAAGTACGAGCGCCTGCCGGAGCTCGCCGCCGAGCTCGTGCGCCTCAAGGTAGATCTCATCGTGACCCACGGCACGCCCGCGACGCAGGCAGCCCAGCAGGCGACTGCCACCATTCCCATCGTCATCGCCACGATAACCGATCCCGTCGCCAGCGGTGTCGTCGCGAGCTTGCGGCAGCCCGGGAAGAACGTCACCGGTGTCATGGTCTTCACCCAGGAGTTGAACGAGAAGCGGCTCGAGATGCTGCGGCAGGTGTTCCCCAACGCGAAGCGGGTCGCCATCCTCGCCAACGCCGACAACGTCTCCATGAAGTCGCTCGCCCCCGCGCTCGAGGCAACCGGGAAAGCGCTCAAGCTGGAGGTGAAGCGCTTCGACGTGCGGAGCCCGGACGAGTTCGAAAAGGCGTTTTCCGCAATGGCCGCGGCGCGGGTGGACGCCGTCGTGCCGATCGAGGACGCCATGCTGTTCACCAACGACCAGGCGCTCGCCGATCAGGCAGCGAAGAGGCGCCTGCCGCTGATCGCATGGAAGGAGGCCGCGGAGAAAGGCGGGTTCCTCGCCTACGGCGTGGACTTTCCGGACATGTTCCGCCGCTCGGCCTCCTACGTGGACCGCATCCTCAAGGGCGCCCGCCCGGCGGACCTGCCGATGGAGCGCTCGACCAAATTCGAGCTGCTCGTGAACATGAAGACCGCGAGGTCGCTCGGCATCAAGCTGCCGCAGTCAGTGCTGGTGCGCGCGGACCGGGTGATCGAATGAACCGTAAACCCGGACATCGGCATGCCGGTTTACGTCGCCGCGTTCGAACGGACGCTGCGCGCCGTTCAACGCGGCGTACATTCATCCTGGCGGCCGCGGCGTGCCCCCTGGTTGCTTTGCTGCGCCACGCGCACGCCCAAACAAAGCCCGGCAAGCTCCGGCGCATCGGCTTCCTGTCGCAGGCCGCCCGCCCCGCTGCGCTCGAATCGGACGCTTTGAGCGGATTTCCGCGCGGCATGCGCGACCTTGGATACGTCGAGGGCAGGGACTACGTCATCGAGTGGCGATTTGCGGAAGGCAGGCCCGAGAACTTCGCCACGGCGGCGGCGGAACTCGCGAAGGTCAACGTGGACATCATCGTGGCCGCGACTGGAGTCGGCATCGAGGCCGCGCGCAAAGCAACGCCTACCACACCCATAATCATGGTGGCCATGGCGGATCCGGTGAGGGCTGGGTTCGTCGCAAGCCTCGCGCGGCCGGGCGGCAACATCACGGGCTTGTCGAACCAGTCGATGGACATCGTCACCAAGCATCCCGAGCTGCTGCGCGCTGCCATTCCCGGCCTGTTCGGCGTCGCCGTGCTGGTGGACCCGCATCAAGCAACGGGGCCGATCTTTCTGAAACAGATCCAATCCTCTGCCACGGCCATCGGGATGAAAGTCACGCCGGTCGAAGCACGGACTCCTGCCGAAATCGAAGCCGCGTTCAACGTCCTCGCTCGCGACCACGCGCGTGCGCTGATCGTGACTCCGCACAGCCTCTTCAGCGCCCAGGCGCGGAGGATCGCGGAACTGGCCGCAAAAGACCGGATACCGACGATGTTCTGGACCCGCGAGCACGTCGAGGCCGGCGGGCTGATGAGCTACGGGCAGGACAACGCCGAGCACTACTACCGCGCCGCAACCTACGTCGACAAGATCTTCAAGGGCGCGAAGCCGGGTGATCTGCCCGTCGAGCTCGCCACCAAGATCGAGCTCGTGATCAACCTCAGGACCGCGAAGACGATCGGCCTAACGATACCCCGCGACCTGCTGTTTCGGGCCGACAAGGTAATCGAATGAACCGTAAAACTGGACACTGGCGTGCCGGTTTACGTCGCCGCGCTCGAACGGACGCCGAGCGTCGTTCAGCGCGGCGGGCGCCCGAAGGCGCGGCGCGCGTGGATGGATTGCAGCGGCGGCGCCTATTCAGCAATATGGTGGCGATATGACCCCCCGCTGGCGCCTGTTCACGAAATACGCGGCGTTCATCATCCTGCTGGTGAGCGCGGCGCTGCTCGCGAGCGGCGGCATCAGCCTCTACTTCTCCTATCGCGAAAACCAGGACCACCTGATCAACCTGCAGCGCGAGAAGGCGCTCGCCGCCGCGACCCGCATCGAGCAGTACATCAACGACATCGAGCACCAGCTCGGCTGGACGGCCCTGCCCCAGGTGACGGCGGGAGGCAACGTCATCGAGCAGCGCCGCTACGAGTACCTGAAGCTCCTGCGCCAGGCGCCTGCGATCACCGAAGTCGCGTGGCTCGACTCCGCGGGAAAGGAGCAGCTGCGCGTGTCGCGCCTGGCGATGGACGTGGTCGGCGCCGGGACCGATTTCTCACGGGACCCCAAGTTCCTGGGGGCCAAGGGCGGCAAGACCTGGTACAGCCCGGTGTACTTCCGCAAGGAAACCGAGCCGTACATGACGATCTCCCGCCCGGCCGGCGGCGCAGCGGGCGGCACGACTGTCGCCGAGGTGAACCTCAAGTTCGTCTGGGAAGTCGTGTCCAAGATCCAGATCGGCCAGGCGGGTCTCGCCTACGTCGTCAACTCCGCGGGCACGCTGATCGCCCATCCCGACATCAGCCTGGTGCTCCAGAAAACCGATCTGTCGCGGCTGCCCCAGGTCGTGACGTTCGTCGCCAACGACAGCGAGGGCGCGCCCATCGCGCGCAACATCAAGGGCGAGGAAGTGCTGACCGCGCACGCGCACATTCCGACGCTCAAGTGGGCGGTATTCGTCGAGCTGCCGCTCGCCGAGGCGTTCGCTCCCCTCTACTCGTCTATCAAGCGCACCGGGCTGCTGCTCCTCGCGGGTCTGATCCTCTCGGTGCTCGCGAGTGTGTACCTCGCCGGGCACATGGTGAACCCGATCCGGGCGCTGCAGCGCGGCGCGGCTCAGATCGGCGCTGGGCGGCTCGACGAGCGGATCGAGGTGCACACGGGCGACGAGCTGGAGGCTCTTTCCGACCAGTTCAACACCATGGCCGAGCGCCTGAAGGAATCCTATGCCGGCCTCGAGCGCAAGGTGGAGGACCGCACGGCCGAACTGAAGGAGTCTCTTGAACAGCAGACGGTAACCGCGGAAATCCTCAAGGTCATCAGCAGTTCTCCCACCGAAACGCAGCCGGTGTTCGACGCCATCGTGAAGAGCGGCGTTCACCTGTTCGGCGGCATGAACATGACGCTCTGGCTGATCAATGGCGATCACGTCGAGCCCGTGGCAAGCACGAATCCGCTGGGAGAGGACGAGAAGTTTGTCATCCCGTTGAACGACAAGGGTTCCCCATCCGCCCTGGCCGCGCGGCATCGCGCGGTCGTCCAGGTGCCGGATATCTCTGCACCGGAGTGGGCCGGCACAACGCTCGTGCTACGGGCCCAACAGCGGGGATTCCGCTCGATGCTGAGCGTTCCGATGCTGCGCGAGAACAACGCGATCGGATCGATCAGCGTGCTGCGCTCGATGCCGGGGGCGTTCACCGACAAGGATCTCACCCTGCTTCAGACATTTGCCGATCAGGCGGTAATCGCGATCGAGAACGTGCGGCTGTTCAACGAAATCCAGGACAAGAGCCGCCAGCTCGAGGTCGCCAACAAGCACAAGTCCGATTTCCTCGCGAACATGTCGCACGAGCTGAGGACGCCGCTGAACGCGATCATCGGCTTCTCCGAGGTGCTGATCGAGCGCATGTTCGGCGAGATGAACGCGAAACAGGATGAATACCTCAAGGACATCCATTCCTCGGGCCAGCACCTGCTCTCGCTCATCAACGACATCCTCGACCTCTCTAAGGTCGAGGCCGGGCGCATGGAGCTGGAGGTGTCGGCCTTCCACCTGCCGTCGGCGCTCCAGAATGCGCTGACCCTGGTGCGCGAGCGGGCGCAGAACCACGGCATCGGGCTTTCGCTCAAGGTCGACCCGCGCCTCGACGAGATTCGCGCCGACGAGCGCAAGGTAAAGCAGATCCTGCTGAACCTGCTTTCCAACGCAGTCAAGTTCACGGGGGACGGCGGTCGGGTAGAAGTAGATGCGCACCTGAACGCGGAGGCGGTCGAAGTATCGGTGATCGATACCGGCGTAGGCATCGCGCCGGAGGACCAGGCCACGGTATTCGAGGAATTCCGCCAGGTCGGCCGCGACTACACCAAGAAGCAGGAAGGCACGGGCCTCGGCCTGGCGCTGACGCGGCGCTTCGTCGAGCTGCACGGCGGGAAGATCTCGCTCAGGAGCGAGCCGGGGAAGGGCTCGACATTTACATTCACACTGCCGCTGTCGATGGAAACGCAACCGCCGGTGAACGCCAGTGAGCGCCGATAGAAATGCAAAATCAGTTCAGCCACGGAAGCACATGGAATGAAGGGCCAAAAGCATTTTTTGCCACGGAATCACACGGAAACACACGGACAACATGCAGGAGTCGGTGCCTCGAAGTTTCGCCATTGCAGAGAGCCGGCGGCGTGCACCAAAAAATTTCCGCGCCCTTCCGTGTGTTTCCGTGGCCAATGCCTTTGAACGTGTTGGACGAGCATCCATAGTGGTTCCGTGGCTGTATTGATTTGGACAACGAAGCATGGCAACTCGTAAGCGCAGGGTGAAAAGCAGAAGCGCCCCGAGCCGGAAGCGGAAGGCCGCCACGCGTGCGACCGCGAGCAAGCCCGCGGCGGCCCGATCGGGCGGCCAACTCGCCCGCCTGCGCCGGCAGCTCGGCGATTGCAGGCGCGAGCTCGCGAAAGCGCACGAGCAGCAAGCGGCGACGGCGCAGATCCTCAAGGTCATCAGCAGCTCCCCGACCGACGTGCAGCCGGTTTTCGACGCAATCGTGAAGAGCGGCGGCAGGCTGTTCGGCGGCATGACAGTGTGGCTGCGGCTCCTCAAAGGCGACTATATCGAGACGGCGGCCAGCACTCTGCCGGCAGCCGACGCCGGTGGCAGGAATCGCGTTCCATTTGGCGACGAAAGCCTGCCCAATTCCCGGGCTATACTCCGGCGGCAGGTCGTGCAGGTTCCGGACACCGACAGCCCCGCTGCGTGGGTCAACGAGCGCCTGAAGCAACGCGGCAGGGAGGGAGGTTTCCGCGCGCTCATGACTGCGCCTCTGCTGCGGGAGAACAAAGCGATCGGAGCCATTTCGGTGACGCGGCCGACGCCTGGTCCGTTCAGCAAAAAACAAGTCGCCCTTCTGGAGACATTCGCCGACCAGGCCGTCATCGCGATCGAGAACGTGCGGCTGTTCAAGGAACTGCAGGCGCGCAACGCGGAGGTCACCGAGGCGCTCGAGCAGCAGACGGCGACCGCGGAAATTCTGCAGGTCATCAGCAGCTCGCCGACGAACATACAACCGGTTTTCGATGCCATCCTCGAGAGTGCCACGCGCCTGTGCGATGCGCACATGGCCGTCCTGCGGATGCGCGACGGGGTCGACTTTCCCAGGGTGGCGCAGCGCGGAGTCAGCGCGGCATACGCGAAATGGATCGCGGAAGAGTCGCATGGGCATTCGGGACCCGTGCCCGATGGCGCTTTCGGGCGGATGGTGGGCGAAAAGCGGCCCGTGCACATCCTGGATAGACGGGATTCACTTGGGTACAACCAGGGCCGCCCGGGAGTAGTTGCACAGGTCCAGCTGGGCAGCGCGCGTACCTACCTCGCGGTGCCGATGGTCAAGGATGGGGAAATAGTCGGCGGCATCGTCGTCTACCGACCGGTCGTGCGGGCGTTCACACAGAAGCAGATCGATCTCCTCAGCATGTTCGCCAGCCAGGCCGTGATCGCCATCGAGAACGTGCGCCTGTTCAAGGAGCTGCAGGCGCGCAACCGCGATCTGACGCAGTCCCTGGAGCAGCAGACAGCGACCAGCGAAATTCTCGGCGTCATTTCGAGATCGCCGACGGATGTGGCGCCGGTGTTCGAGACGATCCTGAAGAACGCCGCGAACCTGTGCGGCAGCCCGATGGCCGCCATATTCCGGTTCGACGGCGAGCTCGTACACCTCGAAGGGACGTACAACTGGCCGCGCGAAGCGCTTGGCTTGCTCAGAGCGGGCCCGCCGAATCCGGCGCTGATCAGCGGGCGCGTCATCCTGTCGAAGTCGGTCGTGCGCGAATCTGACGTCCTTTCGGACCCCGGCTACGACCACGCGCTGGCGGTGAAAGGCACCTGGCGCCGCATGCTGGGTGTTCCCCTGCTGCGCGACGGGGAACCCATCGGCGTGATCAACCTCGGCTGGCCGGAGCCCGGCGAGACGCCGGAGTACCAGGTCGAGCTGATCAAGACTTTTGCCAGCCAGGCGGTCATCGCGATCGAAAACGTGCGGCTGTTCAAGGAGCTCCAGGCGCGCAACGCGGAGGTCACCGAAGCGCTGGAGCAGCAGACGGCAACGAGCGAAGTGCTGCGGGTAATAGCCAGCACGCCCACCGACCTGCGGCCGGTATTGGACGCGGTCATCGCCAGCGCGGTGAAGCTCGCCGGCGCCACGCAAGGCCACATTCGCCAGTACGACGGCGAGCTGCTGCGCTATGCCGCCCACTACGGTCTGACGCCCGAGCAAGTCGCGTTCTTCACCGACTCGCCGTTCAAGCCGGATCTCGACAGCGCCGTCGGGCGCGCCTTTCTCGAAAGGAGGGTGGATCACGTCCTCGACGCCCAGGTCGGCCGCAAGCCAGGCGCGCGCGCGCTGCGGATGGGCGCCCGAACCATGGTGGCGGTGCCGCTGCTCAGGGAAGGAACGCCCATCGGCGTTCTGAACATCTGGCGCTCCTTCGTCGAGCCGTTTACAGAGCGGCAAATAGAGCTCGTCAAGACTTTCGCCGACCAGGCGGTGATCGCGATCGAAAACGTCCGGCTGTTCAAGGAACTGCAGGCGCGGAACGCCGAAGTGACTGAAGCGCTGGAACAGCAGACCGCGACGAGCGAGATCCTGCGCGTCATCAGTCAGTCCCCGACCGACATTCAGCCGGTCCTCAACGCTGTTGCCGAAAATGCTGCACGGCTGTGTGAGGCAAGCGACGTCCTGATCCGACGTGTCGATGGCGACGCGATGCGTGTAGTCGCACACGTGGGCTCCGTCCCAGTGGTCGACGCAGCGATGAGCGTGCGGATCTCCAGGGGATCGATCGCCGGGCGCGTGATCCTCGAGCGCCGGACGATCCAGATCGAAGATGTTCTTGCTCCGGACATAGCCGCGGAATACCCGGAAGCGATACACCGGTTGTATGAAGACAGGCCCTGGCGCACTACGCTTATCGTTCCTCTCGTTCGCGAGGACGTCGTAATCGGCATTATCACAATCCGCCGGCCGGAGGTCCGTTCATTTTCCGACAAGCAGATCAGGCTGCTCGAGACTTTTGCGGCCCAGGCGGTGATCGCCATCGAGAACGTCCGGCTGTTCAACGAGACCAAGGAGGCGCTCGAGCGCCAGACGGCGACGACGGACATCCTGCGCGTGATCAGCAGCTCGCCGACGGACATCCAGCCGGTGCTGGACACGGTCGCCGAGCGGGCCGCGCGCCTGTGCGATGCGTCGGATGCGATCATCCGTCTCGTCGGCGAGGATGGTCTCCGGATGAGGGCGCATTTCGGCCCGCTGCCGTCCATCGTGGATACGCATGAAGTGAACCGGCGCAGCGTGGGCGGCCGCGCCTTGCTCGAATGCCGCACAGTCCACGTGCACGACATCATGTCCCCGGAATCCCGGGCCGAGTACCCGGATGCGCCGGCGCTGCAATCGGGAGCCGCCAACCAGACGATCCTCGCGGTGCCTCTCGTGCGCGAGGGCATGGCGATCGGCATCATCCTGATCCGGCGGAACGAGGCGCGGTCGTTTTCCGACCAGCAGATCAAGCTGCTCGAAACGTTCGCGAACCAAGCGGTCATCGCTATCGAGAACGTGCGGCTGTTCAACGAGACGAAGGAAGCGCTCGAGCAGCAGACCGCGACGGCCGAGGTGCTCAAAGTAATCAGCAGCTCGCCGACGGACATCGAGCCGGTGTTCGCGGCCATCCTGGAGAACGCGACACGCCTGTGCGATGCGCATATCGGCACGCTCGGCCTTTATGACGGAGAGAGATACCGGCACGTGGCGCAACGCGGCGCTCCCCTCGCTTTTCTGCCGCGCATCTTCAGGGACCCGTTTGACCTCGAGTCCACGCCGATCATCGGCCGGATGGTCCGGGAAAAGCGTCCCGTTCACGTCCCGAACGTCGCGGAATCCCCGCAGTATCTGGCGCGAATTGAGGCAACCGTCGCAACTGTCGAGTTGGGCGCCGCGAAGACCCTCCTCGCCGTTCCGATGATCAAGAACGAACGCGTGGTCGGCGGCCTGTTCATCTACCGGCCCGAGGTGCGCCCGTTCACCGACAAGCAGATCGACCTCGTCAGCACCTTCGCCAGCCAGGCCGTCATCGCGATCGAAAACGTGCGGCTGTTCAAGGAGCTGCAAGAGAAGAATCGCGCGCTTACCGAAGCCCACGCGCAAGTGAGCCAAACGCTGGAGCAACAGACAGCCACGGGTGACATCTTGAGGGTGATCGCGAGCACGCCGACTGACGTGCAGCCGGTCTTCGATACGATCGTCAAAAGCGCCTTGGGGCTGTGCGACGGATTCCTCAGCTCGCTCTATCGATTCGATGGCGAATTGCTCCATCATGTCGCTCACCATAACTACACTGCCGAAGCACTCACCGGGGTGAGTCGCGTGTTTCCAGCGCGCCCCAGCCGTGCTCTCGCCGTCGGCCGGGCGGTCCTCGAGCGCAGCGTCGCCCACATCGCCGATGTCGAACACGATTCGGAGTACGATCAAGAGTACTTCCATGCGATCGGCGCTCGCAGTCTCCTCGGCGTACCCATGCTGCGGGAAGGTGTGCCGATCGGTGCCATCGGAGTCGCCCGCGCTGAACCACGACCATTCTCTACTGCGCAGATCGAGCTTCTGAAGACCTTCGCCGATCAAGCTGTGATCGCCATCGAGAACGTGCGGCTCTTCAACGAGACGAAGGAGGCGCTGGAGCAGCAGACGGCGATCTCCGAGATACTGCGCGTGATCAGCAGCTCCCCGACCGACGTGCAGCCGGTTTTCGACGCGATCGTGAAGAGCGGCGGCAGGCTGTTCGGCGGCATGACCGTGTGGCTACGGCTCCTCAAAGGCGACTATATCGAGACGGCGGCCAGCACTCTGCCGGCAGCCGACGCCGGGGGCAGGAATCGCGTTCCATTTGGCGACGAAAGCCTGCCCAATTCCCGGGCTATACTCCGGCGGCAGGTCGTGCAGGTTCCGGACACCGACAATCCCTCTGCGTGGGTCAACGAGCGCCTGAAGCAACGCGGTAGGGAGGGAGGTTTCCGGGCGCTCATGACTGCGCCTCTACTGCGGGAGAACAAAGCGATCGGAGCCATTTCGGTGACGCGCCCCACGCCCGGTCCGTTCAGCGAAAAACAGGTCGCCCTCCTGAAGACCTTCGCCGACCAGGCGGTCATCGCGATCGAGAACGTGCGGCTGTTCAAGGAGCTGCAGGCGCGCAACGCGGAAGTCACAGAGGCGCTGGAGCAGCAGACCTCGATTGCCGAAATCCTGCGTGTGATCAGCAGCACGCCTACTGACGTCATGCCGGTGCTCGAGGCAGTGACGCGCCGGGCGGCGCAGCTGTGCGAAGCGCCGGACTCGCGCTTGCTGCTCGTGGAAGGCGACCGCCTGCGTTACGTGACAGGCTTCGGGGAACTGGGCGGTGCGCTCGCCACCCTGCCCTTTACGCGGGGGCTCGCAACCGGCCGCTCGATCCTGGATCGAAAGCCGGTACACATCCGGGACCTCGCGGAAGCACTCGACGAGTTTCCGGATGCTCGCGTGCCGCAGGAGAGATTCGGGCACCGCACCACCCTCGCGGTTCCGCTCCTGCGCGAGGAAACCGCATTTGGCGCCATACTTCTGCGCCGTAAGGAGGTGCGTCCCTTCACCGAGAAACAGATCGAGCTGGTAAAGACCTTCGCCGACCAGGCAGTGATAGCCATCGAGAACGTGCGCCTGTTCAACGAGATCCAGGACAAGAGCTGCCAGCTCGAGGTCGCGAACAAGCACAAGTCCGAGTTCCTCGCGCACATGTCGCACGAGCTGAGAACGCCCTTGAACGCGATCATCGGCTTCTCGGAAGTGCTCATCGAGAAGATGTTCGGCGAGGTCAACGCGAAGCAGGACGAGTACCTCAGGGACATCCACACGTCGGGCCAGCACCTGCTCTCGCTCATCAACGACATCCTCGACCTCGCCAAGGTCGAGGCCGGGCGCATGGAGCTCGAGGTCTCCGAGTTCCACCTGCCCACGGCGCTGCAGAACGCGCTTACCCTGGTGCGCGAGCGCGCGCAGGCGCACGGCATCGCGCTCGGGCTCACCGTCGACGAGCGGCTGGGGGAGATCCGCGCCGACGAGCGCAAGGTGAAGCAGATCGTGCTGAACCTGCTGTCGAACGCGGTAAAGTTCACTCCCGACGGTGGGCGCGTCGACGTCGATGCTCACATGAACGACGCGGCGGTCGAAATTTCGGTGAAGGACACGGGCCCCGGCATCGCGCCGGAGGACCAGGCATCGCTCTTCGAGGAGTTCCGCCAGGTGGGCCGCGACCGCGCGCGCCGGCAGGAGGGCACCGGCCTCGGTCTCGCCCTGACGCGCCGTTTCGTCGAGCTGCACGGCGGGAAGATCCGGCTCGGAAGCGCGCCGGGCCGCGGCTCGACGTTTACCTTCACGCTCCCTGTGCGTTAAAGGAATTGGATAACCTCATGAGCCTGGTACTGATCGTCGAAGACAACGAGAAGAACCTGAAGCTGGTGCGCGACGTGCTGCAGGTCAAGGGCTACGAGACCGTCGAGGCTCGCACCGCCGAGGACGGCCTGAAGATCGCCCGGGAGCGCATTCCGGCCCTCGTCCTGATGGATGTCCAGCTGCCGGGCATGAACGGCATCGACGCGCTGAAGGCGCTGCGTGCCAACGCCGCGACCGCGGCCATACCGGTCGTCGCGATCACGGCTTCGGTCATGCAGCATGACCGGCAGCAGATCGTGGGCGCCGGCTTCGACGGGTTCGTCGAGAAGCCGGTCAATCTGAAAAACCTCCTCGATACCGTGCAGCACGCCGTGCAGAAAAACAAGCCATGAGCGCACCGCCGAAGATACTGGTCGTAGACGACACGCCTCAGAACGTGAAATTGCTGAAGGACCTGCTCGAGGTGAAGGGCTATGCGGTGGCAACGGCGGCAAACGGCGAGGAAGCGCTCGCCAGGGTTGCCTCCGAGCAGCCCGACCTGGTGCTGCTCGATGTCATGATGCCTGGCCTGTCGGGCTACGACGTCTGTCGCAAGCTCCGTGAAGACCCGCAGACGGCCCTGCTGCCGGTGGTGATCTGCACGTCCCTCGACCCGCAGCAGGAGCGGATCAAGGGCATCGAGGCGGGCGCCGACGACTTTCTCAACAAGCCCGTCAACCAGCCGGAGCTCTTCGCGCGCGTCAAGTCGCTGCTGCGCGTCAAATCCCTCCAGGACAGGGTCTCGCACCAGGCGGACGAGCTGCGCTCGTGGAACGCAAAGCTCGAAGAGCGCGTGCGCGAGCAGGTGTCTCAGCTCGACCGGCTTACGAGGCTCAAGCGCTTCGTCTCGCCCAAGATTGGCGACCTGATCCTCGCCGGCGAAGTGGACGATCCGCTCAGGACGCACCGGCGCGAGATCACCGTCGTTTTCACCGACTTGCGCGGCTTCACCGGGTTCACCGAGGCCGCGGAGCCGGAGGAAGTGATGGGCGTGCTGCGCGACTATCACAGCGAGCTTGGCCGCGTCGTCATGGCGCACGACGGCACCATCGAGCACTTTGCGGGCGACGGGGTGATGATCCTCTTCAACGATCCCGTGCCCGTACCCGAGCCCGAGCTGGCGGCGGTCCGCATGGCACTCGACATGCGCAAGGTTATCGCGAAGCTCGCCGTGGAATGGATAAAACGCGGCCACGACCTGGGGTTCGGCGTCGGCATCGCAAACGGCTACGCGACGATGGGCGTGATCGGCTTCGAAGGTCGGCGCGACTATGGCGCGATCGGCCCGGTGTGCAACCTCGCTGCCCGCCTCTGCTCGGAGGCAAAGCCCGGCCAGATCCTGGTTTCACAGCGCGTGTGCGGAAAAATCGAACCGCACCTCGCCACGGAACCGGTCGGCGAGCTTGCGCTCAAGGGCTTCCACCGCTCGGTGCTGGCGTTCAACGTCGCCGGCCTGAAGCAGGGACCGGAGGCTTGAGACTAGAGAAGGCTCATACCAGCCCAGTCCCCGGTCTCTTGTCCCCAGTGTCTGGTCGCTGGTCGCACGTTCACGGCAGCAACTGCACGGCCGGGGTCGACCTGATGTCCGTTGCGGACTTGTTGAGGCCGACGAGCTGGTGCAACACGGCGAGGACCTCGAGCGTGTGGTCCTTGCGCGTGGTCGACTCCGGACGGCAGATGATCGTCTCGACGGGCGGGTTGTAGTTGCTGACGTAGTACGTGCGGTCCCGGTAGGTGAGCCAGAAGCGTGCGTGGCAGGGGTCTCCGTCCAGCCTCATGAAGATGTCGTCGCAGCCGGGCTCGGGGTTATCCCCGCAGAATCCGAACGTCACGGGTGTGTTGAGCTTTAACGGCAGATGGGGATTGCTGTCCAGGTACGCTCGCACCTCATCCTGGTAGTGCAAAAGGTCGCCCAGGAACTGGAAGATTTCCCCGACCGAACGGATGTGCAGGCGCAACTCGACCCTCGGATACCCGCCGGGTGTCGCGGGCTCCCGCGGAACGGTGCCGCTGAAACGGTTGTAGATCGCGCAGTAGCGCGAGGGCTCCTTCACGTCCTGCGCCCCCGGAAAAAATATCGGCGACGGGGTGACCGACCGCGTCGCCACGTCGTCGGTCCCTATGTCGACGACGGATTGAAAGCAGCTCCTCCGGTCGGTGATCGGTTGTCGGCCGGACTCTATCACTCCAGCCCCCGCCGTCGCAGCCCCCGCCGTCGCAGCCGCGGCGGCTTCGTCATCGCCGTAGAAGCAAAACGCGATCTTCTGCTCGTTCGAGAGCGAATACACGCTGTAGGTGCCGCGCTCCCGGTCGTAGACCAGCTGCACCTTGCTCTGGTCGAGGGCTGCGAACGCCTGGAGATTCTTGCTGTCCTCCGCCGTGCCCGGCTTTACGTCCCGCGCCAGCAACCGGCGTTCCCGGTAGTTGTGCGCGAAGAACGTCCGTACGTTGTTGAGGAGCTTCAGGTAGCGCTCAAAGTCCGATTGCCTGTCGCACAGCAGCGTCGCATCGCCTGCGAACGCCTGCTTCCGGTTCTTGATGACGTCCACCGCGTCGCGCGGGGAGTTGGCGATCCTGATGGTGCTGGCCGGCCCCATTTCCGATCTCGTCTCCACGATCTCGACCGCGGAGAAGAACAGCAGCATCACGATGCGCCGGTCGAGCCCGCGATCCAGCCAGTACTTCACGATCTTGGGGTCGATGGGCGACGCGATACCGGTCACGAAATCCTTTGAATAGAGATGACTCACCTCGAAGCTCGGCGTGAACTGAAGATTGGCGCCGATGACGCGGCTGTCCGCGAGCTGAGTCGGGAAACGCGAGCCGATGAATTCCAGCAAGCTGAAGGAGAACGTCTGCTGGACCGACTCGCGCATCACCGGAATGTCGGCAAAATGCAGTGGCGCCTTGTCCCGCGCGCGCAGGACGTTCATCACGAGCAGCTTGTTGGTGGCGTCTTCGAGGGCGTCGCCGAAGTTCAACGCGTCCGTCTTCATCAGGACGGACGAAAACCCGCATCCGGAGAGCAACACGGCGAGGCCGATTGCAAGCGGCTTCCGGGCTGTCCGTTTCCGGATCGGTTGGCCCGCCTGCCGCCGATTTCCAAGGCGCTTGCGCACAACTGCTGCGAAGGTCCAAAACGGCGCTAGAACGCGGTGCATGCTTCCTCCCTCTTCAATGGCTTTCCTGCTGCAAGTCCGCGTCGCCAACAGGACGACGCACCGTTAGTCTCCTGCCCCCTGTGTTCTAGCTCGGGAGAGGGATCGCACCCCCTGTCGGCCCCTGCCGGTGACGCTCCTCCGACCGCTGCACATCCCTGAGCAGGCGCGCGGCCACCACCCTCATGAAATAGAAGCCGAGCTTCGGATTCTGGTAATAGAGCTGGAAGATCATCTCGTCGGTCATTTCGTAGAGCTCGCCGTCAGTTTCGCACACGACG
>DATFWO010000185.1:0-27286 GCA_035259205.1 Burkholderiales bacterium | reverse complement strand
GCGTTGTGGCCAGGACGGACCGTATGCGAGGCGCACGGCGCAGGCCATATGTCGATATGGTCAAGCCGGGCAACGAAGCAGACGACCGTCCTGGCCGCAACCCGAGTGGGACGGGGCGCTCTGGGCGCATCTCTTTGTCGGAAGCCCTCGCAATATCGACATATTGCTTCGGGCTCTCCTCCTCGACCTGCCTCCCACATCGCCTCCGTCGCACACGTGCCTATTATTGAGATAGGTTCTAGTCACTTGAGCTTGAGTATCCAGCCCACTATCTCCCCGAGGTCGGCGTCGGGCAGCGCCGGATTCGGAGGCATAGGCACGTTCCCCCAGCTGCCTGCGCCGCCTTCCTTGATTTTTCTCCCGAGGCGCGCCGCCGCCTCACCATCGCCGGCGTATTTCGCGGCGACATCCTTGAACGATGGGCCTACCACCCGCTTGTCGAGGGCATGGCATGCCACGCATGCGTTGGCGTTTAGCAATCGTTGAACGGGATCTCCGCCGCCATCCGTGCCGTAGGAAGCCGCATCGGGATCGGGCGGCGGCGCCGGGCTGTCGCGGTTGTAGTAGGTGGCCAGATATTCGAGGATGAGCGGAACTTCCGCTGGTGCGATCGGCGCGCCGCGCTCGATCATGTTCTTGATGTTGAATTCCCATTCCCCGCGCGAGAGCCTGGTGCGGGTGATGTGCTGCGCGTCGTGGCACGTCGCGCAGCGAGCGGTCGTAAGAGCGGACCCCTTGCCCGGAATGAGGGTCTTTGAAGGCTCGGCGTCCTGCGCCACGGAAGGCGCCACCATGACAGCTGCCGCAATCGCGACCATCGCCATCAACACACGACATAGCGGTCGCAGCGCCTTCCGTAACATGAATTTCAGGCTTCCTCCACGGCAACCGATCAGGTCTCTCGCGCGCTAACGGTTCGAATATTGATTTTCCTGGCGGCCTCGGCAGTGGATTTTCTACACCTCGACCATAAAGCCAACGCGATGAATCCCGTTCCAGAAGTACCCGAGCGGGTTCCAGGTCGAAACGATGGGCTGCACGTTGCCCTTGTCATCGCGTGCCCGCGCCAGCACCGTCACGTAACCCGCGCTCTTCGGTACATGCTGGAAGCTGAAGACGCGCCACGCGTACTTGTCGCCGCCTGAATTCAGCGCCGCCGACTGCCAGCTCACCCCCTCGTTGAAGGAAACGTCCACGCGGTCGACCGCGCCTTCGCCCACCCAGGCGCGGCCTTCGATCAGCACGGACTGCCCCGCCTTGAACACCGCGTTCGGCGCGGGATGCGTGATCATCGACTTGATGGGCCAGCCCTCGGCGATGACGGCGTCCGGAGGCATCTTTTCGCCCGGTTTGACGGGATTTCGCGGGATGCGATAGCTGCCGTCCATGTACGTGCCCTTGAACGGCGCGTCGAGCACGGTCAAGGTGTGGAGCCACTTGGTCGAGGCCGAGCCGACCCACCCCGGCACCAGCAGGCGCAACGGGTAGCCGTGAATCTTCGGCAACGGGCCGTCGTTCATATCCCATGCGATGAGCGTGTGCTCTTCCATGGCCTTGGCGAGCGGAATCGAGCGGATCACCGGCGCGGCGGTCGCGACGACGCCGAAATCACCGCCCTGCCCGGCCACGTGAACGGCGTTCGCATTCACGCCGGCAGCCTGCAGTACATCGCGCAGGCGCACGCCGGTCCACTTCGGGCAGCCCATGCCGCCGGTCGGCGACCAGGGCGTGCCGCTCGGCCGAGGGTTGAAGGCCGTGCGGCCCGAGCCGGCGCATTCCAGCATCGCCTGCGTAGTGACGGGCTTGAACGATTTCTTCAGCTCGTCGAGCGAGAAGGTCAGTTCCTTGTTTACCAGTCCCTTGACCGTGACGCGGTGCTTCGCCGCATCGAGGTCGGGCGTGAGGAGATTGTTGCGAATGAACATCCGGTCGGTTGGTGTCACCGCATAGTTGTGCTGTTCCGCCGGCACGCTGCCCGTCAGGGGCCGGTCCGAGTGCGCCTGCATGGAAGCATGTTTTTCCGAGAGCACCACCGCATTGGGTATCGTCCCGGGCGGATCGGGCGGCGCCGCTGCCGGATTCTCCTGGGCGCCGGCATCCACGACCGGTCCGAGCACGACCAGGGCGCTCGCGCCGGCAACACGAGTAATGAAGTCGCGGCGAGACAGCCCCATCGCCAACGCACTTAAATGAGTTTCGTCTGGATTTGGTTGCAGATGCGGTTGCTTCGAGTCACCAGTCACGAGTCACCCGTCACTAATATCAGTTATGCAGCCACGCTGGTCGCCTGTTGCTCCTTCGCCGCGGCGCGCGAGCCCACGATCGGATAGGGGTAGAGCATGTTGAGCGCGACGCTCTGGTTCGCGGTCTGCACGATGCGCACGTGCTCGCGCCGGAGCTCGCGCGCGTGACGGCAGCCGCAGGAGTGGGCGATCATGTCGATTTCCTTGTTCATGTTCCTGCAGTAATTGGCTACCCGCAGGTACTTCTCTTCCACCACCAAGCCCCGCTGCAGCCGCTTGTTGTGGGTGGTGACCCCCGTGGGACACGTGTTCTGGTGGCATCTCATCGCCTGGATGCATCCCAGCGCGAACATGAAGCCGCGAGCGGTGTTGACAAAGTCGGCGCCGACGGACAGCGCCCAGGCTGCCCGCGCGGAAGTGACGAGCTTGCCGGCCGCGATGACCCGGATCCGGCGCTTCAAATCCGACTGCAGCAGCGAATCCACCACCCGCGGCAGCGCCTCCGTGATCGGCAGCGCCATATGGTCGAACAGCGTCTGGGGCGCCGCTCCCGAGCCGCCTTCGCCGCCGTCGATCGCCAGAAAATCGGGCGCGTATTCCAGCCCGCGCCGCAGCACGGTGTCGCAGAGATCGTTGACGAACTCCCATCCCCCGATCGCGGTTTTTACGCCGACCGGACGTCCCGTTAGATCGCGGATATATGCGACCTGATCCAGCAGCTGGTCCATGTTCGCGATGTCGTAGTGCCGGTTGGGACTGATCGAATCCTTGCCGGCAGGTATGCCGCGTATCGCAGCAATCTCGTCGGTCACCTTGCCGCCCGGCAGCACGCCGCCCTTGCCTGGCTTTGCGCCCTGCGAAAGCTTGATCTCGAATGCCTTCACGTGCTCGGAAAGCGCCTTCGCTTTCTCCGGCGAGAAGCTGCCGTCGAGGTTGCGCATTCCGTACTTGGCGGTGCCTATCTGCATGATGATGTCGCAGCCGCCTTCGATATGGTACGGGGAGAGGCCGCCCTCGCCTGTATCCATGTAGCATCCCGCCTCGCGCGCGCCCCGCGACAGCGAGCGCACCGCAGGCGCGGAGATCGCGCCGAAGCTCATTCCGCTGATGTTGACGATGGAACGTCCCTCGAACGGCTGCTTGCAATAGCCCTCTCCTATCGTCAGCGAGGGCGTCGGCAGGCGGTCCTCCTCCAGCACGGGAAATGGATGATTGACGAAGATGATCGATCCCGGCTCGCGGAGATCGTTCGTGGAGCCGAAGCCGATGATGCTGCCTTCGCCCTTGGCGAGACGGTAGACGAAGCTGCGCGCGGCCCGGTTGAACGGCATCTCCGAGCGATCGCCGGCGAAGAAATACTGGCGGAAGTACTCGCCCAGGTCCTCGAAGACGAAGCGCAGGTGCCCGATTACCGGGTAATTGCGCAGGACCGTATGCTTCTTCTGGGTGACGTCGTGCAGAATGAGGAAGATCAGCCCACCGACCAGCACCAGCCCCAGTACGGTGCCGATCCCGTAGGACAGCACGCTCAACATGCCACCCATCTCACGCTCCCTCAGTGTTCAGGATATTTGTCAGCACGCCGCACAATGTGCTACATGCTGGCAAATATAGAGGAATCCGATGGACTTGGCATCCGAAATCGAGCGCAACGTGGCCGCCGCGCTGGCGGAAGACGTAGGTTCCGCAGATCTGACCGCACCGTTGACGCCTGCGGCCAGCACCGCCCGGGCTCATGTTCTGTGCCGACAGGACGCCGTGCTGTGCGGTCAGCCGTGGTTCGAGGCGTGCATCCGCAAGCTCGATCCACGCGCGGCCATCTCCTGGCTGGCAGCCGAGGGGGCGAAGGTCGCACCGGATACTCGGGTATGCGAAGTGCAGGCGCGCGCCCGCGCGCTGCTCACCGCAGAACGCTCCGCCCTCAACTTCCTTCAGCTCCTTTCCGCCGTCGCCACCAAGACGCGACTATACGTGGACGCCGTCGCAGGTACGCGGGCGAGGATCGTAGATACTCGCAAGACGCTGCCGGGCCTGCGGGTGGCGCAAAAGTACGCCGTCAGAACGGGCGGCGGCGGCAATCATCGCATGGGACTCTACGATGCGATGCTCATCAAGGAAAATCACATCGCCGCTGCGGGCGGCATCACGGCCGCGATGGCCGCGGCGACGAAGACCATTCCGCCCGGAGCATGGATACAGATTGAAGTGGAGAACCACGCGCAGCTCCGCGAAGCGCTGGCCGCGGACGCGAAGATGATCCTGCTCGACAACATGAGCGTCGACGAGATGCGGGAGGCGGTGAGGATCGCGGCCGGCCGCGCCGAGCTCGAAGCTTCCGGTGGGATCACACTGGAAAACGTCCGTGCGGTCGCGGAGGCGGGTGTGGATCGGATATCCGTCGGCAGCCTCACGAAGGATGTCACGGCGGCGGATTTTTCGATGCAATTCGACTAGCTCGGCGTCTTGGGTTCAGCCTTGCACCTGAACCATCGCCTTTCTTCACTGTGCAGGCATGACCCGAACCTTCCCTGCGCGCTCGGGTTCAGTCGCTGGTTTACCATGTCACGGTATCGTGTCCACGCTGATCTTCGCTTCCTTGATCACTTTGGTCCAGCGCTGCGTGTCCTCGCGGATGAAATCGCGGAACGCCTCGGGCGTCGAGGGCGCCACCTCGACGCCGTGAACCAGAAATTTCTGACCCACTTCGGGCAACGCCAGCGCCTTGTTGAGCACTCCGTTGAGCACCTGAACGACTTCCTTCGGCGTGCCCGAGGGCGCGAGCAGGCCCCACCAGCCCGTATTGGTGAATCCGGGCACGGTTTCCGCGATCGCGGGCAGATCAGGCATCGACCTCGTGCGCACCGGGTGACCGACGCCCAGCATCTTCAGACGCCCCGTGCGCACATGCGGCAACGCCTGCGGGGGCGAGGAGAAGGCGACGTGCATCTGTCCGGCGATCAGGTCGGTCATGAGTGGACCGCCGCCCTTGTAGGGGATGTGAACCATCTTGATGCCGGTCAGATTCATCAGCAGCACTCCGCCGAGATGATTGGGCGTCCCCGTCCCCGGTGACCCGAAGTTGAGCTTCCCCGGGGCTGCCCGCGCGAGATCGAGGAAATCGCGCACGCTGTTCGCCGCGAGTCCGCCCGTCACTGTCAGCACATACGGGACATGAACGATGAAGCCGATCGGAGCGAAATCCCGGAGCGGGTTGTAGGCTATTCTCACTCCAAGCGCAGGCCCGGACACGGTGCCTCCGGTCGTGCCGAGCAGAATGGTGTAGCCGTCCGGAACCGCCTTGGCGCCCAGGCCGTGGCCGAGCGTCGCACCCGCGCCGGGGCGGTTGTCGATGACGACCGGCTGTCCGAGGGCATCCGTGATGCGCTGGCCCAGCTCGCGCGCGGTGAAGTCCGTTCCTCCACCGGGCGGATATGGAACGATGAACCGGATCGGTCGGTTGGGATACGGCGCGTGGGGCGCCTGTGCTACTGCTGGCGCGCTCGGCACTGCCGCCAACGCAGTGCAGAACGCAAACAGTACTGCGCGCCAGCTCTGACGCACGGCCACCCGAGGGATGAGGGATGAAGGATGAAGGATGACGCTCGTCACCATTTCCGTCACCCTTATCTCGTCACGCCCCAGGTCACTGCGGCGGAATCCTCGCTTCGCGCACGATCTGCGCGTAGCGCTTCGTCTCCCTGGCTACGAACTCGCGGAATTCCTCCGGCGTGCTGCCAATGGGATAAAACGCTGCGGCGTCGAGAAACTCCTGGACCTTGGGCGCCCTCAGCGCCTCGCGCACCGCACCCTGCAGCTTGCCCACTATGGCCGGCGGCGTCCGGGCCGGCGCGAACCATGCGTTCCAGGTGAAGTCCACCACATAATCCGGCACTCCGGCTTCGGAGATGAGCGGTACGTCCGGCAGGCGGCCGAAGCGCTTGGACCCCGAAAAGCCGATCGCGCGCAGCTTTCCGGACTGCACGAAAGACAAAGCGGCGGTAGGCGGCGAAAATGTGACGTGCGCCTCTCCGCCCATCACCGCGCTGACGGCTTCGTTTCCGCCCTTGTATGGAACGTGCAGCAACTTCACGCCGGCGCGCACGTTGAACAGCTCGCTCGCAATCTGCGTGGTGCTACCGACCGGAGAGGAGCTGTAGGTGAGCGGCTTCTCCCGCGCCAGTGCGATGAATTCCTTTACCGTGCGCGCGGGTAACGTTGGGCTGACCAGCATCAGGTAGCCGACGCCGACGGCGATGCATGTGACCGGCATCAGATCCCGCTCCACGTCATACGGAAGCTTCCGATAGATGAGGGGGTTGAGCAGTACTGCGGGGGCCGTGTGCAGCACGGTATGCCCGTCGGGCGGGGCATTGATCACGATCGTAGTGCCGATGATGCCGTTCGCCCCTCCTCGATTGTCCACGATGATCGTCTGGCCGAGAAAGGCCTCGGCGTGCCGGCCGATCGTGCGCGCGATCAGATCGGGGCTGCCGCCGGCCGTCGTCGATACGACGAGACGAACCGGGCGGCTGGGAAACGCCTGCGTCGCACCTTGCGCGCAGGCACCGCCCGCGCCGACCAGCACTACCGACAGGGCGAGACCTGGTATGCGTCGCATGACCATCTCCGGCGACATCGCATTGCGAAATGCCAGCCGACGGTATCATAGTCCACGGCGGCCGGGTCAGCCCCTCCACGCACCAACCAAGGTAGTGCAATATGGGGTAAGCCGGCTGAGCCCGCGTTTCCGGCCCTACCGCCGGCTCAACCGTTGGGCATTCTTTCCCGGATCACGCGCTCTATGGCCGGCAGCTCTGCGTTCACCGTAAGCGGCTTCGCACTCTGGCCTATCGCGGTATCCGGATCCTTGAGACCGTGGCCCGTGAGCGTGCACACGATGGTGCTCCCCTCCCCTATCCTCCCGAGCTCGAGGTCTTTCAATACCCCGGCGAGCGCGATGGCGGAAGCCGGCTCGCAGAACAGCCCTTCGGCTTGCGCGAGCAGCTTCTGCACGTGGAGGATCTCCTGGTCGCTGCACTCGGCGAACCAGCCCCCCGATTCGCGGCTCGCGGCAACCGCCTGCTGCCAGGAAACCGGATTGCCGATGCGGATGGCGGTAGCTACCGTCTCCGGATTTTCGACCGCCCGCCCGCGCACGATAGGCGCCGCACCGGACGCCTGATATCCCAGCATTATCGGCCGGCGTTGAGTGGCCTTCTCGATTCGGTAACGACGCATACCTGGAGACTCTCTCAAGGCACCGGTGTCCGCGCCGGCCGACTCCGAGTAGCCGATCCAATGCGCGGTGATATTGCCGGCGTTGCCGACCGGGAGCGCGTGGTAGTCGGGCACGTCGCCGAGCGCTTCTATCACTTCGAACGCGACCGTCTTCTGTCCCTGTATGCGATACGGGTTGATGGAATTGACGATGTTGACGGGCAGCGTTCTCCCGATCTCCTGCACCAGGCGCATGCCGTCGTCGAAGTTGCCCCGGATCTGCAGCACTATCGAGCCATGCATCATCGCCTGCGAGAGCTTGCCGAGCGCGATCTTGCCTTCCGGTATCAGCACGAAGCAGGCCATGCCCCCGCGTGCGGCGTAGGCGGCGGCCGAAGCCGACGTGTTGCCGGTCGAGGCGCAGATGATCGCTCGCGCGCCTTCTTCCGCCGCCCGCGTGACAGCCATCGTCATGCCGCGGTCCTTGAACGAGCCGGTGGGGTTCAGACCCTCGAACTTGGCCAGGACGCGCACGCGCTTGCGCACGAGCCGCGGCAGGTTCTCGAGCTCGATGAGTGGTGTTGCACCCTCGTTGAGCGAGATTGCGCGCGTCTCTGCCGCTACCGGCAGGCGGTCGCGATACTTGTCGATCAGTCCGGTATACATCGATTCAAGTAAGTTGCTCGAGACGGATGCGGGTAACCTTGCCGACCACCACGGGCAGCTTTTCCATCTTGCCGATCGCCGCATCCACGTGTTTCTCGACCGTCAAATGGGTAAGCATGATGATGTCCACCTGGTCCTCCCCTTCGTGCGGCTCCTTCTGGACCATCGCGTCGATGGAGATCTCGCGCTCGGCCAGTATGCGCGTGATGTCGGCGAGCACCCCCGGCTTGTCCTGGACGCGCATGCGCAGATAGTAGGCCGTCTCGACCTCGCCCATCGGCAGGATCGGAGTCCTGGACAACCGGTCGGGCTGGAATGCGAGATGGGGTACCCGATGCTCGGGATCGGCCGTCAGCGTGCGCGCGACGTCCACCAGGTCCGCCACGACGGCCGAAGCGGTAGGCTCGGCTCCCGCCCCCGCGCCATAGTACATGGTCTGCCCGACAGCATCGCCCTTGACCAATATGGCGTTCATGACGCCTTCCACGTTGGCGATCAGCCGTCTCGCGGGAATCAGGGTCGGATGCACCCGCAACTCGATGCCGCGGGCCTTGCGCTTGGCGACGCCGAGGAGCTTGATGCGGTAGCCCAATTCCTCGGCATAACGGATGTCCTCGCGGGTGAGCTGCGTGATGCCTTCGGTGTGGACCGCCGAGAACTGCATCGGGATACCAAAAGCGATGGCCGCCATGATGGTGAGCTTGTGCGCCGCGTCCACGCCCTGAATGTCGAAGGTAGGGTCCGCCTCGGCATAGCCCCGCTGCTGCGCCTCCCTGAGAACGTCCGCGAAACTCGCCCCCTTCTCGCGCATTTCGGACAGTATGAAATTGCTGGTGCCGTTGATGATCCCGGCGACCCATTCGATGCGGTTGGCGGTGAGCCCCTCGCGCAGCGATTTGATGATGGGTATGCCGCCACCGACCGCACCTTCGAACGCGACCATGACGTCTTTCTGCCGGGCTGCCGCGAAGATCTCGTTGCCGTGCTGCGCGAGCAGCGCCTTGTTTGCTGTGACGACGTGCTTGCCGCCGGCGAGTGCCTTGAGGATCAATTCCTTCGCTATGCCGGTGCCCCCGATGAGCTCGACCACGATGTCGATATCCGGGTTGTTGACCACTTCGTAGGCATCGGCCGTGACCGCGGTGCGTCTGCCAGCAACGCTGCGCGCTCGCGCGAGGTCCTTATCGGCGACCAGCTTTATGGTAATGGCGCATCCGGCGCGCCGCGCGATTTCCTCCTGGTTGCGCTCGAGGACGGCGAAAGTACCCCCTCCCACCGTGCCGATACCGAGCAGTCCCACATTGATCGGCCTGAGCGTGGCGCCTTTCTTCTTCACAGCAAACCGTCCTTCCTGAACATTTCCCTTATCCCCCTGATCGCTTGCCGGGTGCGGGCCTCGTTTTCGATCAAGGCGAAGCGCACGTGCCGGTCGCCATAGTGCCCGAACCCCACCCCGGGCGCGACGGCGATCTTCGCCTCCAGCAACAGCTTCTTGGAGAATTCCAGCGAGCCCAGGGCGCTGTACGCCTCGGGTATGGGCGCCCAGATATACATGGTCGCCTTCGGCACCTCGACGTTCCAGCCCAGCGTCTTGAGACCGCTGGCGAGCACGTCGCGCCGTCCCTGATACACCCTGCGCACCGCATCGACGCAATCCTGCGGGCCTTCAAGGGCGACGATGGAGGCAATCTGGATCGGCGTGAACGTCCCGTAGTCGTGGTAGCTCTTCATCCGCGCCAGCGCAGTAACCAGGTCGCGGTTGCCGACCATGTAGCCGATCCGCCATCCTGCCATGTTGTAGCTCTTCGACATCGTGAAGAACTCGACCGCTATGTCGCGCGCACCCGGCACCTGCAGGATGGACGGCGCGCGATAGCCGTCGAATACAATGTCGGCATATGCGAGGTCGTGGACGATGTAGACCTGATGCTCGCGCGCGATCGCCACGAGCCGCTCGAAGAACGCAAGATCGACGCACTGCGTGGTCGGATTGCTCGGGAAATTGACGATCAGCATCTTGGGCCTGGGATAGGTGTCCTTGAACGCCCGCGCCACCGCGTCGAAGAACTCGGCATCGGTGGTCATCGGCACGTGTATGATGTCCGCCCCCGAGATCACCGGCCCGTAGATGTGGATGGGATAACTCGGGTTCGGAACCAGCACCGTGTCGCCGCGGTCGAGGGTCGCGAGCGCGAGGTGCGCGATCCCTTCTTTCGAGCCGATCGTGACGATGGCCTCGGAGTCGGGATCGAGCTCGACGTCGTAGCGCGCCTTGTACCAGTTGCAGATCGCGCGCCGCAGCCGCACGATGCCCTTCGACACGGAATAGCGGTGGGTGTCCGGTCGCTGCACGGATTCGACCAGCTTTTCCACGATGTGCCGCGGCGTGGGCTGATCGGGATTGCCCATGCTGAAGTCGACGATATCCTCGCCGCGCCGGCGCGCGGCGAGCTTGAGCTCGCCGGTCACGTTAAACACGTACGGCGGGAGGCGTTTTATCCTTGCAAATTCTTCCATGGCGCGCGCATTCGAGGCGCAAAAAGGTGTAATTCTATAGAAGCGAGTAAACCGCAGCAAATCAGCGGGTTATCGCGAAGCGGGTCGGCGATGAGCGTAGAATGATGGCCCTACGTCGGCAAATGCATACGTGTGAAGCTCCACCTCGCGCCCAATCACGGCCAGCAGCTCTTTACCGGCTACGGTGACGGTTATGTTGCGGTAAACAAGACACGGTACGAGCGCCATGTCGTCGTAAGCCCGAAGGCCGTCGCGGAATGGCCGGTGGGAAATTTCGAGGATCTCTCTCCGCGTGATTTCGCATTCATCGCAGAGCTACGCGCCGAGATCGTGATTTTCGGGACCGGAACGGTTCAGCGCTTTCCTCCACCCGAGCTGGCGCGCGCGCTGGCGACGAGCGGCGCCGGCGTCGAAATCATGGACAGCAAGGCCGCGTGCCGGACCTACAATATCCTGGCCGCGGAGGGCCGAAAGGTCGTTGCGGCCATCCTTCTGGAGCCATCGAAACCCAAGACTGGAAGCTAGGGCCTGCTTGCTGGAGACCAAGACCGGAGAGTTGAAACGGCCCACCAGTCTCTAAATCCCTCGTCACTGATCACGATGTGACGCCGATCTTGCGCTGCAACCCTTCACGGGGCAGCGTGCGTTTTTCCTTGAGCCATACGCCGCACTCGTAAGCGGGAAGCGGGGACGAAAAATAGTACCCCTGAAATTGGTCGCAGCCATGCTCGGCGAGGAACCTCACCTGCTCCAGGGTTTCCACGCCCTCGGCTATCACCTTGAGCCCCAAGCTGTGCGCCATCGATATCACCGCCCGGGTGATCGTCGCGTCGTCCGTGCTGGTGGTGATGTCCCGGATGAAAGAGCGATCGATCTTCAGCGCGTCGAGCGGGAAGCGCTTGAGGTAGCCCAGACTCGAATATCCGGTGCCGAAATCGTCGATGGAAAGGCCGACCCCGAGCCGGCCGAGGAATTCCAGGGTTCCGGTCGATTCCTCGGTGTTCGTCATGACCGAGCTTTCGGTGATCTCGAATTCGATCAGCTCGGGCGCTATGTCGTTTTCCTCCAGCAGGCGCTTGATGGTCGTTCCCAGATCCCTGTTGGCGAATTGCCTGGCCGACAGATTGATCGCAACCGGCTTGGGCTCTATCCCCATGCGGCTCCATTCCGCGATCTGCTCGCAGGCGGCTGCTATCACCCACTCTCCGACCGACACGATAAGCCCCGTTTCCTCCAGCACCGGCATGAATTCATCGGGCGGCACCAGCCCCCGGTCGGGATGACGCCACCGGAGCAGCGCCTCGACGCCGACGATGTCGCCGCTCGCGACGCTCACCTTCGGCTGGTAGTGGAGCAGGAATTCCCTGCGGTCGAGCGCGCGCCGCAGGCTGCTCTCCATGCTGAGCAGTTCGAGCGCCCGCGCATTCATTTCCGGCGTGTAGAACCGGTAGGCGTTGCGGCCCAGCTCTTTCGACCGGTACATCGCCGCATCGGCGTTCTTGATTAACGTGTCCTGGTCCGTGCTGTCGTGGGGATACAGGGTGATGCCGATGCTGGCAGTCACGTAAATTTCAGACCCGCCTTCCAGCCGGAACGGCTCCTTGAAGCTCGTCATGATCTTCTGCGCCACCAGGCTGCCGTCCTGCGCCGTCGCCAGATTGGAGAGCACCACCGCGAATTCGTCTCCTCCGAGGCGCCCGACGGTGTCACCCGAGCGCACGGACATCGTGAGCCGCTCGGATACCTGCTGCAGCAACTGGTCGCCGACCGCGTGGCCCAGCGTATCGTTGACGTTCTTGAACCGGTCGACGTCGATCAGCATGACGCCGACGACCCATTCATTGCGCTTGGCCTGAGCGAGAGCCTGCCGCAGCCGGTCGTAGAACAGCACCCGGTTGGGCAGGCTGGTCAGCACGTCGTAATGCGCAAGATGCATCAGGCGTTCTTCAGCCAATTTACGCTCGGTGATGTCCTCCGCTATGCCCGCGATGCGGTAGACGGCTCCCGATGCGTCGCGCACCGGAAACGCGCGGTCGTGCACCCAGCGTATCGAGCCATCCGGTCGCACGATGCGATAGGTTTCATCGTAGCCGCCAGCGGCGGCCGTCTGGCGCGCGATGTGAACGCGGGACCGGTCCTCGTGGTGCAGCGAGCTGACCAGAATGCGGGGATTGTCGCGGATCTTCTGCAGCGGTTGCCCGATCAGCGCTTCCGCGGCCGGGCTGAGGTACAGAGTTCCTTTCTGCCTGACGTCGGTGATCCAGAACACCTGCGGGATGTTGTTCGCCAGCTGGCGGAACTGCTCCTCGCTTTCCTGCAACGCGCCTTCGGCACGCAGCCGCACGCTGATGTCGTTTACCAGCGTCAACCAGACCGGCCGCCCCTCGCGCATGAACAATCGCGCGGTAACCTCGACATCTATGATGCGCCCGTCCTTGGTGCGATGCTTGCGCCGCAAGTTCAGCGTCCGAACGCGCTCGCGGCCACGCAGGTTCTCTTCGTAACGCGCGCTCTCTTCCGGCGCCCAGATGTGACGCACGGTCATCTGCAGAAATTCGCTGCGGCTATAGCCATAGTGATCCACCGCGGCCTGGTTCACGTCCAGGAACGCGAACGACTCGTCGTCCCACACCCACATCGGCAGCGGGCTCGCCTCGAACTGGTCGCGATAGCGTTCCTCGCTGAGTCGCAGCGCGCGCTCGGCGTGCTTTTGCTGGACGAACTGTCCGACCTGACTGCCGATCGCGCGCACGATCTGCAGCAGGCTCTCGTCGGGCTCCTTGATGTCGCGGCCGTAAAATTCCATTACGCCCATTGGATGCCCGCCCGCGAGCACGGGGAATCCGAAAGCGCAATGCAGATTCGCCGCCGCGGCCATCTTCGCGCGCCGGAAATCCGGCCGCTGCGCGACATCGGGGAACCATACCGGCTCGCCGCTGTGCCACACGGTCCGTACCATGCCGCCGCCGGTGCCGGCGCCGGGCGGCGATCCGTTGCGCCAGGCTTTTGCTTCGTTGGCGCCATCGCGGCTGGCGGCCGCAAACTCGGCGATGCCTTCCGCGTCGATGTGCCACGTCCGCACGCAGCTCAATACCTCCGTCGCTTCATCCCAGTTCCAGTAGGCGCCGCACGCCCACTCCAGGCTCTCGCACAGGACGCGGAGGAGCTGGGGCAGCGCCTCATCGACGGTAGGAGACTCTGCCAGCACGCGTGTCACCGCATGCTCCATCGCCTGGCGGCGCGCCGCCATCTTGCGCTCGCTGATGTCTTCGATGATGCGGATGAAATAGAGCGGCGTGCCGGCCCAGTCCCTGGCCAAGGACACCGTCCTGTCCACCCACAGGTTGGAACCGTCCTTGCGCTGGTACAGCCGTTCCGAAGACAACGTATCGACCTCGCCCGCCAGCATCTTGTCCCGGTATTTCGACCGGTCCACGCCGACATGGTCGCGGTGGATGATTTGATCGGTCACCATGCTCACCAGCTCGTCATGCGTATACCCCAGCATCTCGCACAGCTTGGAGTTCGCATGCAGTATTCTGTCGCCGTCGATACTGGTGTGCATGATGCCGACCGGCGCGTGTTCGAAAGTTGCACGGTAGCGTTCGGCCGCCTCCTTGCGGTCCGTGATGTCGTCCACGACTGCGACGAAATACAACGGTTCGCCGGCGACGTTGCGCGCAACCGAAACGCTGCGGCGAACCCAGATCACGCGCTGATCCTTGCGGATCAGCCGTTTTTCGCCGGTCGCACTCTCGACGCGGCCCTTGATCAGGCTCTCCCTGATCTGGGCCGTTTCCTCCTTGTCTTCGGGATGGGTCAGCACCTCCGATGACATGCCGCGCAGTTCGTCCCGCGTGTAGCCCAGCATTTCAGCGTATTTCTGGTTGACCTGCATCAAGCGACCGTCCAGCCCGGTCAGGGTCATGCCGACGGCGGCGTGATTGAACGTCAGCTCGAAGCGGCGCTCGAGCTCCTTGCGTTCGGTAATGTCCTCGACGACGCTGATGACGTACTGGGCGTTGCCGGCCTCGTCGGTCGCCGTGGACATCGTGCGCCGAGCCCAGATGACAGTGCCGTCCTTGCGCACGAAGCGCTTCTCGCCCGCGGCTGACCTCGCATCGCCGTGTGCGAGCTGCGTGCGGAATTGTGCGCCCTGCACAAAGTCATCCGGGTGCGTGATGTCCTTGATCGCCTTGCCGCACAGCTCCTCCCACGCATACCCGAGCATGTCGCAGAACTTCTGATTGGCGTCAACGAGGATGCCGTTCAGGTCCACGCGCGTGATGCCGACCGCCGCGTTGTGGAACATCGCCCGGTAGTGCTGCTCGCGCAGCTTCGTCTCGGTGACATCTTCCACCACGCTGATGAAATAGAGCGGTTCGCCGGCCGCATTGCGCGCCAGCGACAGCGTGCGGTTGCCCACGGCGACCCGTCCATCCTTGCGAATGAACCACCGCTCGCCGGTGGCGCTGTCGACCTCCCCGCTCAGCAGCTTGTTCCGGATCTGCGAAACTTCCGCTTCGTGACCGGGCTGCGCGAACTTGAGCACCGGCTGGCCGATAATCTCTTCGCGCGTGTACCCGAGCATGTCAGCGAACGACTGATTCACCTGCATGTAACGCCCGTCGAGGCCGGTCAGCACCATGCCTACGGCGGCGTGGTCGAACGTCAGCTCGAAACGGCGCTCGATCTCCTTGCGCTCGGTGATGTCCTCGACGACGCTGATCACGTATTGCGGATTGCCTGCGTCGTCCAGCGCCGCGGACATCGTCCGGCGTCCCCACATGACGCTCCCGTCCTTCCGGACGAAGCGCTTGTCGCCCGCCACCGCCCTGGTCTCGCCGGCCTTGAGCTGCGAGCGATACACCGAACCGCGCCCATAATCGTCGGGATGCGTGATGTCCCTGATCGCCTTGCCGATCAACTCGGCTTTCGTATAGCCGAGCATGTCGCAGAATTTCTGGTTCACCTCGACGAGCACGCCGTCCAGGCCGACCCGCGAAATGCCGACTGCAGCCTGCTCGAACGATTCCTTCAGCCGGCGCTCGTTGTCGTGCGCTGCCCGCTCCGCCTGCTCGCGAGCAATCCGCGTGCGCAGGTTGTCGATGCCATATGCGATATCGCTGGTGAGCTCGGTGAGCAGCGCGATTTCCTCCTCGTCGAAAGCATCGGCCTCGCGCGCGTAGATGGCGATGGCACCGAGGATCGCGCCGCCGCTTTGCAGCGGCAGCGCGATCGATGACTGGAAGCCGCGCTGCGCTGCCCGATCGCGCCGCGCCGCGTGGCGGGTGTCGTGCAGGATGTCGCGGGCGATATGCGGGTTGCCGGTCGTAATCACGTCCACCATGAATCCGCGATAACGGCCGTCGGCCTCCCAGTCCGCGGTGTGCGTCATCGGCGCAACGTCCCCGAACCCGGCGTGCGCTGCCGGGTAGACCGGCTTCTTTGCGTCGCCGGTAGCAAGACCCACCCACGCCATCTTGTAACCACCCGACTCGACCACTATGCGGCACATCTTGTGCAGCATCTCGGTCTCATCGACGATATGGACCAGCGTGTGATCGCATTCGGCCATTACCCGCCGTGCCCGCATGAGCCGTTCCAGGCGCGCCTCGGTGCGTTTGCGCTCGGATATGTCCTGGAAGACCTGGATCAGATACGGCTCGCCCGCGCGGGGACGGGCCATCGTCACGGTCCGGCTGACCCAGATTTCCGGGCCGTCCTTGCGCACGTAGCGCTTCTCCCCTGCAAAGACCGATCGTCGGCCCTCGAGGAGGTCGCGGCGCAGAGCGTCCTGCTTGTCGCGGTCGTCGGGGTGCGTCAGGTCCCGCGTCGTCAGCGTCCGCATCTCCTCCGGCGAGTAGCCCACCATTTCGCACAGCGTGCGGTTGACCTGCAGAAACCGCCCTTCGGTCGTGGTGTGCGCGATGCCCGCCGCCGCCTGCTCGAACGTGGCGCGGAAATGCTCCTCACTCTCGCGCAGCGCCGCCCGCGCCCGCAGCGACGCCATGCCGTACGATATGTCGCGCGCCAGCAGCTCGAGCAGCTCGATTTCCTCGTAATCGAATGAATTGGGCTCGCGCGCATAGATGCTGATGCCACCGATGGAGCGGTTGTCGATTCGCAACGGCACGCAGATCAGGGACTGATATCCACGAGCGCGGGCGCGCTCGACCCAGCGGCCCAGCTTGGCGTCCGCGAAGATGTCGCGTGAAATGTAGCGCATCCCGGTCGCGATGACTCCGCCCATCACGCTCTGGCGCCGGCCTTCTTTCGACCAGCTGCGCCGCGTCTGCTCGAGATAGCCTTCTTCGAAGCCCGCCGACGCGACCGGGCGCACGGATTTCAGCTCGTCTTCCTCGGCAAGGCCGATGTAGGCCTGCACGTAGCCACCCGACTCGACGACCACCCGGCATATTTCCTGCAGGAATTGCTGTTCGTCCACGGCGTGCACCAGCGCGTGGCTGCATCCAGCCATCACCTTGCGCGCCCGGTCCACGCGGGCAAGCCGAGCTTCGGTGCGCTTGCGCTCCGTAATGTCGACCAGCTGCAGTGCGCGATGGAGGGGCTGCCCGCTGCCGTCACGGGTCAGCGATGCGGTGCATTGCGCCCATACGACATGGCCCTGCTTGTGGAGGTAACGCGTTTCGCGCTGCGAAACGTTGATCTTGCCGGCAAGCATCTGCCGCAGCAGATCGATATCCTCGGCTACGTCATCGGGATGCATGATGCTGTGGCAATCCCGCTGCTGCAGCTCGTCTCCGCGATATCCCGTGAGCTCTGAGAAGGCGCGATTGACCTGCAGCCAGCGTCCGTCGAGCGTGGTGAGGGCCATGCCGATGGCCGCGCTGGCAAAGGCCTCGCGGAACTCGTTCTCGCCCTGGTCGGGCTTCTGGCGCGTGCTGGTAGCCGCCTTGCGGCGCAGCGCGGCGACCTCCAGCGCGGTGCGGATCGCCGAGCCAAGCCGGCCGAGGCGGTCCTTGAGCAGGAAGTCGGTCGCGCCCAGACGCAACGCTTCGAGGGCGCGGGTCTCACCGATGACACCGGAGACCAGGATGAACGGGATGTCGAGCCCACGACTGCGCACCAACCTCAATGCGTGCAAAGCATCGCAGCCCGGCACGTAGTAGTCCGAGACGATCACGTGAGGGGCGGGATCGAGCTTCGCAAGGAAGTCGGGCTCGCCTCTCGCCCGCTCGAACAGGTAAGCGAAGCCCGCCTTGCGCAACGCCCGCTCAACGAGTTCCGCGTCTGCGTCGCGGTCCTCGAGCAGCAGGATACGCACGACCTCGGGACCGATCTGCCCCGGCAGGCCGTTGTCAACGCGCATTGGTCGAGCTTGTGCCACCGTAACTGACCCAGCCACACGTCCGTGCGTTTCCGGCCGCGTCATATCCCCCGTACGCAAGCTTCAGATTGTTGTCCGTCCCCGCAACTCGATTGCCGTCGCCACCCCTCCTGACTGCTGCTTGAGCCCGTGCGATAGCATCGACTTAGCCGTGGTCAGCTGGCGGGGGACTGAGTATAACACGTTGTGGAATGAATGCCATTTAAAACAACGGATTACCCGGTACACTTCCAGCACTCGTTGCAATTCACGCCACAGCGCGTATTGCGCTACTTCTCGGTGCCCACCAGGCCGTGGCGTACAGCAAAACGCACCAGACCGGCCACGTCGTGGATATCGAGCCGCTCCATGAGCTGCGCGCGGTGTGTTTCGACGGTTTTTACGCTCAGATTGAGCCTGCGCGCGATGTCCTTGGTGCTGCTGCCCTCGGCGATCAACTGGAGAATCTCGCGTTGACGGCCGGTCAACACCGCGAGCGGTTCATCGGCCTGCCCCAGGCGCTGCATATAACTGTCGACCACCTGGCGCGATATCGGCGGGCTGAGATACGTCTCTCCGCGCGCCACAGCCTGGAGCGCCAGACCGAGCTCGAGCGGGGCGGAGTCCTTGACGAGATAGCCGGCGGCGCCCGCCCGCAGCGCCTGCAGGACATATTCCTCGCTCGCGTGCATCGAGAGGACGATGATCCGTACCTGAGGGTGCTCCTTTTTCAGCCGCAGCGCGGCTTCCAGACCGTTCATCCCGGGCATGCTCAGGTCCATCAGCACGACGTCCGGATGATGTGTGCCCGCCAACGTCAGGACCTCATGGCCGTCCTTCGCCTCGGCCACCACGGTCACGTTGTTGAGCTGTTCCACCAGGGAGCGCAGGCCGGCACGCACCAGCGTGTGATCGTCGGCCAGAATGACTCGCAGGGCCTTCACGTGCTCGCCCGCGCTGCTTCCGGCCCCGCACCGACCGGCGGCATCGCAGCCAGCGGGAAATATGCCCTGACGCGTGTTCCTGCGCCGAGCGCCGAATGCATCTCCATCCGGCCGCCGGCAAGGTCAGCCCGCTCCTCCATGCCGAGCAGCCCGAGACTCTGCCCGCTGATCGCACGCGCCTGCGCCGCGGGCACGTTGAACCCCTTGCCGTTGTCTTCGACCAGCAGCTCGAGTTCCCCGTTGCGGGCGAGCAGGTCCACGCGTACCTGCTTGGCTTCGGCGTGCCGCACGACATTCGTCAGCGCTTCCTGGACGATCCGGAAGCAGGCCGTTTCGATCGCGGGATCGAGGCGCTGCTCGGGGAGTTCGGCGGTGAACTGAACGTCGAGTCCGGCACTGCGTGACTGACGGTCGAGATACCACCGCAGCGCCGGTTGCAAGCCCAAATCGTCGAGCTGCGACGGGCGCAAATCGAGTGACAGGCTGCGCACGCGCTCGAGCGCGCTATCGACCAGCCGGATGCTCTGCTCCATCCCTTCGCTCGCCAGCCCCGATCCGACGCGCATCGCGAGCGTCTGCAAGTCGATCTTGACCGCCGTCAAAACCTGCCCGATTTCATCGTGCAGCTCCCGTGCCAGCTGCCGGCGCTCCTGCTCCTGAATCTCGAGCATGCGGCTGGAGAGCGCGTGCAGCCGGCGGTTGGCCTCGCGTAATGCGTGGTCGGATTCGCGTTTTCCGCGCCGTATCGCCGCTTCGTGCAGCTCGCGCTGCACCGCCGGAGTCAGCCGGCCGAGCGCCGATTTCATGATGTAGTCGTGCGCACCCGCTTTCATGGCGCTCACCGCCGTCTGCTCGCCCACGGCTCCGGAAACGATGATGAACGGAATGTCGAGGCCGCTTTGCCGGAATATCTCCAGGGCCGCAGCGCCGCTGAAGGACGGCATCGCATAGTCGGCGATGACGAGGTCCCATGGCTGCGACGTAAGCGCGCTTTTCATCTCCGGGGCCGTCTCCACGCGATGGTAGACCGGCGCAAACCCGCCGCGCAAAAGCTCACGCACGACGAGCAGCACGTCGTCCGGATTGTCCTCGACGACGAGGATTTTCAAGGGCGCTGGCACGTTCATACCCGCCGCTGCAACTGCGCCGAGCTCCATAGTCCGTACGTCCGACATCTTACGCCTGATGCGAGCCTCACGCGCAGCCGGAAACGCTCGCGCGGGCCCTATAATTGCCGCGGCGTGCCCCCTTTGCAGCCGATGCCAGCCTATCCGACCCATCTGATACAGCGCGTGGTCCTGGCCGATGGATCAGCGGTGACGATACGTCCGATCCGCCCGGAAGACTCCGGGCTCGTGCAGGAGTTCTTCAACGGTCTCTCCGACGAGTCGCGCTACTACCGGTTTATGGACACGTTGCGGGAACTTACCCCCCGGATGCTGTCGCATTTCACGCACGTCGACCATGATTCCCATCTCGCATTGATCGCCGTTAGCGAGACCGGCGGCAGGGAACAAGAAATCGCGGTCGCGCGTTACGTGGCGGGGGCCGACCGTAAGGCATGCGAGTTCGCGATCGTCGTGGCAGACGAGTGGCAGCACAGGGGCCTTGGGCGGCACCTGATGCAGGCGCTGATCGCAGCCGCCCGCTACAGCGGCATCGGCCTGATGTACGGGGACGTGCTCGCCGCCAACGCGAAAATGCAGCGCTTTGTCGCCCAACTCGGCTTCACCGCGAAGCTGAATGCGGCCGATCCGCGTCTCGTTCGGGTGGAATTGCCGCTCGCCCCGTGACATGGGTGGCCATGTACGGCCGGCGCGTGAACAGTCGTGAACTGCGACACATGCGCCGCTTCCCGAGGAGCGCTACCGGGCCGCCGGATACGCGACGAACGTCGCAGGATGTGGCAAACTCATCGGCTCAAATGAGTGGCCACGAAGTGACTCAGCGCATCGAACATGTCGTCAGGCAGGTCGGCGGCATCATCCTTGGCAAGGAGCGGCAGATCAGGCTCGCTATCGCATGTCTGCTCGCACGCGGGCATCTGTTGATAGAGGACATTCCCGGCGTCGGCAAAACCATGCTCGCGCACGCGCTGGCCACCTCTCTAGGTCTCGGCTTCAAGCGCATTCAGTTCACCAGCGACCTCCTTCCGGCCGACATCATCGGTGTATCGATCTACAATCGCGAGACCAGCGGGTTTCAGTTTCATGCCGGGCCGATCTTCACCCAGGTGGTGCTGGCCGACGAAGTCAACCGAGCAACGCCCAAGGCGCAGAGCGCGCTGCTCGAAGCGATGGAAGAGCACCAGGTCACCGCCGAAGGTGAAACCCGGCGCTTGCCCCATCCGTTCTTTGTCATCGCAACTCAGAACCCCTCCTATCAGGTCGGCACGTTTCCGCTGCCCGAATCACAGCTCGACCGGTTCCTGATGCGCATCGAGCTCGGCTATCCCGACAGCGACGCGGAGCGAGCGCTGCTGCAGGGCGAGGACCGGCGCGACCTCCTGGCGGGACTGCAACCGTGCATGTCAACGCCGGAGCTCGTCGAGCTGCAGCAGCGCGTGCAGCAGGTGCACACCTCCAGTGCGCTGCTCGACTACGTGCAGGCGCTGGTTGGTCACACACGGCGCGCTGCGGACTACGTAAATGGACTGTCGCCGCGCGCCGCGCTCGCAGTGCTTCATTCCGCCCGTGCATGGGCGTTGATGTCCGGCCGCGGCCACGTGCTTCCCGAGGACATCCAGGCCGTGCTGCCCGCCGTCGTGAGCCATCGTCTCGTCCCAGCGGAAGACGTGAGCCGCGTCAACGGCACCGATATCGTCGATCTGCTGATCAAGCAGGTCGCCATTCCGTGATGGGTGTTGGGTAACATGCCGCTCATGGCTCGCTACCGGCCGTTCACTGTTCACCTTTTACTGCTCACTGCCGTTTAGATGTACGCCGCGCTCAAGAACCAGATCCACAGCTGGCTGTTCCAGCTCGGCGGTCCGGAGCCTGGAGTCATCGTACTGGTGCAGCGCCGGGTGTTCATATTGCCTACGCGGCACGGTCTGGTGTTCGCCTGCGTGCTGCTGCTCCTGCTGGCCGGCTCGATCAACTACAACCTGAGCCTCGGCTTCGTTCTCACGTTCCTGTTGAGCGCGATGGGAATCAACGCCATGATCTACACCTTTCGCAACCTGGCGAATCTGCGTTTGTCAGGCGGCCGGGCGCGGCCCGTATTCGCCGGCGAGAGCGCCCGGTTCGTCGTCAACGTCGAAAACGGCAGTGAGGCGGACCGCTACAGCATCGGGCTCACGCGCGACAAGAAGGAAGCGGAATTCGTCGATGTATTGGCTCGCACTACGGTTGCAGTTTCGGTCGGCGTCCCCGCCCCGCGCCGCGGACTACTGACACCCGGCCGGCTGACGCTCTTCACCCGTTATCCCATGGGGCTGTATTACGCATGGGCTTACCTGACCCTCGACATGCATTGCATTGTCTATCCCAGACCGGCGCCGCCGGGCCTGCCTTTGCCCGAGGCAGCGTCGAGCTCGGGAGAGGGCGCCGAGCACGGTCGAGGCCAGGAGGATTTCTCGGGTCTGCGCCAGTATCACCGCGGCGATTCTCCACGCCACATCGCGTGGAAAGTCGCCGCGCGTGACCAGGGGCTATTCACCAAGCAATTCACTGGGCGTGCGGAAACCGAGCTGTGGCTCGATTGGAACGTGCTTCCGCCGGGACTATCGGCCGAGGACAAGCTCTCCCGGCTCGCGCGCTGGGTGCTCGATGCGTATGCCGCCGGCTTGTCCTTCGGGTTGCGTATCCCGGGTAGAACGGTCGATATCGGCACCGGAGAAATGCAGCGGGAGCACTGCCTGGAGGCGCTTGCGCTTTACGACATCGACCGGTAACCGGTATTGATTGAAGCTTGCCAATCGCGGCTCACAGGTCACTCGCCACCGATTTTTCGAGATGACAGACTCAAAACAGCCGCTGCATGTGCGCCATATCGTGTGGCTGCTCATCAGCCTCGCGCTGGTGACGGCACCCCATATCGAGCGGCTACCCTGGTGGCTTGTCGGCCTGGTCATCACGCTCGCCACCTGGCGTGCGTACCTCGGCTATGCGCGACTCCCGTTGCCCGGACGGTGGTTGCTGCTTTTCGTCGTCGTCGGGGCGACCGCCGGCGTTTACTTTAATTATCGCACCATCTTCGGACGCGACGCCGGAATCGCCCTGCTGGTGGTCATGCTCGCCCTCAAGCTGCTGGAAACACGGGTGCTGCGCGATGCGATGCTGCTTACCTTCCTGGGCTATTTTCTGGTCATCACCAATTTCCTGTATTCCCAGACCATACCGACCGCGCTCTACATGCTCGCGTGCACCTGGGTTATTACCGCCACCATGATCGGTTTGCAGCACACGCGGTATGAACCCCCATTTCGCGTCCAACTCCGTACTGCGGGCGTGCTGCTCGCCCAGTGCACGCCGCTCATGCTGGTGCTGTTCCTGCTGTTTCCGCGCGTATCGGGCCCGCTATGGGGCCTGCCTCAGGATGCCTACTCGGGCGTGACCGGACTCTCCGACACGATGACGCCAGGCAGTCTCAGCTCGCTCATCCTGTCGGACGCGGTGGCATTCCGCGTGCGATTCGATTCCAAGATACCGCCGTCCAAGCTCCTCTACTGGCGCGGTCCCGTGATGTGGGAGTTTGACGGCCGCACCTGGACGGCTCCACGCGCGCCTTACGGAAGCACCGAATTCACGACCAACAGCACTCCCGTGCTGTACGAGGTTACCCTGGAGCCGCACAGCAAGCGCTGGCTGTTCGCGCTCGACATTCCGGGCACGGTCCCCCCCCGCGCGCGGCCCAGCGCCGACTTTCAGCTGCTCGCGCTGGAGCCCGTGAACACCCGCATCCGCTACGAGATGGCTTCGTTTCTCGACTACAACTACGGCATTTCCGAAAACCGACTCGCTCTGCGCCGGGCTCTCAGCTTGCCTGAGGGTTTCAACCCGCGCACGATCGAACTTGGGCGCAAGCTGCGCGCCGAGCACGCCAACGACCGTGACGTGGTGCGTGCGGCGCTGGCGATGTTCCACGACGAGAAATTCTTTTATACGCTAACGCCCCCGATGCTGCTCGGGAACAATCCGGTTGACGAGTTCCTGTTCGAGACGCGCAGCGGCTTCTGCGAGCACTATTCCTCCGCTTTTGCAGTTCTGATGCGGGCGGCCGGCTTGCCGACGCGTATCGTCACCGGTTATCAGGGCGGCGAAATCAATCAGCTCGGCAACTATCTCATCGTACGCCAGGCCGACGCGCACGCCTGGGCCGAGGTCTGGTTGCGTAGCGAGGGTTGGGTGCGGTTCGATCCCACCGCCGCGGTCTCGCCGCTGCGGGTGGAGGCGGGCATTTCCGCGGCAGTGCCGCGCACCGATCCCCTGCCCTTGCTCGTGCGCGCCGACTTCAAGGCGCTGCGGCAGCTCTCGCTCACATGGGACCTGATGGCGAACGCCTGGAACCAGTGGGTCCTGGGCTACACGCCCGAGCGCCAGCGCCTGCTGCTCTCGCGCGTCGGTATCGACGACGCGACCTGGCATAGCCTGGCGCTGATACTGTTCTGCTCCACGCTATTCGTCGTCCTGGTGCTCTCGGCGCTGATGCTGCGTCAACTCAAGACGAGGGTGCGGGATCCGGCAAGAATCGCCTATCTCCGGTTCTGCGATAAATTGCGACGGGTGGGCCTGCCGCGGCATCCGGCGGAAGGCCCCGAGGACTATGCGCGGCGACTCGAAGGCGTGCGCCCGGATCTTGCCGCAGCCGTGGCGACGATCACACTGCTCTACGTGCGCCTCCGTTATTCCGCAGGAGGGAGCGCGGACGCGCTCGGTCAGCTGCGGCGGCAGGTCCGCCAGTTCACCGCCTGAACCCGGTGAACGGAAAACTGTAACCACCGTTCACTATTCAAGATTTACTGCGCTAGCCCGGCTGCTCGGGCAGGAGCTTCACCGGGTCGACCGGCTTGCCGTAGCGACGTATCTCGAAGTGGAGCTTCACCTGATCGGCGTCGGTATTGCCCATCTCGGCTATTTTCTGGCCCTTGGATACGTTCTGGCCCTCCTTGACGAGCAGCTCGCTGTTGTGGCCGTAGACGCTCAGGAAAGTGTTGTTGTGCTTGATGACGATCAGCTTGCCGAAACCGCGTATGCCCGTACCGCTGAAAATGACTCTCCCCGGCGCGCTCGCGTATACCGGCTGGCCCGACTTACCGGCGATGCCTATACCCTTCAGGTTGGCTCCGTCGTTGAAGGTATTGACGACCTTTCCGTTCGTGGGCCAGATGAACTGAATTTCGTCGCCGTCAGATCCGGGTGCTGCGCTCGGGGCTTCGGGTTTCGCCGGTGGTGATCCGTCCGGCTTGATGGCAGCAAGCTGGGCGTAAGCCTGTTCCGAGTAAGGAACGCGCACACCCAGCGGCTGCGATTTGACCGTATCCGCAGGCGCCACAGGCGCACCTGTCAACGGCCGCGCCTGCACGCCGGGCGCGCTCTGCAACGGCGCCGTGGTCGCGGCGGTTTGAGGCGGGCTGAGGCGCAGCTGCTGTCCAGGCTTGACCGTGCCCGTATTGCTGATCCCGTTCCACAGCGCAAGATCCCGGTAGTCGATGCCGTGATCGAGCGCGATGCTGTACAGCGTATCGCCCGGCCGGACGGTATAGAACTCAGGTCGCGTATCCGGCGGCCGCCATGCCGGCTGCACGGTAACCGTCGACTTTGCCGGTGCGGCGGGTTTGGCCGGGGCCGTACGATCCACCACCGGCGCAGGACGATGCGCCGTGCAGGCCGCGACCAGGGCTCCGGCTAGCAAGCAGGCTGCGGCGGTTCTGAGTGGCTGCTGGCTCACTGGCCTCGCTGGATCTATTCGACTCCAGGCAGTACCGGTACAAACTTTACCTGATCCATGCGCCGCTCGGTATAGCCCTGCTGGGTGCGCTCGACCACGCAGAGCCGCTGCCCTTTCCCGGTAGCGAGCGGCATCACCAGCCTGCCGCCCGCCTTCAGTTGCTCGACCAGCTTGTCCGGCACGCGCGGAGCAGCCGCCGTGACTACGATAGCGTCGAAAGGCGCCATTTGGGGCATGCCGAGCATTCCGTCGCCGTGCCGCACGTGCACGTTGACCAGCCTTACTTCGCGCAAATGACGGCGGGCATGATTGAGCAACGCGGCAAGCCGCTCTATCGAGTACACCTTTCTTGCCAGTTTTGCGAGTACCGCTGTCTGATAGCCGCAGCCGGTGCCGATCTCGAGGACCTTGTCCAGCGCAGGGCCGCTACGGGCCAGCTCTGTCATCCGCGCCACGGTGTGCGGGCTCGAAATGGTCTGCCCGAAACCAAGCGGCAGCGAGATATCCTCGTACGCGCGGCTCGCCAGCGCCTCGTCCACGAAGATGTGCCGGGGCAGCGTCCCCATGACCGCGAGCACGGCCTCGTCGCGTATACCCTGCTCGCGCAGGCGCTCGACCATCCGCAGCCGTGTGCGCTGCGAGGTCATGCCGATTCCGGCGTGCGGTCCCGTCATCGCAACCACTCCGCCAATGCCTCGAGCTGTGAAGAGCGCGTGAGGTCCACTTGCAGCGGAGTGACCGACACGCGACCGTTTGCGACCGCGTGGAAATCGGTACCCGCGCCCGCGTCCTGTGCGGCGCCTGCCGGTCCTACCCAATAGACCGTTTCACCGCGCGGACTGGTGGACTTCACCACGGGCTCCGCCTTGTGGCGGCGCCCAAGACGAGTGACCTGCACGCCGTTCAGCACGCCGTATTCCACGTCCGGCACGTTGACGTTGAGCAAAACCGGCTGACTGAAAGGCCGCTCGGCGAAGCGGGCAACCAGCTCGACGGTGACCCGTCCAGCCGTGTGGTAATTTTCCTTTCCGTTGACGACGAGCGAAACCGCGATCGACGGAATCCCGAGCAGGAAACCTTCGGTGGCGGCAGCCACCGTGCCCGAGTAGAGCGTGTCGTCGCCCATGTTGGCGCCGTCATTGATCCCCGAGACGACGAGATCCGGAGCCTGCTTGAGGAGGCCCGTCACAGCGACGTGCACGCAATCGGTTGGCGTGCCGTTCACGTAGTAGAAGCCGGTCTGCGCGCGGCGCACCGTGAGCGGGCGATCCAGCGTGAGCGAATTGCTGGAGCCGCTGCGGTCGCGCTCGGGAGCGACAACGGTGACTTCTCCCAGCGACGCCAGCAGCTTTGCCAGCAACGCGATCGGCGGCGCATAGTAGCCGTCATCGTTGCTCAGCAGGATGCGCATTGCGGGATCGAGCGAGCAGAAAGCAGACAGACACGCAGCACATCGACCGCCTGATTATAGCTTGAGC
>DATFWO010000184.1:0-15474 GCA_035259205.1 Burkholderiales bacterium | reverse complement strand
TGTGGCGCAGCCGGCTGCCGTGATTTTTTCCGGCTCGACGAGCGCCAGAATCCTTACGCCATTGCGCACCGCCGTCATCTCGGCAAGGATGGCGATTGCGATCTCCGGGGGCGTCTTGCTGCCGATCTTGAGCCCCACCGGTCCGTGCAGGCGCTCGATCTCTTCCTCCGAAAGGTCGAACTCCGTGAGCCGTCTGCGGCGCGCATCATTGTTTTTCTTCGAGCCGATGGCTCCCACGTAGAACGCAGGGGACTTGAGCGCCTCCAGCAGCGCGAGGTCGTCGAGCTTGGGGTCGTGCGTGAGCGTCACGATCGCGGTGTGGCCGTCGGGATTCATCTCGGTCACGACGTCGTCGGGCATGCCGCGCTTGAGCTCCGCTCCCGGAACGTCCCAGCCCTCGGCGTATTCGACGCGCGGGTCGCAGATCGTGACCTGATAGTCCAATCCCTGCGCCATCTGCGCGAGAAAAGTCGAAAGCTGCCCGGCGCCGATTATGAGCAGGCGCCAGCGGGGACCGTGTACAGTAGTGAGCGTCCTGCCGTCGAAGCGCAGCTGGTCGTTCGACATGGCCGGCGCGATCGTGACCCGGCCCGAATCCATCTCGAGCCGGCGGCTGACGAGCTCGTGGCGCTCCACGCGCCCCAGCAATTCGTCGAGGGCGCTGTCCTTCGTCAGCGGCTCCAGCACGAGCTCCAGCGTTCCGCCGCACGGCAATCCGTAGCGCTTCGCTTCCTCTGCGCTCACGCCATACTTGGTCGTTGCCGGCTTGTCCTGCACCAGCTGGCCGCCGCGCACCTGGTCGATCATGTCGTCTTCCACGCAGCCGCCGGAGACCGAACCGACTACCATGCCGTCGTCGCGGATCGCCGTGAGCGCACCGATCGGCCGCGGCGCCGAGCCCCAGGTGTGAACCACGGTCGCCATCACGACGCGGCGGCCTGCTTTAACCCAATCGCTCGCGCTCTTGAGCACCTGAAGATCCACGCTGTCCATTTCGACACTCCGGAACTTGAAGTCGGGGTTATATTCTATCGAATATAACGGGACGGCGCATCCCGGGAAGTACTCCGCGCCGCGAGCGATGGACGGGCTCATGGCCGGCAGCTCGCGGCTCACGGCCCGTGGCTCGCCGCTTATCGCTCATTTGTCCGGCAGCCCGCGACTGGCGAAGGCGGTTGCGCGAGTGTTTGCGCTGAGCTAGCATCCTCGGACCTTCCCGTTCGATTCCGCCTGAGCGTAACCACTGCACCGCCCCGCGGCGCACCACCCGGAGGATCGCATGAGCATTACCATCTCGATGACAGTCAATGGAAAAGCCGTCCGCAAAGAGCTCGATCCGCGGACCTTGCTGGTCGAGTTCCTCCGCGATCATATGCGACTTACCGGCACCCACGTCGGCTGCGACACCGCGCATTGCGGCGCCTGCACCGTGCACGTGAACGGCCGCGCGACCAAGTCGTGCAACGTACTGGCCGCGCAAATGGAGGGCGCCAGCATAGTGACGATCGAGGGGATAGCACCCAACGGCGAACTGCACCCGATGCAGGCGGCATTCCGCGAGCATCACGGACTGCAATGCGGCTTCTGCACCCCCGGAATGGTCATGAACGCGATCGAGCTCGCGAACCGGTATCCCGACCCGTCGGAGGAGACGGTGCGCAGCGAGCTCGACGGTAATCTCTGCCGCTGCACCGGCTACCAGAATATCGTGAAAGCGGTGCAGGCCGGCGCAAAAGCCATGAAGCGGTGAGCAGCAAGCAGTGAGCGGAGAGCAGGCAGCGCCGCAACAGCGGTTTTGACTGCTCCCGCTTACCGCTTACTGCTTACCCGTTTTTCGGAGAAGACGATGAATGCACCGCTGATTGGACAATCGATCAAGCGCAAGGAAGACGTGCGATTCCTGACCGGCGCCGGACAGTACACCGACGACGTGGCGCTGACCGGACAGACCTACGCCTATTTCCTGCGCTCGCCGCACGCTCATGCGAAGATCCGCCGGATCGACGTTACGCAGGCGCGCGCCGCGCCGGGCGTGGTCGCGGTGTTCACCGGCGACGATCTCGCCGCGGCCAAGGTCGGCGGGCTGCCCTGCGGCTGGCTCATTACCGACGTCAACGGCCAGCCGATGAAAGAGCCGCCGCACCCGCCGCTCGCGCAGGGCAAGGTCCGCTATGCAGGCGACCACGTCGCGGTCGTGATCGCCGAGACGCTGCATCAGGCCAAGGACGCCGCCGAACTGATAGACGTGGACTACGAGGTGCTGCCGGCGGTCGTGAAGGTCGAGGATGCGCGCAAGCCGGGCGCGCAGGTTGTGCACGAGGCCGCCCCGGACAACACGTGTTACGTCTGGTCGATCGGCGACAAGGGCGCCGCCGACAAGGCGTTTTCCGCAGCGCACCAGGTGACTACGCTCGAATTCATCAACAACCGCCTCGTTCCCAACGCGATAGAGCCGCGCGCCGCGGTGGCGAGCTACTCGCGGGCCGACGACGCCTACACGCTTTACGTCGCGAATCAGAACCCGCACGTCGAGCGGCTGCTCATGACGGCGTTCGTGCTGGGCCTGCCCGAGCACAAGGTGCGCGTCATCGCGCCCGACGTGGGCGGCGGCTTCGGCTCCAAGATCTACCTCTACGCCGAGGAGACGGTCATCACCTGGGCCGCGAAGCAGGTGAACCGGCCGATCAAGTGGACGGCGGAGCGCTCGGAATCCTTCCTCTCCGACGCGCACGGCCGCGATCACGTGACGAAGGCCGAGCTCGCGCTCGACAGGAACGGCAAATTTACCGCCATGCGGGTCACGACCACGGCAAACCTTGGGGCCTACCTCTCCACGTTTGCTTCCTGCATCCCGACCATCCTCTACGCCACGTTGCTCGCCGGGCAATACACCACGCCCGTGATCTACTGCGAGGTGACGGCGGTTTTCACGAACACCGCGCCGGTGGACGCTTACCGCGGCGCCGGCCGGCCGGAAGCAACCTACGTGGTCGAGCGCCTCGTCGAGACCGCGGCGCGCGAGATGAAGCTCGATCCAGCGGAGCTGCGCCGGCGCAACTTCATACGCGAGTTTCCCTATCAGACGCCGGTCGCGCTGCTCTACGATACCGGCGACTACGAGGCGACGCTAGCGGAGGCGCTGAAGCTCGCAGACGTGGCAGGCTTCGCGGCGCGCCGCAAGGACGCGGAGCAGCGCGGCAAGCTCCGCGGGCTGGGCTATTCCACGTACATCGAGGCCTGCGGCATCGCCCCTTCCAATGTCGCCGGCTCGCTCGGCGCGCGCGCCGGGCTGTTCGAAGCGGGTGAAATCCGCGTTCACCCGACCGGATCCGTCACCGTGTTCACGGGCTCGCACGCGCACGGCCAGGGCCACGAAACCACGTTTGCCCAGGTCGTCGCCGACCGGCTCGGCGTTGCCATCGAGAACGTGGACATCGTTCACGGCGACACCGGGCGCATCCTGTTCGGCATGGGCACCTACGGTTCGCGCTCGATCGCAGTCGGCGGGACCGCGATCATCAAGGCGATCGACAAGATCGTCGCCAAGGGCAAGAAGATCGCGGCGCACCTGCTCGAGGCCGCCGAATCCGACATCGAGTACGACCGCGGCAATTTCACCGTCGCCGGCACCGATCGCAAGAAGACCATCGGCGAAGTCGCGTTCGCCGCCTACGTGCCGCACAACTATCCGCTCGACAAGCTCGAGCCGGGCCTGAACGAGTCGGCGTTCTACGACCCGACCAACTTCACGTTCCCGGCGGGCAGCCACATCTGCGAAGTGGAGATCGACCCGGACACGGGGCAGACCCGCATCGTCAATTTCACCGCCGTGGACGATTTCGGGAAGGTCATCAACCCGATGATCGTCGAAGGCCAGGTGCACGGCGGACTGGCGCAGGGAATCGGACAGGCGCTGCTGGAAGGCTGCGTCTACGATCCGGAGAGCGGGCAGCTGCTGACCGGCACCTTCATGGATTACGCCATACCGCGGGCCGATGATCTGCCGAATTTCAAGGTCGGCACCCAGGAGACGCCGTGCACGCACAACCCGCTGGGTGTGAAGGGTTGCGGCGAAGCGGGCGCCATCGGCGCGCCGGCCGCGGTGATGAACGCGATCACCGATGCGTTGTGGCCGCTCGGCGTGCGTGACGTCGAGATGCCTGCAACGTCCGAGCGGGTCTGGCGCGCGATGCAGTCCGCAAAAGGCAAGCGCAAGGCGGCCTAGCCGCACATGAGCTTGGGCTGATGTCCCAACCACAGGAGCCGACATGCACGCTTTCGAATACCACCGTCCCAAATCGATGAAAGACGCGCTGTCGCTGCTGCGCAAAGTCGACAACGCCAAGCCGCTCGCCGGCGGCCAGTCCCTGGTTGCCGCGCTCAAGCTGCGCCTCGCCAAACCGGGCGCGCTGGTCGATCTTGGCGCGCTCGAGGAATTGGGCGGGATCAAGCTCGAGGGCGGAACGCTTACCATCGGGGCACTCACCCGGCACAGCGACGTCGCGGGCTCGAAAGACGTGGCGATCGGCATCCCGGCCCTCGCCCGTCTCGCCGGCGGCATCGGCGACCGGCAGGTACGCAACCAGGGCACGCTCGGCGGCTCACTCGCCAACAACGATCCGGCGGCAGACTATCCCGCGGCGGCGCTCGGACTGGGCGCCACCATCAAGACCAACAAGCGGGAGATAGCCGCCGACAAGTTTTTCACCGGGCTGTTCGAAACAGCGCTCAGGCCCGGCGAAGTGATCGTGTCGGTTTCCTTTCCGCTGCCCAAGCGCGCGGCCTACGTGAAATTTCGGAACCCGGCTTCGCGCTTTGCCCTCGTCGGCGTGTTCGTGAGCGAGAGCGCGGGCACCGTGCGCGTCGCCGTGACCGGCGCCGGCCAGGATGGCGTGTTTCGCGCCAAGACCATGGAAAAGCGGCTCGCCGAGAACTTCTCGCCCGACGCGATCGCGAAAGTCAGAATCTCAGCGGATGACCTGAGCTCGGACGTCCATGCCAGCGCGGAATACCGGGCGCACCTGGTGACGGTGCTGGCGCAGCGCGCGGTCGCTGCCGCTATCGCTGGCAAATAGTCAGGCCAGCCGGCGCACCTTCTCCTCGGTCAACAGGCCGGCGGCGATCAGCGCGCGCCGGATGCGCTCGATTTCCTCCTGCGCAATCTTCACCAGCGGCGGCCGCACGACCGCGCGCGGCAGCTTGCCCAGGAGCACGAGCGCCTCTTTCATGCGGTTGTGCATGTCGACCTGCGGATCGGTGTAGAACGCTTCGGCAGTCGGCGTGATGCGTGCGTGCAACGCATGGGCGCTCGCCAGGTCCTTGTCCTTGACCGCCCGATAGAGGCGCGCCTGCAAATCCGCGATGATCGAACCCGAGCCGGACAGCAAGCCGTTGCAGCCGAGCACGAGCGACGAAAGCAGCCACGCGCTGTGCGTCGTCAACACGTTCACTACGGGCGTGAGGCTCTGCAGCACACGCACCTCGCGCTCCAATTGCTGTTGCGTCGAGCTCTTGGTCTTGATGGCGCGCAATGTCGGTACCGCGTCGATGATCTTCAGCAACGTCGGCAGCGGGTAGCCCTGTCCGCTGGCAAGGGCGTACTGGAAGGCGATCAACGGCACGTCAACGGCATCGGCGATGCGCCTGAAATGCGCGACCGCCATTTCCGGGCGCTGCCCGGCGGTAAAGGGATTGGGCGGGAAAACCAGCAGCGCCGATGCGCCGCCGTCGGCTGCCATGCGGGCGATGCGGGCGGCCTTGAGGCTGCCATCGGCATACACGCCGGCGATGATCGGCATCCGCGCGCCCACTTCGTCCTGGGTGATCGCGAGAACCCTGCGCTGCTCGTCGAACGAGCAGGACGCGACCTCGGAGGAGTGCGCGTTGATGGTGATGGCGCTGATACCCTCCGTTGCGCTTACGTCGCACAGATGCGCGCGGTAGGACGCCTCGTCGATCGATAGATCCTCGTTGAACGGCAACAGGCATGCGGGTATGACACCGTGGGGGACGTATTGGGCGTGGCGCGGCATGGATACTCCTTCTTCTCCTGGTTCATCCTGCACCCGTTCCCGCCATTCACGCAAGTGCGGCGCGGAGCGTGCGCATCAGGCTCTTCAATCCAGCTCCGCTCCCGACGCCTTGATAATCGGCGCCCACTTCGCAAGCTCCGCCTTGACGAACTCGGCAACCTTCTCCGGCGTGCTTCCCGGCGTCGGATCAATGCCGACTTCCTGCAGGCGCTTGAAGACCGCAGGGTCCCCAAGCGCCTTGTTGATCGCCTCGTTCAGTCGCGCGACGATCTGTGGCGGCGTCTTCGCCGGCGCGAAGATCACGTTCCACGTATAGCACTCGAAGCCTTTCAAGCCCTGCTCCTGCAGCGTTGGCAGGTCGGGAAGCGCCCGCGCCCGCGTTGCCATGCCGGCGCCGAGCGCGCGTATCGTGCCCGCCTGGATCTGCGGCCCGGCGCTCGGCGTCGCGTCGAACACCATCTGGATCTGCCCGCCCACGAGGTCCACCATCATGGGCGCCGAGCCCTTGTACGGCACGTGCACGACATTGAGGCCACCCGCCAGCGTCTTGAACTGCTCGCCGCACAGGTGAAGGATGGAGCCAAGCCCGGAGGATCCGTAGCTGTACTTGCCGGGGTTGGCCTTCAGCAGGGCGATGAGGCTCTTCACGTCGCGCGCAGGCACCGAGGGATGCACCGCGAGGACGGTCGGCGTGACGCCGATCTGACCCGCCGGCACGAAATCGCGCACCGGGTCGTAGGGCATGCGCTTGTAGAGGCCGGGATTGATTGCGTGCGTGGAGACCGTGCCCATCAACAGCGTGTAGCCGTCGGGCGGGGATTTCGCGACCACGTCGGCGCCGGTATTGCCGCCCGCACCGGGCCGGTTGTCGACCACGAAGGTCTGGCCTAGCAGCTCACCCATCTTCGCGCCCATGATCCGGGCGACGACGTCGGTGGGGCCGCCCGCCGCGAAGGACACTACGATACGGACCGGCCTCGACGGATACTTGTCCTGGGCGCCCGCCCCGGTGCAACCGAGCGCAAGACTCAAAGCAATCCCGCCGACAGCACATAGCCGGTCCGCTCCGAGCCTTCCAGCGCATCCTGCTTTGCGCGTCATCATTTCGATATCCTCCTCCTGCTGCTGCGCCCCACGCGGTGGGCACGAGCGCCCCTCAATATATGCCCGCCCCTCGGGCAGGTAAAGCGCGCCGCCCGTTCCTTGAAGGATCACCGCGCCACGCGCACAATGAGACATTGAATCCCGGGAATTTTCCTCGATTGCCAAGGAGCGAGCGATGGGCCACCTTTCCTACCACGGCGTGCTGCCTGCGATGCAGGTGCCGTTCAAGCCGGACTACTCCATCGACGAGCCTGAGCTCCGTCGCTTCACGTCCTGGCTGGCGGGCACACGCGGCATCACCGGACTCGTGACCAACGGGCACACGGGCGAGGTCTTCGCGCTCAACGCGGAAGAGCGCGCCGAGGTGACGCGCATCGTTGCCGACGAAGTGGAGGGCCGCCTCCCCGTCGTCTCCGGTATCTGTGTCGAAGGCATAGACGAAGCCTGCGCCCACGCGGAAATGGCGAAGCGCGCGGGCGCTTCGGGCCTGCTCGTGATGCCGCCGCACCAGTGGCTGCGGTTCGGCATGAAGCCCGAGCACGTCGTGGAGCACTTCACCGCGATCGGCAAGGCCTCGGGGCTGGATCTGGTCGTGCACGTCTATCCTTCGTGGACCCGCGCTGCATACTCGTGCGAGCTGCTCGCACAGCTCGCACGCCTGCCCTGGGTGAAGGTGTTCAAGGTCGGCACGCGCGACATGAACAAGTACGTCATGGACATCAAGGCGATCCGCGAGGCGGCGCCGGAAAAGACCATCCTCACCTGCCACGACGAGTACCTGCTCGCATCGATGGTGCAGGGCGTGGACGGCGCTCTGGTCGGCTTCGCTTCGTTCATACCGCAGAAGATCGTGGCGCTATGGGAAGCCGTGCAGGCGGGCGATCTGAAGCGGGCGATGGGCATTCAGTTCGACATCAATCCGCTGAAGCAGGCGGTATACGGCTTCGGCGAGCCGACGGGCGAGGCGCACGCACGCATGAAGATGGCGATGTTCCTCGCCGGCCTGATGAGCTCTCCCGTTGTGCGCCGGCCCACCAACCAGCCGGCGGGCGCCGATCTGGAAGCGATCAGGCACGCGCTCGCGGGCGCGGGCATGCTGCAGAAGCAGGCGGCCTGAAGAAGAAGTCGCATTCGAGGGGGGCAGGTGAAGGATGATTGTACGGCGCCGCCATACAAGTCATTGCGGCTGGATCCCGATCCGCTTCGCGATGGTCGCCTGCAGGGCGATGTCCTTCACAAGTGCCGCTCGCGCCGGGGCGGTTATCGATCAAGAACTGCTGCCCCATCACCTCGGCGAGCCGTTGCGCAACCGGGTGCGCAGGGATTTCGACGGGACTGCCGGCACTGAATGGAACTATGATGCGGACGGGCCTGGCCGGATAGCCGGCGGGCTGCGCTGCAACGCCAGGGGTAAGCGCAGCCACCCAGGCGGTTAAGAGGGCGGCGCGGCAGCAGTGTTTCGGATCATTCATGGGAGCATCGAGTGTCGTTGCGCCCGGATTTAACTTCGATTAATCTCGGTTCGCCACACCTGCTGCAGGGCCGACACGACCATGGCGACCAGCTCCGCCTCTGCCTCCCGCATGCCCGGATCCATCGACGAGACGCTCGGGCTGCTCGCTGCCGGAAATTATATCGCGGAGCGCAGCCTCGCCACCGCCCTGTTCCTCTCTCTCAGGATGCAGCGACCGCTGTTCCTGGAAGGCGAGGCGGGCGTGGGCAAGACGGAAGTCGCCAAGGTGGTGGCGCAAGCGCTCGAGCGCCGGCTCGTGCGCCTGCAGTGCTACGAGGGACTGGATATCGCGTCCGCGGTATACGAGTGGAACTATCCGCGCCAGATGCTGGAAATCCGGCTGGCAGAAAGCTCCGGCCAGCAGGCCCGACCGGAGCTCGAAGCGAACATCTTTTCGGCGAAGTTCCTCATCGAGCGGCCGCTGCTTCAGGCGCTGCGCGACAGCGAAGCGCCCCCGGTGCTGCTCATCGACGAGCTGGACCGCACCGACGAGCCGTTCGAGGCCTACCTGCTCGAGGTGCTGTCGGAGTGGCAGGTCAGCATACCGGAGATCGGAACCATCAAGGCAGAGCGCCCGCCTATCGTCGTCATCACGTCGAACCGCACGCGGGAAATTCACGACGCCGTCAAGCGCCGCTGCCTCTACCACTGGGTGAACTATCCCGACGCGCGGCGCGAGCTGGAGATCGTCCGGTGCAAGGCGCCCGAAGCGCAGGAAGCGCTGTCAGGCCAGGTCGTCTCTTTCGTGCAGAAGCTGAGGGCGATGGATCTTTTCAAGCTCCCCGGCGTGGCCGAGACGATAGACTGGACGAAGGCCCTTACCGCGCTCGACGCCCGGGCGCTGGATCCGGATACCGTCAACGATACTCTCGGTGTCCTGCTCAAGTACCAGGACGACATCGCCAAGGTGCAGGGAACCGAGGCCGCCCGGCTGGTAGCCGAGGCGAAAGCCGAGCCCGCCGCAGCGCGAGCCTGAAGACGGCCATATGGCTGACCAGTCCTTCTTCAGGCGTCTCATCGGCAAGGTCATACGCCATGACTCGGCCACACATGCGGCGCGCACGGCAAGAAGAGCGGTCGACCTGTGCCACGGGCTGCTCTCCGAGCGGGGCGAAGTCTCGGGTGCAGCGCTGGCGCGAGAGGCACTGGCCGCATACGAGCGGCTGCTGGAACCGGCGCTCCCCCTGTTCTTCGACCTCCTGGCGGCCGAATTCTCGCCCGAACCCGCGACGGTCGGCCGCGCGGCCGATGCCTACCGTTCCGACCCTACGCCGGAGCACCTCATCCTGCTCCAGCGCGCGGTCGAGCCGCCGCGCCAGGAGTTGTTCCGGCGATTGAACATGGCCGCTGGCGGCACCGCGGCGCTCATCGCGATGCGGGAGCATTTGCTCGCCAAAGCCGAGCTGCACCCGACCTGGAAAAGCATCGAGGCCGATCTCGCGCACCTGCTTTCCTCGTGGTTTAACCGCGGCTTCCTTACGCTCGAGCGTATCGATTGGCGCACCCCTGCCATCGTGCTGGAAAAGCTGATCGCCCACGAGGCGGTGCACCAGATCCAGGGATGGGATGACCTGCGGCGGCGCCTTGCGGCCGACCGGCGCTGCTTTGCGTTTTTTCACCCGGTGCTCGCCGACGAGCCGCTGATCTTCATCGAGGTCGCGCTGACGCGTGGCATAAGCGACTCGGTGCAGCCGCTGCTCGACGTCGGCTCGCCGGTACTTGATCCCGCACACGCGGATTCGGCGATCTTCTACTCGATAACGAACTGTCAGCAGGGTCTGCGCGGGGTCTCGTTCGGCAATCTTCTCATCAAGCAAGTGGTAATGGAGCTGCAGCGGGAGCTTCCGCGCATCGATCAGTTCGCCACGCTCTCACCGGTCGCCGGCTTTCGCGCCTGGCTCAGGAATTCCGAAGAACAGCTGCGCGCCGCATCCGGGGGCGCAGCGCGCCTGGAATCGCTGCGGCGCCTGGACGATCCCGACTGGTTTCGGACGGTGGACGCCCCGTCGCGGCTGCGGCCGCTCCTGATGTCGTTGTGCGCCTATTATCTTCTCGAGGAAAAGGACGAGGGCCTGCCGGCTGATCCCGTCGCACGCTTCCATCTCGGCAACGGGGCGCGCATGGACCGGCTCAACTGGCTGGCGGACGTGTCGGAGCAGGGTATGCGGCGCTCTGCCGGCCTGATGGTGAACTACGTCTACCGCCTGTCCGAAGTCGAGCACAACCACGAGCAGTTCGTCCGCGACCACCGCGTGGCCGCCTCCAATGAGCTCAGGAAGCTGGCGCGCGAATCCCCGCTCGCCCGGCGCGCGGTGGGGGGTCTAACGATGTCCTCCGCGCAACGCGCCGCCAGACATCCAGGGGTCGATTCGAAGTGAGTTCAACCGCAGTCGCCGCCGCCACCGGGCAGCTCGCCGGCAACGTGATGCATTTCGCCCGCGTCCTGCGAGCGGCCGGGCTGCCGGTCGGCCCGGACCGGGTGATCGACGCGCTCCACGCCCTGCAGATCGCCGGGATCGAGCGCCGCGACGACTTCTACTGGACGCTCGCCTCGATCTTTCTTGACCGGCACGACCGGCTTCCCCTGTTCGACGAGGCGTTCCGCATGTTCTGGCGGGATCCCGACCTCGCTGGAAGAGTCCTGCGCATGCCCCCCGTGCAGGGACGGATCGCGCCCGAAAGACGCGAGCCGGAGATCTCCCAGCGGCTGGCGCGTGCGCTCTTCTCTCAGCGCGAGCACCGCGGCGCCCCCTCGCACCAGCGTATTACGTTCGACGCCAGCCTCACGTTTTCGGCGCGCGAGGCGCTGCAGACCATGGATTTCGAGAGCATGAGCAACGACGAGCTCGCCGCGGCGCGAGCGGCTCTTGCGCGCTTGAAGCTGCGGCTTCCCGAGGTACGCACCCGCCGCCATGCACCGCATGCGCGCGGCGAGCGCATCGATCCCAGGGCAAGTCTGCGCGCAAGCCTGCGGCTGGGCGGCTCGACCATACCGCTCAAGCGCCGCTCGGCCGCCCGGCGCGCCCCGCCGCTCGTAGTGCTCGCCGACGTATCGGGCTCGATGAATCGCTATACGCGCATGTTCCTGCAGTTCCTACACGCGACGATCAACGATCGCAACCGCGTGCACGGCCTCACGTTCGGAACGCGGCTCACCAGCGTCACTCGTCATCTCCAGTACCGCGATCCGGACGTCGCGCTCGCGAAAGTGAGCCGCGCCGTCAAGGACTGGTCGGGCGGCACGCGCATCGGAGCCTGTCTCAAGGAGTTCAACCGCAACTGGTCGCGCCGGCTGCTCGCGCAGGGCGCCGTGGTCCTGCTGATCAGCGACGGGCTCGACTGCGATGCGGGCGCGGACCTCGCGCGGCAGATGGAGCGGCTGCGCAAGTCGTGCCGCCGGCTGATCTGGCTGAATCCGCTGCTGCGCTACCCGGCATTCGAAGCGAAGCCCGCCGGCATTCAGGCCATGCTGCCGTACGTGGACGATTTCCTGCCGGCGCACAATGTCCAGAGCCTGATGGATCTGGCGCGCGTGCTGGGTCATACTAGAACGACTACCGCGGCAAGCAGTGAGCGGACAACTTGCATCTTCGAGAGCCTGCCGTAACGGGGCTTCCCGCTCGTCGCTTACTGCTCACCGCTCACCCGCGCCGCGAGGCGCTGAAGGGAAAACGATGGAAATGACCGGCGAGCAGCTCGTCCCCCTGGCGCAGCAGGAGACGTGGAACGCTCTCAACGATCCCGCGGTTCTCAAGGACTGCATACCGGGCTGCGAGAGCATCGACAAGGCGAGCGACAATGTGTACAACGTGGTCCTGGTCGCAAGAATCGGTCCGGTGAGCGCCCAGTTCAAAGGCAAGATGACGGTGACGGATGCCGATCCGCCGCGTGGCTACACGCTGATCTTCGAAGGCCAGGGCGGCGCCGCGGGCTTTGCAAAAGGCCAGGCAACGGTAGCGCTGACGCCCCAGAACGGCAGCACGCAGCTCGCCTATACCGCGAAGGCCACGATCGGAGGGAAGCTCGCCCAGGTAGGCTCCCGCCTGGTGGATGGGGTGGCCAAAAAACTCGCCGGGGACTTTTTTACCGCCTTCAACGAGCGCGTGAGCGGCAAGAGCGCAGCCTGACCGCCGGGACGCCAGGAAATTCGCAAACGACCATTCCGGATTCCGTCGTCGAACGTTGCCCGCCATCGTTCGCGAGCGTAAGCTTGATTAGAACCTAAGGTTCTAGTCACGGTTCCAGTCTGCCGTTCATCATTCGGAGGAGAATGTCATGAGCCAGATCAATCTCGTCGTCGATGGCAAGGCCACGGTCGTCGACGCCGATCCCGCAATGCCGCTGCTGTATGCCCTGCGCTCGGAGCTCGGCTACACCAGCCCGAAATTCGGTTGCGGCAAGGCCCAGTGCGGCGCGTGCACGGTGCACGTGGACGGCGCGGCCACGCGCTCCTGCGTGCTGCCGGTCGGCACGGCAGCCGGGAAAAACATCACGACGCTCGCCGGTCTTGGTTCGCCCGAACGCCCCCACCCGCTGCAGAGAGCGTACGTCGAGGAGCAGGTACCGCAGTGCGGTTATTGCCTCTCCGGCTGGATCATGACCGCGGCGGCGTTCCTCCGCGACAACCCGCGCCCCAGCGATGCCCAGATTCGCGAGGCGATGACCGGGATCAAGTGCCGGTGCGGCACGCACATGGCGATCATGCGGGCGATCAAGCGCGCCACACAGATGACTGCCTGAGGAGACCGCGATGAATACTTCGAACATTTCCCGCCGCGATTTTCTCAAGGCCGGCGGTGCGCTGGTGGTGAGCTGCACCGTGCCGGGCGCGGTGACGACGGCGCTGAGCCAGGCGCCGCAAACCCTGGGCGGCAAGCCGGCCCTGATGCCCGAAGAGCTCGATTCCTGGATCGCCATACTGCCGGACGGCAAGGTGACGGCCTATTTCGGCAAGATGGACATGGGACAGGGTGTGGATGTAGCGATCGGCCAGATCGTAGCCGATGAGCTCGACGTTGCCTTCGACAAGGTGTCCGTGGTGATGGGCGACACCGCCTTCACGTGCAATCAGGGCGGAGCGTCCGGCAGCACCGGCATCCAGCGCGGCGGCATGACGATGAGAAAGGCCGCGGCGGAAGCCCGCCGCGTCCTCCTCGAGATGGGCTCGAAACGCCTGGGCGTCCCGGCCGAGAACCTTACGGTAGAGGACGGCGTCGTCGGGGTGCCCGGCTACGCGCTGCAGCGAGTGACCTACGGCGAGCTCGTCGGCGGCAAGTTCTTCCACCACCGGATGGAGTGGAACAAACAGTACGGCAACACGCTCGATCTCAAGGTCGCCGCGCAGCCCAAGAAGCCGTCCCAGTACGAGGTAGTCGGCAAGTCGATTCCGCAGAAGATCGTCGCGGAGAAGGTGTACGGCCGGCAGCAATACATCACCGACGTCAAGGTGGACGGGATGCTGCATGCGCGCGTCATCAGGCCGGCGACGGCGGGCTGCGGTCCCGTGTCGGTGGACGAAAGCTCGATCAAGGCGATCCCGGGCGCCCGCATCGTGCGCGAGAAGGATTTCATCGCCGTTGTGGCGGAGCGCGAATGGGACGCCGTGCGCGCCGCGGAAAACCTCAAGGTCACGTGGGCGCCGCCGTGCGCGCCGTTCCCGGAAATGGCGAAGCTCCACGATCACATCCGGCAGGCCAAGGCGAACGGCAGCGGCGTTCCGGTCGACAAGGGCGATGTGGAAGCCGCCCTCAAGACCGCGGCGAAAGTGGTGCAGGCGGAATACGAATGGCCGCTGCAATCGCACGCCAGCATGGGACCGGCATGCGCGATCGCGGAGGTAAAGAGCGACACCGCCACTCTCTGGACCGGCTCGCAAAAACCGCACTACGGGCGCAACGGGTGCGCCAAGGTTGCGGGATTGCCGCCGGAGAAAGTGCGCGCGATCTGGGTGCCGGGTCCGGGCTCCTACGGACGCAACGACGCAGGCGACGCGGCGATGGACGCCTCGATGCTGTCCAAGATCACCGGCCGTCCGGTGCGCGTGCAGTACATGCGCCACGAGGGAACCGGCTGGGATCCCAAGAGCCCCGCCGCAGTCTATCGTGGCCGCGCGGGCCTCGATGCCGCGGGCAACGTCGTCGCATACGACTTCTTCGGCAAGGGGTTCACGCGGCAGGACGTGGCGACCACGGAAAACGATCCCAAAGACACCGTCATGGGACAGCTCACGAACTGGCCGGGCAAGCCGACGATCATCTTCCAGCATCCGGCCGAGCTCTACGAGTTCGCGGCCAAGCGCTGCTCGTGGGAGACGATACCCGCGCTGCTCGAGCGCGGCTCGCCGCTGCGCACGAGCCACTTCCGTGATCCGCTGGGGCCGGAAACGCACTTCGCGAGCGAGTCGTTCATCGACGAAGTCGCCCACGCTGCGGGCGCCGACCCGGTGGCGTTCCGGCTGAAGTACCTCAAGGACGAGCGTCACGCCCGCGTGGTCAAGGCCGCCGCCGAAAAGGCGCAGTGGCAGGGGCGGCCGAACCCGAACCGCGGCAGGGGCGAGGTAATGATCGGCCGTGGGTTTTCATACACCGAGCGCAACGGCACCGTCGTGGCGATGGTCGCGGACGTGGAAGTGGACCGCCGTACCGGGCGCGTTTGGGCGAAGCGGTTTACCGTGGCGCACGACTGCGGACAAATCATCAATCCGGGCGGCCTCAAGCTCACGATAGAGGGCAACGTGGTGCACGGGACCTCGCGCACGCTGTTCGAGGAGGTGCGCTTCGACCGCGAGCAGGTACTCAGCATAGACTGGGCGAGCTACCCGATCCT
>DATFWO010000183.1:0-2111 GCA_035259205.1 Burkholderiales bacterium | reverse complement strand
GCCCTCCATCCCTCCAGGGGAAGCCATCGGCGGATCCAAGCCGCCGCAGGCGCACTATGTCATGGGACACGACGACCGCGAGCGGCGGCGTCTTGCCCTGCAGGCTTCCATCCTGAACCCGCTGACCGAACAGCTTTTGCGGCGCGCGGGGATTTCGACCGGGATGCATGTGCTGGATCTGGGGTGCGGCATCGGCGAGCTTTCGTTGATGGCCGCCCGACTGGTGGAGCGCCACGGCACGGTAACCGCGATCGATATCGATCAGATAGCATTAGCGACAACGACGGCTCGGGCGCGGGGGCAGGCGCTGGACAACGTCCAGTTCGTCCACGGCAGTATCGATCAGTATGAACCGGGGCGCGCCTTCGATGCCGTCATCGGTCGCCACATCCTGATCCATTTGCGGGACCCTCTCGCGATTCTCCGGAAGGCGCACAAATGGCTGTCGCCGGCCGGTGTGGCGGTGTTTCAGGAGTACGACTTCTCTACGGCGCACGCGGCTTATCCGCCGTGCCCGCTGCTCGACCGCCTCATGGCCGTGTTCCGGGATTTCTTTGGGGCAATGACGCACGGCAACATCGGCACGCAATTGCTTCACCTCTTGCTCGAGGCAGGCTTCCGGGCGCCTGACTGCCGCGCCGAGTACCCCATCATGGATGGCGGCCCGGACAGTCCGGTTTACGAATGGATCGTGGAAAGCTTCCGCAGCATCGCTCAACGCGCAGCCGCAGCTGGATTCGTCAAAGCGTCCGAGTTCGATGTCGATGCGCTCGAGCAGCAATTACGGCGGGAACTCGCTTCGCGCAACACGAGCATCCCAGGCCCTACCATGGTGGGCTGCTTTGCGCGGAAGCCATGAGGGAGGACGGAGCGATCCTCGCGCAGCGTGCCGCCATGATCGCACTGATCGCGAGACCTTGTTAATCAGTTCACGCACGGAAGTTTTCTTCTCCATGCGGGATCCAAGATCGGCTCACACCAGCGCGCGCCGTCCAACACAGAGCCGAAGACATGATTTCCGAGAGGCAAAATCTCGTTGTCATAGGAGCGGGCATCGCCGGCTTGGCGACGGCGTATTTCTGCAAGCGCCGGTTTCCTGAACGCGACGTACTCGTCCTGGGACGAAACGGCGAGGGGCGCGGCAGGCTCCTCACGAGAGTTGGACGGGGAGTCACGGGTCGCTCGGGTGGCCACCGCATGCCGGGCTTCGAATTCCACCGAGCCTTACTTGTGCCACGTTGGGCTCGTGGACAGCAAGAGTCCGATCCATGAAGGGCCCAATCAAACTGGCCGCTTCCTCAATTGTCGCGCCAGTCCAAGAGCGGCCGCGGCGGGAATTGCTAGCCAAAACTTGCCGCAGCGTAAAGAGCGAGTCTTCACGGTCGACTATATTAGTCGTAGTACCTCAGGAACAGTAGCTGTAGCAGCGCGGCTTCTCGTAGATGCGGATCGGTCGCGAAACAATGCCGGCAATCACATCATGCCGGCAATCACGTCATAATCGCGGGCGGCCAGGTTTCGGAGCCGCGGCGACACGACCAGGTGTTTCGCCGATTGGGGGCCCCCTCAAGAAACCGGCGACCGCTTAGGTCGGCGTTGCTGATTTTTCAGCCAGCGCCCGCTTTTTTCTGGCAGCCAAGCCTGCCCGGAGCGCGATTTTGCCCTCACGAATTAGTTGTGCTTGCACCGAAATCAATCGCGCGCTATTTTGAAGCGTTGGGGTCCGGATTCGGTGCAGCACAATCCCAAATTTAGCTATCACCTATGGCGCGGCTTTGTCGGCCACCTCGTTGCGTATACGCTCATCATCAACGGGTTGCTGTCCGGCGTTGTGGGGGCGGAATGGGCCTCGCAAGTTGCGGCCGGCTTGCTTGGAGAGCACTGCCTCACTGACGCGCGTGCCCCGACGAACCCGGCGCCTGCCGGGCAACCTGACGATTCCTCCCATTGTGCGTACTGCACTCTGACAGCTACGGCCGGTGTACTGCCGGCGCAGCCGCCGTCCGTGAGGATCACTCCGCTTCGTGCGAGCGCGACCTCCGTAGCGAGCGACCATGACCTGATTCTTTGGCCCGGCCATTCCGGCAAACTGCCCCGAGGACCTCCGCAGC
>DATFWO010000182.1:0-10698 GCA_035259205.1 Burkholderiales bacterium | reverse complement strand
ACTTTTCCGTAGCGATGATTCTTTTTATCTGCCCCGCTTCCTTGCCCAGGCCGCGTATATTCTGCGGCTTGACGTCCTCGGACCTGACAATTCTTAGTTGCGCCATTGGATTCTCCTTGACCGGACAATCAAGATCCTACTCCTGCCTGGTTGCGGCCGGCATGATGCTGGCCGCTGCGCTGCTTGAAGCGCGCGCGGCAGCCAACTATCCGAGCCAGCCGGTGCGCTTCGTGGTGACCACCGCACCCGGCGGCGGACTCGACGCTTTCGCGCGCCTGATCGCGGCCGAGCTTACCGCCCGCGCGGGCCAGCAGATCATCGTGGAGAACCGGCCGGGGGCCGGCACCACCATAGGCACCGCAGCCGTCGCCAAGGCCAGGCCTGACGGCTATACCTTGCTGCTCAACACGGCCGCGTTCGCGATCAGTCCTGCGGTCTACCAGAAGCTACCGTATGACCCGATACGCGACTTCGCGCCGATCACCATGGCGGTGTTCACACCCAACGTGATGGTCGTGCATCCGTCGGTGCCCGTGAAGTCGGTACGGGAATTGATCGCTCTCGCGAGGGCCAGTGCGGACAAAGGGGATACTCTCCTCTACGCTTCCGGGGGAAACGGAACCAACGGGCATCTCGCAACGTCCCTCTTCCTCAGCATGGCGAACCTACGCATGACGCACGTTCCCTACAAGTCCGGCTCCCTGGGCGTTGTCGATCTGATCGCCGGCCAGGTCGCGCTGATGACCGACAGCATGTCGAGCCTGATGCCCCATGTGCGGGTCGGCCGGCTGCGCGCGCTCGGCGTCTCGAGCGCGCGTCGTGCCGCTGCGGCGCCCGGCATCCCGACCATCGCCGAAGCCGGAGTGCCCGGCTACGAGTCGGTGCAGTGGTACGGCCTGTTCGCGCCCGCGGGGACGCCGCAGGAAATTCTGGGCTGGCTGCACCGGGAAGCCATTGCCATACTGCGCGTGCCGAACGTCAGGGACCGGCTCGCGACAGACGGCCTCGAAGTGGTCGCGAGCTCGCCGGAAGAGTTTGCCGCATCGATCAAGGCAGACATCGCAAAATGGACCAAGGTCGTGAAAGCCATAGGGATGAACCTGTTGTGACGGTAAGCTCTTCCCGGTCCGACGGAGTGCCTGCGCTGCGAAGCCCTCCAACGATGACCTCGAAACTCGGCGACTGGACGCTCGAGCTTCGTCCGATCCGCGCGGATGACGAAGCGCTCTGGCTGACATTGATGAAGGAGATGTCCTGGGCCACACGCTACAAGCGCGGCGCGCGCCGCGTGGAGGATCTCCGGCCCCAGGATGTGCGCCAGGCCGTCGCGCCCGACCCGGTTTCGGAGATGGCACTCGTTGCTTTGGCCACTCGTGCCGGGGAGGCAAGAATGGTAGGTGTTGCGCGAGCGGTGCAGCGGGATGGAACGTGGGAGTTCGCGCTGGTCGTGCTGGACGAGTGGCAGAGGCGCGGCGTAGGCCGCCGCTTGATGCATGCGCTGCTCCGCGCGCTGCAGGAACGGAGCGCGCGCTGTGTGGAGGGCGACGTGCTTGCCTCGAATCGGAACATGCTGGATTTCGTCCAGCGTCTGGGCTTCAGGATCGCGCCGCACCCAGAGTCGCGTTCGCTCAAGCGCGTCACGAGAGACATAGCGCCCCCAGGGAGTGCGCCATGACCGGCATTACGCGACGCGGTCGTTCGTGCTAGTGTTTGCACCGCGCGGCTGCACGGTGCCGACCGACCGCTCCGAACGGCGTGATGAACCATCGCGTAACTTCCACCCCTGTGAAACGTGCGGGCTGAAACGATGAACAAATGCTTTGCGTGGATACCGGCTTCGATGGCGTTGGCCTTCGGCTTTGCCGCCAACGCCCAGCAGGCGTATCCGACTCGCCCGGTGCGCGTCGTCGTTTTCGTCCCGGCCGGAGGCGGCGCGGATCTGCTCGCGCGCGTCATGGGGTTGAAGCTTGGTGAAGCCCTCGGGCAGACCGTCGTGATCGACAACCGCGCCGGCATGGGCGGAGTGGTCGGCACCAGCGTCGTCGCCAAGGCGGCGCCCGACGGCTACACGCTGCTGCAGGGAGGGATCACCACGCACGGCATCGGCCCGCACATCTATACCAATCTACCCTACGATCCGCTGAAGGATTTCACGCCCGTCATCCTGTCTGCGACCTTGCCGATATTTCTCGTGGTGAACGCGCAGGTACCCGTGAAATCGGTCAGCGAGCTGATCGCGCTCGCGAAGGCGAAGCCGGGCGCCGTCAGCTTCGCGTCGCCCGGAACGGGCAGCGCGCCGCACCTCGTCGGCGAGTTATTCAAGATCGTGACCGGCATCCCGAGCCCGCACGTGCCGTACAAAGGCAGCGGCACCGGTGCGCCCGCCCTCGCGGCCGGCGAGGTGCAATTCATGTTCGACGCGATCGCCGGCCATCAGCCGTTCATCACTCTGGGCCGGGTCAAGGCGCTCGCCGTCACCAGTCCGGCGCGGCTGGCCGCGTTTCCCGATATCCCGACCATGAAGGAAGTCGGGCTTGCCAAAGTCGAGGGAACGGTCTGGTACGGGCTGCTCGCGCCGGCTGGCACGCCAAAGCCGATCATCCAGAAGTTGAATGCCGAATCGAGACGCGTCCTCTCCATGCAGGAAGTGAAGGATCGGCTGACGGGCGCGGGCATCGACGCAGCGGGCGGAACGCCCGAGGAGTTCGGGAATTTCATACGCGCTGAGTTCGACAAGTGGGGACCGGTCGTCAAGTCCGCCGGCGTGAAGGCCAACTGATCGCTTTGCACCAGCAGCGTGGTCACCGATCACGAATCACGTAATTTTCTAAAAACAATGTCCGCACCGCTGCCGCTCGAGAGTGTCAGGGTCATCACGCTGGAGCAGGTCCACGCTCTTCCCTGGGGCACCGCGTTCCTGGCGGATCTGGGCGCCCAGGTCATCCGCATCGAAAGCGTGGAGCACCTCCAGGACCGCAAGTCCGGGCCTTTCCCCAACGGCAAAGCCGGGACGGAATGGTGGAACGAGGGTGGAAACCTGGCCTACTTCGGTACCCGCAACAAGCAAAGCCTTTGCCTGGAGGTGACGCGTCCGGCCGGGAAAGAGGTCTTCCTCAAACTGGTCGCTAACTGCGACGTGGTGACTGACAACTTCAGGCCCGGCACCATGCGCCGTCTCGGCTTCGACCACGAGACCCTGACGCAGATCAATCCCCGCATCATCACCCTGAGCAGCACGGCCTATGGCTACACCGGCCCATGGCGCAGCGCCGGGTCCCGCGCTCGCACCGTCGACGCGGCGTGCGGCATGTCTTATCTCACCGGTTATGAGGGCGGCCCTTCCAAGAGAGCAAGCAACAACTACATGGACCACTCCACCGGCAACAACGTGGCCTTCGCCCTCCTGCTGGCGCTCTACAAACGGCAAAGGACCGGCAAGGGAATGCGCATCGACCTGACCATGCAGGAGACCGGGATCTCCTGCATAGGCCCCGCCATCCTCGAGGCCCAGCGGGGCATCAAGCGCCAGCGGCTGGGGTGCGGGCATCTTTGGAAGGCGCCGCATAACGTGTATCCGTGCGCGGGCCGCGATCGCTGGATCGCCATCACGGTATCCGACGAGGCCGAGTGGACCGCCTTGAAGCAGGTCATGGGCGCTCCTCCATGGGCGCGCGATCCGTGCTACGACTCGGCGCAAGGTCGCTGGCAGCATCGGCATGAGCTGGACCGGAAGATGGCGGACTGGACTGCGACGCAGGACGATAAAGAGCTCGCACGGTTACTGCAGGCGCAGGGAGTCTGCGCCGGCGCCGCTCTGACTGCGGCGGACCTGGTTGACGACCCGCATCTCAGGCACAGGGGATTCCTTCAGGAACTCGAGTGCGCCGGCGGTCCCCGGACTTTTGCCGGACGACCCTTCAGGGTGCCCGGACTGCCGATGGCCATCCGCAACGTCGCCGGGATGGGAGAGCACAACGAGGTCGTGCTGCGGGAGGTTGCGGGACTATCGTCCGAGGAGATCCGCGCGCTGGCGGAGGAAGGCGTGATCTCCAACAGACCGCGCGCCGAGGAGCGCGCACCGTAGAACCGAGGCGCAGACAAAACGGCAATCAGCCGCGTTTATCTGCGGCTTCCTAGAGAATGGAAATGGATGGAATACTTTCGGGCGTGAAGGTCCTGGAGCTGGCCCACGCTCCATCCGGAGCATTTTGCGCCAAGCTGCTGGCGGACCAGGGCGCCGACACGATCAAGGTGGAGCCGCCAGGCAGAGGTGACCCGGCCCGCCATGAACCTCCATTCATCGGCGGCGAGCCACATCCAGACCGGAGCACGACCTTTCTCGCGCTCAACACCAACAAGCGCGGAATTACCCTGGACGTGGAGCAGGCCGCGGGCCGATCCGTGTTTCTCCGGCTGGCGGCCGCCGCCGACGTTGTCATCGAAAGCTTTCGGCCCGGAGCTCTGACGAACCTCGGACTGGGGTACGAGGTTTTACGGGCCGGGAATCCCAGGGCTATCCTGCTCTCCATCTCGTACTTCGGGCAGGACGGCCCTTATGCCGGCTACAAGGGCGACGAGTTGATAGCCCAGGCCATGGGAGGTTATCTCTACGCGGTCACGGGCGCCGCCGACCAGCCGCCGATGGGTACGGCGCTCCAGCAGATGGAGCTCACTGCGGGCCGCAACGGTGTCATCGCGACCATGAGCGCGCTCCTTCGTCGCGAGCAGGCAGGAGAGGGCGGTCACATCGACGTGTCCGTGATGGAGGCGGCGATCGCCACACCCTCGATGCTCATACACCCCTACAGCTACACCGGACGAAGCCCGCGGCGGGGAAACATGGATCGAAACGTCGTCGACGGGATGCATCTGCCGACGCGTGACGGCGAGGTGACGCTTACGACCGCAGGGACCGGCGGCCGGCCGATGGAGGTCTGGGCCGAGTTTCTCGGCGAGCCCCGGTTGCTCGATCCCAAATTCGCGACTCGCCAATCGCGGCAGGATAACTGGGAGGAGTTGCGGGACCTGGTCGCTCCCAAGCTCGCCCTGTGGAACAACCTGGACCTGATGCGGGAGACCATGGCGAAGGGCCTGGTGATAGGGCTCGTCCAAAGTCCGGAGCAGGTGGTGAATTCACCGCACCTCGCGGAACGGGGCTGCTTCGTGGAGCTCGACCACCCGGAGACCGGGACGCTCAAGTACCCCGGACCGGGATTCTTTTTCGACGGAGCCAACCTGATGCAGACGGCCCGCGCTGCACCCCGGTTGGGAGAGCATAACGACGAAATCTATTGCGGCCGGCTCGGGCTTTCGAACGGGGAACTGGACCGGTTGCGGGCGGCCCGCGTGGTCTGAGCGTCCCGGTGCGGCCGCAGCGAAGGAGGTCAGCGCATGAAATCGATCCTGATGACCGGCGCCGCGGGGCGCATCGGTACCTTTTTGCGGCCGGAGCTGGCCGGAAAGTACCGGCTGCGGCTGTCCGATATCCATCCGATCCGTGACCTGCGCCCCGGCGAGACTTTCGTGCGCGCGGACATATCCAGGATGTCCGACATGCTGCGGGTCACGAAGGGCGTGGACGCCGTGGTGCATTTCGGCGGTCAGTCCGGCGAGCACGATTGGAACCACATACTCTCCGCCAACATCGTCGGCTTCTACAACGCGCTCGAAGCGGCCCGCAGGAACGGTGTCAAGCGATTCCTGGTCGCGACTTCCAATCACGCGGTCGGCTTCTACCGCTGCGATCAGACCATCGACCACCGCGTCTATCCCAAGCCCGACAGCCGCTACGGCGTGTCGAAGGTCTTCAACGAAGCGCTCGCCAGCCTCTACGCGGACCGCTACGGCATGGAGATGTTCTGCATGCGCATCGGCAACGTGAATCGCGCGCCGATCGACCGGCGCCGCCTCGCCATCTGGATCAGCGGGCGCGACATGGCTCAGCTCGTCACGATCGGCATCGAGAAACCGGACCTGCGCTTCGAGATCGTCTACGGCATTTCGGACAATGCGCGCGCGTGGTTCGACAACGCCAATGCGTATCGTCTCGGTTACCGGCCGCAGGACCACGGCGAGTCGTATGCCGAAGAAATTCTCAAGCGGGACGGACCTCCCGGAACTTCACCCGCGGACATCTACCAGGGCGGCGGCCATTGCATGTCCGAAGGCGGAACGCGCAGCCGGCTCGCGGGGGAGGAGGCGCAGCGGGCTGCGCCTGGCAGGAGGGCCCGACCGCGCTCCGCGCATCGCAAGCGATGAGGGACGTCGTTACGCCGGTACCAGCCGCAGATAGGTAATCTCCGAAGGCACGCCCAGCCGCTGCGGCGGTCCCCAATAGCCGGTGCCGCGGCTGATGTAGACCCAGAGCCTGCCCAGCCGATGAAGCCCAGCGCTGAACGGGTGGAAGAGGCGCACGGCGTAATTCCACGGGAAAAACTGCCCGCCGTGCGTGTGGCCGGAGAGCTGCAGGTCGAAGCCGGCCCGTGCGGCAGCGAATGCCGATCGCGGCTGGTGCGCGAGCAGAAGCCTCACGGCTGCGTCGCCCGGCGCCCCCGTCAGAGCGGCCGCAGGATCGCTGCGGTGCGCGGGATCGAAATAGCCGGCGGCGTAATCGGTGACGCCGGCCACGACCACCGACGCGCCTTGGTGCCGGAGCACCACGTGCTCGTTCATGAGCACCGCGAGTCCCAGGCGGCGGATTTCCTCCACCCAGGCGTTTATGCCCGAGTAGTACTCGTGGTTGCCGGTGACGAAGAAAGCGCCGTGCCGCGCCGCAAGCCTGGATAGCGGCTCCGTGTGCGGGGCAAGGTCCCGTACGCTCCCGTCCACGAGGTCGCCGGTGACGGCGATCATGTCCGCGCCGAGACCGTTCACGGCGTCGACGATGCGCTCCACGTAGTCGCGCTTGATCGTCGGACCGACGTGGATATCGGTGATCTGGGCGATGCTGAAGCCGTGCAGCGCTGCGGGCAGCCCGGCGATGGGCACATCGACACGCCGGATCCCCGCCCGCCGGCGGGCATCCACGAAACCCACGACCGTAGCGAGCGCCGCGAGTACCGGCACCGCGGGCGCGCCTTGCTCCCGCAAGACCATCTCGACGGAGAAGGCACCGACGACCGCGCTGACGAGGAGAGCAACGTCGCGGAAGAAGGTGAGCACGAAGAGCGACGAGAACGCACCCATCGCAAACATGCTGGTCCACATCAGCCGGTCCTTGAGCGGTTGCCGCGAGACCTGCCGAGCAATCGGCCAGAGCGGGGTCGCGATCAGGGTAGTGGCCAGCCACAACGCCGTCGCGGCGAACCCGTTCGTACCCGGCGCCATGTCCCGGAGCAGACGCCATGCCACGTAGACGTGAAGCAGGAGGACGATGAAGGGCAGGCTTCTGAACACTACGGAAGGCATTGTGCTACCAACCCGCTACCAGCCGAACAATCCGGTCCGCAACAGCGCGAAGCACACGTACCAGCCGGTCAGCACGAGGAGCGTGTAGTAAAGGCGCCCCATCAGGGTGCGCGCCCGATACCGCCACAGCAGCGCCAAGGTCAGCGTCATCATGGCGAGTGCCAGCACGAAGGGCAGCAGGCCCCAGGTCAATTCCTTCACCCAGGCAGGCACTGCGCCGACCAATAGCAGAAGCTGGTTGCGGGACACCGCGGTTCCCACACTGGTGAAGACAACGGCCAGGAAGGCGAGCAGGAGGAGCCCGGTCAGCACCGGCACCCAGGGCGCGGCCGCGATCAGGCGGCCCTGCCACCCGTCGGGCGCGACCAGAGTACGCCGCACGAACACGCGCACGATCTCCGTCACCGCGTATACCGGCACGGCGCTGAACAGCAGGGCGAGCGCGAGCACGAGCGCGATCGCCGGGGCCCGCAGCGCCAGCATGTGATCCTGTATCGTCGCGCTGCCGCCCTGCTTTCTGCCCGGCAGGCTCAGGAGCTGATCCGGCGTCACGAAGGTCGGGGGCGCCTCCTGCGCGCAGGCGCCATCGGGCGCGTTTGCGGGGGCGTCCAGGAATGCCGCGATGACGCGGTTCGCGCACGGCACGGTAAACGCCTGCCCGTGGGTGCCGCCGGCGAAGGTGAAGCGATAGGCGCGACTGAGCCCGGCCGCGACGCGGTCGGCCTGTACCGGCGGGGTGATCGGATCGAACCGGCCCGAGAGGAGCAACGTCGGGATGTCGGACTTTACCGGCTCGAGCAGCGCCTTATCCAGCAGGCGGATACGCCAGTCGCGGCAGAGCGCGAGGACCTGTTTGGCATCGGTCTGAGCGGCATCGGCCAGGCGCTTCAAGACTCCGGGAAAGCGCAGTGCGGCCTCCGGCGTGTCTCCGTATTCAGAGCACACGACGGTCATGTACATCCCGTCGGCCATGTCGTCCTGCGCGGCGCCCAGGAGCGTTGCGATGTTCAGCACGAAGCTGAAATCGCCTTCCTCGGCGCGGCTCACGACGTAGGGTATGAGCGACACCGCTTCGCGCATGTAGACCGATTGGTAGAGCACGCTGTCAAGATCCTTGCCGGTCAGCGCCTGGGGCGCGGCGCCCGGCGCGCCGGACGCCGCCTTCACGCCCGGCACGGTGTAGGGCACCGGCTGCTTGTCGAGCCGGTCGAGCAACGCCAGGTAGCGCGTGGCGAGCGATGGGTAGGCGGCATTGCAGGGCGGCGATTCCTCGCAGGCGCGGGCGTACTGCTGCATCACCTGCTGCTTGACGGCCGGCACGTCGGTGACGAGGCTGAACCCCAGCGGCACGACGGCGTCGAGCACGACGCTGCGCAGTTGCGACGGGCGCTCGCGCATCAGGAACTGGCCGAGCTCGGTGCCGTACGAGACGCCGTAGAAGTTGTATTTCTCGTAGCCGAGGGCGGCGCGCACCGCATCGACGTCGCGCGCGTTCGCCAGCGAGTTGAAGGCCGATAGATCGCCGGCCTCCCTGGCGAGGCGCTCTCCGCAGCGCCGGTACGCGTCCTTCTGCTTGACCTCGTCTGCGCCCGCGGGGAGCTGTCCCAGCTCGCGGCAGAGCAGCCTGGGCTGGGAGAAATAGGTCCCACGCTGATCCCACAGCACGAGGTCGCGGTTGAGCGTCGGTCTCTTGCCGGGGTCGTCGAGCAGGACCTGGGCGAAGCCGCCGATGGTCGAGCCGCCGGGGCCGCCTTGCGCGAGGAACAACGGGTCGGACTGGCGCCCGGGCTTGTCGGCAGCGGGGATTACCACCACGGCGAGGCGGATGCGTGGCGATGCGGCATCTCCGTGGTGCAACGGTACCGACACGAACCCGCATACCGGCTCCGGCTCCTTTACGCGCAGCTTGAGCAGGCCGCAGTCTTCGGGGTACCAGTCTTCGCTGAAGCGCAGGTCGGATTGGGCGAGCGCCGGCGTGATGGTCGCAGCTGCGGCGACCAGCAAGGCTGCTTCGAGGAAGCGCCTCGGGCATGACACGTTCCGCATATCGGATCTTTTTCGGAGGCGTCGGCTGAGCTTGTCATTGTAGCCGCAGGAGAGGCGTTTCCCGTAGAATTCGGCCTCCGTTGCAAGGCCCCCGATCCCCATTAGCTATCACTTATCACCTGCCACGCGTTCTGGATCGAGACAGTGACCAACCTTCAAGCGGCATCCGGCACGAGCCGTTTCGTCGAAGCGAACGGCGTCAAGCTCCACTTCCTGGACTACGGCACCGCCGGAGGCCGGCCGATGCTGTGCGTACACGGCGGGGCGGCGCACGCGCACTGGTACGATTTCGTCGCGCCGGGGTTCACGGCTGACCATCACGTCTTCTCGTTGGATTTGCGTGGACACGGCGACAGCGCGTGGGCCGATCCGCAGACGTACTCGTGGAAGACCTTCGCCGCGGACTTGAACGCCCTCGCCGAAAAGCTCGATCTGCGCGACTTCGTCCTGGTCGGCCATTCGATGGGCGGCATGATATCGCTCGTCTATGCCGCGACGCATCCCGGACGCATGGGTCGGCTCGTGGTCGTCGACAGCATCATGCTGATGCCCATGGACCGTGTCTCGATGATGCGGAAATTCGGCGCAAGGCCCGCGAAGGGTTACGCGACACGGGAAGAGCTCGTCGCGCGCTACCACCTCGAGCCCGCCGAAACGGAGATGGCCTCCCCGGAAGTCATCCATCGCATGGCCATGCACAGCGGCAGGGAGGCGACCGACAAGCGCTGGCAGCACAAGGCCGACCGCCGCGTGTATGCGAACTTCCAGCAGATCGCGGGCGTTCCGCTATGGGAGAAGATCAAGGCGCCGGCGCTCGTGATAAGAGGTGAGCGCAGCACGCGATTCGGGCCCGAGGTGCTGGCCGAGATCCGGGCGAGGGCACCGCAGGTACAGATGGCGGAAGTGCCGGCATCCGATCATCACATTACGCTCGACAATCCGCAGGGTTTCGTGGAGGCGGTGCGGAGATTTCTGTCGGAAAAAGTGTGATCCGTGATCCGGTCCACGGTGCGATGCGACTCATCACTGCGAAAGTTCTCACTCGCGCCAGCCGTCGTCACCGTGAAACTCGTCACTGCGAAGCTCATCACCAGCAACGCGTCGTAGAACCTATCTCAATAATAGGCGCGTGATGCGTTGTGGCCAGGACGGACCGTATGCGAGGCGCACGGCGCAGGCCATATGTCGATATGGTCAAGCCGGGCAACGATGCAGACGACCGTCCTGGCCGCAACCCGAGTGGGA
>DATFWO010000181.1:0-2492 GCA_035259205.1 Burkholderiales bacterium | reverse complement strand
GGTATGAAAGCGGACCCGATCGGCCGGAATCCCCCTGAGTGCCGTGTTGGTCGCATCGACGTAAATCTCCGCCTTCCGCTTTTTCTGCTTCTCGTCAAGCCCTGGCTCGACGAAGATGTCCGGCAGGAATGGATCGTCCACCTGCACCAGAATGCCGGCGGCCACGATCGCGCGGTATTCCTTGTTCAGCTCAGCAGCGAGCGCCTGGAAGTACTCTTCCTCGCTCTTGTAGTATTCGTTGATGCCGACGCCCGAGGGCGCCGTGGCTGGCAGAAACACCTGATGGTCAGGCACGCCTGCGGCCTCGGCAGCGGCCTTCACATTGGCGATGTCGATCTGCAGTTTCGCCTCGCCCTTGTATTTCACCGAGGCGGTGCAGACGACCGGAACAATCGGCAGAATGGCGCCGCCCATCATCGCTTCCTTGAAGTACTGGGCATAATATTCGGGAAAAGCGGAGACCTCCTGCTGGAAAATAGTGAGCTTCTGATTGGGCCGAGACTCGTACCCATCGAAGCGCTCGCGGATGTAAGTGAAAAAGCCCGGCTTCGAGTATTCGCCGTCCGTTACGATCTCAATGCCGCACTCGACCTGCTTGCGCACACATTCAGCAACCTCCCGCGCCAAGACCGAATTCAACTTGCTCTCATCATATGGCTGCCCCGAGTACTTTGCTTTCAGCAGATCGAGCAGATTGTGCGGCCGTGGCAAGCTGCCGATATGCGTGGTTTGGATATGATCGGTGTTCTGTTGCAAGGCCATAGCCGTCTCCGAGTATGTGACCGAGCGTGACAGGTGGGCATGTCTCGCGCTGGTGGGCCTCATTACGTGCCATCGTAGCACAACGATCAACGGGGGATCGCGCGAGCGGTCTGGTTGGCACCGCTCGAAGGAACCTAGACAAGCTCAAAGAACGCGTGGCTGCGGACTCGTGATCACTGGCATTGACATGGCACGCCTGCCGTTGGACCTCCCGCTTCGCTGCCGGTGCGGCCGTGTGCGCGGCGTGGCGAGCGACGTCTCGCCGTCCAGCGGCCTCCGCTTCGTCTGCTACTGTAAGGACTGCCAGGCGTTTGCGCGTTTCCTGGAGCGGCCGGACGTGCTCGACTCCGCCGGCGGAACGGACATCTTCCAAATGCCGCCCGGGCGCGTGAAACTCACCGCGGGCACGGACGCCGTGCGGTGCCTGCGCCTCTCCGACAAGGGCGTCCTCCGCTGGTACACCGAGTGTTGCCGGACCCCGATTGGCAACACCGCCGCCAGCCCGCGCTTCCCGGTCATCGCCGTGGTTCATTCTTTCATGGTCTACGGGGCCGACGGTCGTTCCCGGGACGAGGTGCTTGGCCCGCCGCTCTGCCGCATCTACGAAGGCTCCGCCGTCGGGCCGCTCCCGTCGAACGCGCCCGCGCCGCCGTCGCTCGGAATCTTCGCCCGCCGGGCATCGAAGATATTCGCCTGGTGGGTGCTCGGGCTCGGCCGGCCGTCTCCGCTCTTTGACGATCGCAGGAATGCCCCATGTGCCGTACCGCGCGTGCTCACGCGGAGTGAGCGTGCAGCGCTTTGACTGCGCGGTGCAAGGGCTTGCACCTCAGTAGCCAGCAACGATGCCAAAACACCTTTCGTCTCGAATGAGGGAACGCAAGCCGCTCTTCGGGTCGATGGTCGAGAAGACAACCGTTCCCCGGATGTCTTCTGTATCGCGACAGGGCGATGCGGCGCACTGGCCCCCAACCCCTCCACGCGCTCACAATGATCGACGCGGACCATCTGAGCGGCCCGGTTGGCACCGCTCCGACGGATGACTATATACACGCCCTCATGTGTGGGAGGGTCATCCAGAGCAGCGGGCCGCTTCGCTATGCCATCGTCGATGGCATGAACGTGCGCGATAGCCGCGTGCACAACTATCCGCCACGGTGGAACGCTGCGCCCAGCCAAGAGCTGTTGGTCATCCGTTGCAATCATCAGACCGGCGAGGTCTCGTTGGACCCGTTGCGGTGGGGCCTTATTCCCTACTGGTGCCAGGACCCAGCAGGCGGGCGCAAGCCGATCAACGCGAAGTGCGAGACTGTGCGGGACCTGCCGACTTTCCGCGACGCCTACCGCAAGCGCCGCTGCATCGTGCCGGTGGATGGTTTCTTCGAGTGGAAAGCGATCAAAGGGCAGAAGGCCAAGCAGCCCTACGCGATCGCCATGAAGGACGGCGCGCCGTTCGGTCTCGCCGCTATCTGGGAGAACTGGAAAGAGCCGGCCTCGGGCGAGTGGATTCGCACCTTTGCAGTCATCACAACAGATGCCAACGACATGGTGGCCGACATCCACGATCGTATGCCGGTCGTTCTAGCGCCGGGTGATTATGCCCGCTGGCTCGGCGACGAACCCGACCCGCGTGACTTGATGCGACCTTTCCCAGCTGAGCTGATGCGTATGTGGCCGATTTCGACACGGGTCAACAAGCCCGAGAACGACGATCCCTCAATTGTCGAACCGAT
>DATFWO010000180.1:0-26376 GCA_035259205.1 Burkholderiales bacterium | reverse complement strand
TCATCGCGCTGGACGCGCGCGAGCAGCGCATCTGGATCCCGTCGCGTGTCGTCGATCATCGGCATGATTATAGGATCGAGTGACGGTGACCGGTGACCAGTGATGCGTGATCCGGGCAGCGCCGATGCCGGTCATGTCGATGCCGGACTATGGACTGGCCCTTTGGATACCGTCATTGCGATATGGGGCCCTGCGCCGGCCGCGCCTGCGCACGATGACGTAGGCACATGCCAGCGGCACGGCGAGTGCGGCGACGGCCAGGAGTGCGTGAAACAGCGCCTCCCCGGATCCTCCTATGATCCTCATGACGTCGAGGACGAGGTCGATCAGCTTAATGCCGACGAAGGGTGTGATGAGGCCACCTACACCATAGATCAGAATGTTCCTGCGCAGCAGGGCGGCGGCGCCGATGGGACGATAGCGTACGCCCCTCAGGGCAAGCGGGATCAGCACCACGATTATCAGGGCATTGAAGATCACTGCCGAGAGAATCGCGCTCGCAGGACTCCCGAGCCGCATGACATTCAAGACATCGAGGATGGGGTATGTGGTTGCAAATGCAGCCGGAATGATGGCGAAGTACTTGGCTACGTCGTTTGCGAGGCTGAACGTCGTGAGCGCCCCGCGCGTCATGAGCATCTGTTTCCCCGTCTCCACGATGTCGATCAGCTTGGTTGGATTGGAGTCGAGGTCCACCATGTTGCCGGCTTCCTTCGCGGCCTGGCTTCCGGTGTTCATGGCGACCGCGACGTCCGCCTGGGCGAGGGCGGGAGCGTCGTTGGTGCCGTCGCCGGTCATCGCTACCAGCCTGCCCTGGGCCTGGTGCTCGCGGATCAGAGCGAGTTTGGCTTCCGGGGTGGCGTCGGCGAGGTAGTCGTCCACGCCCGCCTCGGCGGCGATCGCGGCGGCGGTGAGGCGGTTGTCTCCCGTGAGCATGATGGTCCGGATGCCCATCTGCCGTAGTTGGGCAAAACGCTCCCTCATGCCGCCCTTCACGATGTCCTTGAGCTCGATGACACCCAACGCGCGGGGGCCGTCAGCGACGACGAGGGGCGTCGCGCCGCGCCGAGCGACGTGATCCACAAACGTGGTGAGGTCGGCAGGGTAATTGCCGCCCTGCGACTCGACAAACGCGCGCATGGCATCGGGCGCGCCCTTACGGAGCCGGCGCCCGCCGATATCCACGCCGCTCATGCGGGAGCTCGCGCTGAACGGTATGAATGTCGCTCCGAGCGCCTGCAGGTCGCGCTCGCGCAGGCCATACCGGTCCTTGACAAGCACCACGATGCTGCGGCCTTCCGGCGTCTCGTCCGCGAGGGAGGCGAGCTGCGCCGCATCGGCCAGCTCCTCCTCCGTGACGCCGGAGGCCGGATGCAAGGCGGACGCCTGCCGGTTGCCAAGCGTGATCGTTCCCGTCTTGTCGAGCAGCAGCACGTCGACGTCGCCGGCGGCCTCCACGGCGCGGCCGGAGGTCGCTACGATGTTCCTCTGGAGGATGCGTCCCATGCCGGCGATGCCGACGGCGGAGAGCAGGCCGCCGATGGTGGTTGGAATCAGGCACACCAGCAGCGCAATCAGCGCCGTGACCGTGACCGCGTCGCCCCGTCCCGCCGTCTCGGTGGCGTAGATCGAGAAGGGGAGCAGTGTCGCGCAGGCGATCAGGAAAACCAGGCACATGATCACGAGCAGCACGGTGAGGGCAATCTCGTTCGGCGTCTTCCGGCGCTTCGCCCCTTCGACCAGGGCTATCATACGGTCGAGAAAGGTCTCGCCGGGAGCGGCGGTGATTCTCACGACGATCCAATCGGAGAGCACGCGCGTGCCGCCGGTGACGGAACTCAGGTCGCCGCCAGCTTGGCGGATTACCGGCGCCGATTCGCCCGTGATGGCGCTTTCGTCCACCGACGCGACGCCCTCTATGACCTCGCCGTCGCCGGGAACGAGGTCGCCCGCTTCCACCAGAACGAGGTCTCCGCGCCAGAGGGCCGCGGCCGGCGCCGTCATCATCTGGCCGTCACGCTTCCTCTCGGTGAGGAGCTTCGCCTGGATCTCGCGTCGCGCCTCCCGCAGGGCCTGCGCCTGCGCCTTGCTGCGGCCCTCGGCGACCGCTTCGGCGAAATTCGCGAAGAGCACCGTGAACCAGAGCGAGATCGATACCGCGAAGATGAAGAAGGCCGATGCCTCGCCCTCTCCTATGACCGCCTGAACGAACAGAAGGGTGGTGAGCCAGCTCCCGACGTACACGACGAACATCACCGGGTTCTTCAGCTGGTTCGCCGGGCGCAACTTGCGCACCGAATCGATCAGCGCCCCGCGCAGGATAGCGCGGCTCACCAGCGGCTGTCTTAACAGCTTGCCAGCCGTCGTCCACACCGAGAAGTATTGCGCGGCCGGCGTCATTGCAGGCTGGCGCGCCGTCGGCGACGAGCTGCGGCTAGCGCAGAGGTACGTTCAGTGAATCGAGCGCGAGATTGAGCAGGAGCACGTTGACGACCGGCTCTCCTAGGAATCCGAGCTGCCTGCCCTGCGTGTGTTTTTGCACCAGCTCCCGCACCCGCTCCTCCGGAACGCCACGTGCCTTGGCGATGCGCCCCACCTGATACTCCGCCGCGGCAGGAGAAATGTGCGGGTCGAGCCCGGAACCCGAAGAGGTGACGAGATCCACGGGCACGGGTTTCGACGGATCGCCGCCCGCCTCGCGCAGCGCCTTGACGCGGCCTTCCACGGCCTCCTTGAGGGCGGGGTTAGTCGGCCCCTGGTTCGAGCCGGACGACGATCCACCGTTGTAGGGCATAGGGGAAGTCGCCGAAGGCCGGCTCCAGAAATATTTCGGGTCGGAGAACGGCTGGCCGATCAGGCGTGAGCCCAGGACCTTGCCGTCCTTCTCGATCAGGCTGCCGTTCGCCTGGTCCTTGAAGGCGACCTGCGCGATGCCCGTTACGATGAGCGGATACGCGATTCCGGTGATGATCGTGAAGAAGATCAGTGCTCGGATGGATTGTATGGATGCCTGCAGCATGGCGGTCTCCTAGGCGAGGTGCACGGCGACAAGGACGAGGTCGATCAGCTTGATTCCGATGAACGGGACAACGACGCCGCCGGCCCCATAGATCCAGAGATTGCGCGTCAGCACCGACGCGGCCCCGACTGCGCGATAGCGCACGCCCTTCAGCGCGAGCGGGATCAGCGCGGGGATCACCAGTGCGTTGAAGATCACCGCCGACAGGATGGCAGACTGCGGTGTCGCGAGATGCATGATGTTGAGAGCGTCCAGCACGGGGTAGGTGGTAGCGAACGCGGCAGGAATGATGGCGAAGTACTTCGCCACATCGTTCGCGATCGAGAAGGTGGTGAGCGCCCCCCGGGTCATCAGCATCTGCTTCCCCGTCTCCACGACCTCGATCAGCTTGGTCGGATTGGAATCGAGGTCCACCATGTTACCGGCCTCCTTGGCGGCCTGGGTGCCCGTATTCATGGCTACCGCGACGTCGGCCTGCGCAAGCGCGGGGGCGTCGTTGGTGCCATCCCCGGTCATCGCGACGAGGCGGCCCTGCGCCTGGTGATCGCGTATCAGCTTCAGCTTCGCCTCGGGAGTGGCTTCCGCGAGAAAATCGTCTACGCCGGCTTCCGCGGCAATGGCGGCGGCCGTGAGGCGATTGTCGCCGGTGATCATGATCGTCTTGATGCCCATGCGGCGCAGCTCGGCGAAACGCTCCTTGATGCCGCCCTTGACGACGTCCTTCAGCTCGATGACGCCGAGCACGCGAGGGCCGTCGGCCACCACCAGCGGCGTGGAGCCGCGCCGGGCGACCGTGTCCACGGCCGTCTGCACCTCGTCCGGAAAGCGGCCACCCAGCGTCTCGACGTGCTTGCGGACGGCGTTTGCGGCGCCCTTCCTGATCTGGCGGCCCTCGAAATCGACGCCGCTCATGCGCGTGTGCGCGGAGAACGGGATGAATGTGGCCTGCAAGGAAGCAAGATCGCGCTCCCGCAGGTTGTGCTTCGTCTTCGCCAGCACCATCACGGATCTGCCTTCCGGCGTCTGATCGGCAATTGAAGCGAGCTGGGCGGTCTCGGCCAGTTCCCGCTCGCTCACCCCCCGGGCCGGCAGGAATGCGGCGGCCTGGCGGTCACCGAGCGTGATCGTTCCCGTCTTGTCGAGAAGCAGCACGTCCACGTCGCCTGCGGCTTCAACCGCGCGGCCCGACATCGCGATCACGTTCTTCGCAATCATGCGACCCATGCCGGCGATGCCGATCGCCGACAGCAGCCCTCCGATGGTGGTGGGGATGAGGCAGACCAGCAGCGCGATGAGCGTCGTGATGGTCACGATGCTGCCCTGCTTGGCGGTTTCCACGGCGTAGATGGAGTAGGGGAGCAGCGTCGCGCAGGCCAGCAGGAAGATCAGCGTCATCACGACGAGTAGTACGGTGAGGGCGATCTCGTTCGGCGTCTTCTGGCGCTTCGCGCCCTCGACCAGCGCGATCATGCGATCGAGAAACGACTCGCCCGGCCTGGCCGAAATGCGTACGACGAGCCAGTCCGAGATGACCAGCGTTCCACCGGTGACGGAGGAAAAGTCGCCACCCGCTTCCCGGATCACAGGTGCCGATTCGCCCGTAATCGCCGACTCGTTGACGGAGGCGACGCCCTCGACGACCTCGCCGTCGAGCGGAATGGTGTCCCCGGCCTCCACCAGCACGATGTCACCCACCCTGAGCTCGGTCGCTTTCACGCGCGTGCTCGGCACGTTGCGCCGGGGCGCCGAGAGCTTCTTCGCGATGATATCGCGACGGGCGCTGCGCAGCGCCGCCGCCTGCGCCTTGCCGCGGCCCTCGGCGATCGCCTCCGCAAAATTGGCGAACAGGACTGTGAACCACAGCCACAGCGATACGTGAACGATATAGCCGGCGGGCGCTTCACCGGTCGAAACGATGGCCTGTAGTCCTAGGCCGGTAGTGAGGATGGCCCCGATGTAGCAGACGAACATCACCGGGTTCTTCCACTGGATGTGCGGCGCCAGGCGCCTAAAGGATTCCCAGATCGCGGGCTGCACGAATCCAGGTTCGAACATCGGGCGCGTAACTGCCGGCTGAGGCGTCGGAATGGCTGCGGTGTGATTGCTCATATGAGTGTCCTCGTGCGGCTACTTTGCGGCGAGCATCTGGAAATGCTCTACGACCGGTCCGAGCGCCAGCGCCGGAACGAAGGTCAAGGCTCCGACGAGGAGCACGGTGCCGACGATCAGCACGATGAAGAGCGGTGTGTGCGTCGGCAACGTACCGGGGCCCGCAGGGACGGTCTTCTTGGCTGCGAAAGAGCCGGCTATGGCCAGCACCGGCACGATCAGCCAGTAGCGCGAGATGAGCATCGCGATGCCGAGCGCGGTGTTGTAGAAGGGCGTGTTGGCGGAGAGTCCCGCGAACGCGCTGCCGTTGTTGTTCCCCGCGGACGAGAAGGCGTATAGGATCTCGGAATAGCCGTGCGCGCCAGGATTGGCGACGCCCGCCCTGCCCGGCTCGACGAGCACCGCGATGGCGGTGCCGACCAGCGCGACGAGCGGCGGCAGCAGGATTGCAACGGAGGCCATCTTGACCTCGAATGCTTCGACCTTCTTGCCGAGATATTCCGGCGTGCGCCCGATCATGAGCCCGGCGACGAACACCGCGACCAGGATCATCATGATCATGCCGTAGAGACCGGAACCGACGCCGCCAAAGATCACCTCGCCGAGTTGCATGAGCCACATCGGCACCATGCCGCCCAGGGGCGTGAAGGAATCGTGCATTGAGTTGACGGACCCGTTGGATGCGGAAGTCGTCGCAGTCGCCCACAGCGCGGAATTGGCGATCCCGAAGCGCGTTTCCTTGCCCTCCATGTTGCCGCCGGAGGAGAGCGCGCTCGCTTGCGTATCCGCTCCGGCCTGCCCGAGGATCGGATTGCCAGCCTGCTCGGCCACCACCGCGACCACGAGCAGGCCCACGAAGATGACCGTCATTGCGGCGATGATGGCCCAACCCTGGCGGACGTCACCGACCATGCGGCCGAACGAGATGCACAGGGCGGCGCCGATCAGCAGGATAGCCAGCAGCTCGAGAAAATTCGCGAGCGGGGTCGCGTTCTCATAGGGGTGCGCCGAGTTGACGTTGAAGAAGCCTCCACCGTTGGTGCCGAGCTGCTTGATGGCGATCTGGGAGGCCGCCGGGCCGAGCGGCAGGACCTGCTCACGCGTGGACTTTTTCTCCATGATGGGCTTCCCGTCCTTGTCCAGGAGCGGCTTGTCGTCGGGTCCCTTCTTCGCTTCCTCGTAGTCCACGTGCTCGACGGTCTGCGCCTTGACGTACGGGCCGAAGGTCTGTACTACGCCCTGGCTCACCAGCGCGAGCGCAAGGATGAGGGACAGCGGCAGCAGGATGTAGAGGGTCGAGCGCGTCAGGTCGGCCCAGAAGTTGCCGATGGTGCCGGTTTGCCTGCGCGCAAAGCCGCGAATCAGGGCGACAAGGACTGCGATGCCGGTCGCGGCGGAGACGAAGTTCTGCACCGCCAGCCCCAGCATCTGCGTGAGATAGCTCATCGTCGATTCGCCGCCGTAGCCCTGCCAGTTGGTGTTCGTGGCAAAGCTCACCGCCGTATTCCACGAAGAATCCGGAGACACCGCGCCCAGGGCGGCCGGGTTGAGAGGCAGCATGCCCTGGAAGCGCTGGAGCAGATAGACCGCGAGGAATCCGAAGAAGTTGAAGAGCAGAACAGTGACCGCGTACTCCGTCCAGCGCATCTCGCGCCGCGGGTCTACGCCGGACGCCCTGTAGGTGAGGCGCTCGAGCCACCCGAGCACGGGCGACAGGAAATGACGCTCTCCGTTCAAGACGCGGGCGAAGTACTCGCCCAGCGGCTTCGCGAGGACGAGCAGCACGACGAGATAGACGCCGCACTGTATGATCAGGTTGGAGGTCATCAGAAATCCTCCGGGCGAAAGAGCGCCCACACGAGATAGACGGCGAGGCCGATCACGACGATGGTGCCGAGAATGTAGAGGCCGCTCATTTCTGCTCCCGCAAGCGTTCGAAAAGAAAGGCCATGGCTATGGTTGCCGCAAAGAAAGCGACTGCCAGCGCGAGACACAGTACGTCGTTCATGTGGTCGTCTCCGTTGCAGATGGCGAAATATAAGACCTCGCGTGTAAAAATAGCGTAAGAATTTCTATCACCCTGTTAGGTTAGCCATTTTGGGCAGCAGACCTCAGCGGCCGGCCGCGTTATGCGCGCGGGATAACGCGGCACGCGGCCGTGATGAGCCTCACAAGCTCAGCAGCGGAAACAGCTGAACGGTGAGCGGAACTCCGAACAGCGCCACCAACAGCACGATGCCGAGCACATACAAGCCAATCGAGCTTTCATCATTCTTGGATTTGGTAGGCTTCATCGCACGACTCCTGATCCGATCGCAGAACTACACCCGGCGATGTTGCTCAAGGTAGCTGCCCGCCTGCAAAGAAGGCATCAAGAGAGCACCTGGCCGCGTAAAGAAAAGGTAAAGCCCGCTATACTGCGTGCACGATTTATGGGGCACAGCCAATGAACAACAGCGCGCGGCGGTATCCTGGCCGAACGAGACGGCGGGCGATCCTGGGGGCGGCGCTGGCCGCTGGGTTAGCCGCGACTGGCCGCACTGCGACCGCACAAGTGCCCGCGCAGAAGGCGGCGGGCGCCAGAGGACCCGCAGTGTGGCTCGATCTCGATCAGGTCGAGCTCGACGACGCCTACGACCAGAGCAAGTACGCGCCCAACCAGACCCAGATCACGCGGCGCTACGCGACGAACAGCGATGCTGCTCGCGCCCGCCTGGGCGAGCCCAAGCGCTATTCGTACGGAGCCACGCCAGTCGAGGGGCTCGACGTATACCCCACCGTGCGCCCGAATGCTCCGGTCAACATTTTCATACACGGCGGGGCGTGGAGAGGAGGCCTGGCGAGGAATTATGCGTTCCCGGCCGAGCTGTTCGTGAATGCCGGGGCGCATTTTGTCGTGCTCGATTTCGTCAACGTTACGGAAGCCGGCGGCACCCTGCTGCCGATGGCAGGGCAGGTGCGAAACGCGGTTGCGTGGGTCTATCGCAATGCGCGCGCTTTTGGGGGCGATCCCGATCGTATCTACGTGTCCGGCCATTCCTCGGGCGGGCACCTTGCGGGCGTCGTGCTGACGACCGACTGGCGCAAGGAATTCGGGCTTCCTGCAGACACGGTGAAGGGAGGGCTATGCTGCAGCGGCATGTACGATCTCAAGCCGGTGCGCCTTTCGGCGCGAAGCTCCTACGTCAAGTTCACGGACGAGATGGAACACGCGCTTTCAACACAGCGGCATATCGATCGACTGGGAGCGCCGGTGGTCGTTGCCCACGGCACGCTGGAAACGCCGGAATTCCAGCGGCAGTCGCGTGAATTCGCCGCAGCCGTCAAGGCGGCCGGCAAACCGGTGCGTTTCATCGTCGCCGAGGGCTACAATCACTTCGAGATCCTGGAAACCCTCGCGAGCCCGTACGGTGTATTGGGCCGCGCGGCGCTCGAGCAGATGAAGCTCAGTTGACTGCGGCGATCGGTGATGGGGAGTTACAGCCCGGGGCGACGCCAGTAGCCAGTCAGCTCCAGATAACCCCTCCCAGCGGGCTGCCCGCCGATCGAGGCGCGCGCCGCGCCTTCCCAGTAGATCGTTCCCGTGGACGCGCGGGTATCGTGTTCCTGGTCGTCGAAGAGCGGATCGATCGCGACCTCGCGATCACCCGCCGTTACCAGAAACGATACGGGATACCTCGTTCCGGTGCGCCCCGACTGCCATTCACGGCGGGGGATGAAGCGCACCTCGTTCGGTGAAAATGCCGTCACGCTGCCGTCCGGGCGGCGCAACGAACCTCCAGCCCAGAGCTGCTTGCCCTGCCGGTCGCGCATGCGGAACGCCATCAGTGCACCACCATCGTCGAGATTGATGCCGATCCAGTCCCAGCCCGTGGCATCCTGCTCGAGATATTGGGAGGACCACTCGTGATCCAGCCACGCCATTCCCGCTACCGATAGTCGCTTCCCGCCGCGAGCTAACGCTCCACTTACTTTCAAGTGCGGCAGGCTATAGTAGTAGCTTGCCGATTCCGGCGCCGGCCCCTTGCGGCTAAATCCCGCATCCCCCTGCAGCATTGGGCGCTGCGTCGGGTGGAGGGTCAACTCGAGCGAAAATTCCGGCGCTGGAATCAGCGCCTGATACGTTCCGCCGCTTTCGCGCAGCGACCACTCATCAATCCAGACTCGCGTGCGTCCGGCCTCCGCGCCTGCCAGTTCGAACCCGGCGCGCGCGGCCCGCTGCGCGTGGACCAGGCTGCCGTGCGCAGGGTCTGAGATGGCGGCGTGCGCGATCATCACCTGGCGGGGCGCAAACGCGCTCGGGTTATCCTGCTTGACATCCGGGCGCGCGCGGAAGAACGTGACCTGGAATCCAAGCGGCTTGCCGCCGCCTTCCAGCCAGCCGGTTACGTACCACCATTCGACACGGAACTCCGGGTGGCTGCCTTCGTCCTGCGGAAAGCGCATCTTGTAGCCCGGCACGACTCTGGCAAAGGGGGTGACGGGTGACGGGTGATGGGTGAGGGGCGCCGTAGCGCGTGCGGCTTGAGCCAACGCTTCAGGCGCGAGAAGCGCTCCCGCCAGGAATGTCAACGTGCGTCGCTTGCTTGGCATTGGTTTACGTCACTCGTCACGAGTCACCAGTCTTCCCGCACGGCGCGCACGACATCGTCATTCATCGCCGCGCGTCCGCTCCAGCTCGCGGTCGCGACTGCCGCGCCGACGACGAGCCCGGCGAGAGCGACGAGCGGCAACCATGGCACGTCGAGATCCATGCTCCAGTGAAAGGACTGCCGGTTGACGACGTGTATCAGGATCAGCCCGACCACCCATCCGACCGCGAGCCCAAAAGCCGCTCCGAGCGCGGAGAGCAGCGCGCCCTCGCAGCCGAGCAGGCCGCCGATCTCGCGGCGCGTCATGCCCAGATGACGCAGGACGCCGAACTCGCGGCGGCGGGCAAGCGCTTGTGCGCTGAACGAGATGCTGATTCCGAACAGCCCGATCACGATCGCAGCGGCCTCGAGGGCATAGGTGATGGCGAACGTGCGGTCGAATAGTGCGAGCGAAGCTGACCGTATCTGGCGTGTGGCGCTGATCTCGATGTGCGCGTCGGGCGGCAGCCGCTCGCGCAACGCGCGTTCGGCGGTCGCGAGCGGGACGCCGCCCGCGATCCAGATTGCGGCTTCGTTGGCGAGGCGGTCTCCGGTGAGCCTGATGTATAGGTCCCGGCTGATCGCGATCGCGCCGCTCTGGCGCGCGTAGTCACGCCAGACGCCGGCCACGAGGTAGGGCAGCATCTCTGCGCCGATGGGCAGTCGCACGTGGTCCCCGACATGCCAGCGATAAAGATCGGCTGCCACCTCGGAGACCCAGACGGGCGGCGGATCGGTCGCTCGTGGCGTCAGCGATGGACCAACCAGCGGCAGCTTCGCCGCGGCGTCGGCCGGGCCGGCCAGTAGCACCACGGGCTGGCGTGCGGGGTCGAGCAGCAGATTCTGGGTACGCAGGAACTCGGTACGGTCCAGACCAGGCGTCGCGGCAATGCGCTGTTGCTCGTCCGGGGTAAGGAAGCCCGTCTCACCGCCGCGCACGGCGCGCAGGTACAGGTCGGCAGGCAGCATGCGATCCAGCCATCTTTCCAGCGAGGTGCGGAACGAACTCACCATGATCAGCATCGCGACCATGAGGCTGAAGCTTGTCACGATGGCAGCCATGCTGATCGCGGACTGACGCGGCGTGGCCTTGAGCTGCGCGATGGCGATGCCCGCAGGCAGGCGGGATGTCAGCGGCAGCCGCTCTAGGCAGGCTTCTGCGAGTCTCGGCATCAGCAGGACCGCCCCCAGCAGGACGAGTGCGATCGCGAGATAGCCTGCGACGGGGAGGCCATGGCGGGCGGGAACCAGCGTGAGCAGCAGGCCCGCCGCCAGCGCAAGGAGGCCCCACCAGGGCGTCCGCAGGCGCGCCAGTGACTCCTCTTCATCCCCGGCGCGCAGCGCCCGGGCGGGAGCGCGCCCGGCAGCCTCCCACGCCGGCGGTGCAGTACCGATTACCGCGAAGCTCACGCCCAGCGCGAAAAAAAATACCAGGGACTGCGGCTCTGTCGCGAGGCTTGCCGCAATGGTGCGGAAATATCCCGCGCCGAGGTCGGCGCCGACATACGCCAGCGCATAGCGCGCGAGCGCGTATCCGAGCAGTAGTCCCAGGGTGGCGCCGATCGTTCCCAGCGCGGCGCCTTCTCCGATCAAGTGTGTTGCGAGCAGGCGGCGCGTCACGCCCATCGCACGCAGCAGCGCAAACTGGGTGCGACGGCGCAGCAGCGCCAGGACTTGCGACGAAAACACCAGGAACGCTCCCGTGAAGAGAGCGACCAGGGCCAGCATGTCCAGATTGAGGCGATACGCGCGCGTCAGATTCGCTCCTCGCTCGCCCTCGGCCTCCGGCGACGCTGCGTGCACGCCGGCAGGGAGGATATCTTGGAGGGTGCTGCGAAACTCGGCCACATTCACGCCGGGCCTGAGCCGCAAATCGATGCGGTTCAAGCGGCCGAGGCGCGCGAGCCGCCACTGCGCGGCGGCTACATCCATGACACCAAGACGCTGGCGATAGGCGCCTTCGGGCAGGAGTCCGACTATTCTGAGAGTCAGCGTCGCGGTGCCGACCTGGATCCGCAGCGCGTCGCCGGTCTTGACGCCCAGCCATTCCGCCGCAGCCGGTGAAAGCCATATCGCGTCGGCATCGAACAGGTCGAGCACCATGCCCGCGCGGTCCGGAAGAAGTGCCGGCTGCACCTCGGCCGCTCGCAGCGGATCGAAGCCGATAATCCGCAGCTGCTCCTGGCGTCCGGCAAGCGGCACGTCGGCCTCGACGCCGGGGTTCGCGGCCGCCACCTGCGGCAACCGCGCAAGGCGCGGATAGAGGGATTCATCGAAACCCGCGCGCGGCCCGCGAACCACCAGATCGGCCGTGCCCGCGAGGTGCCGCGCGGCAAGCTCGAATTCATTGAGTGCGCTCGAATTGATGAGATGGACAGCTACACCGAGCGCCACGCCGAGCGCAATGGCCGCCACCGCGAGCGCGGCGCGGCCCGGGTGCTCGCGCAAGGGCCCGAGCACGACGGCGTTCAGCAGTGGAAACCGCGCACCGATCATGACTAACCAGTCACAATTTGCCAGTCACGAGCCATCGGTCATGCTCACCGCGCGCGCAGCCCATCCGCGGTGAGCACGAGCACGCGGTCGGCCGTCGCGGCGGCGAGCGCCGAGTGGGTGACGAGTATCCCCGCGCCACTCTCCCGCTTGACCTGCTCGCGGAGCAGATCGAGGACCTCGATCGCGGTTTCCTGATCGAGGTTGCCGGTGGGCTCGTCGGCCAGCACGAGCTGTGGCTGGTGCACGAGGGCGCGCGCGATTGCCACGCGCTGCATCTCTCCGCCCGAAAGCTCGCGCGGATAACTTGCGGCGGCCGCGGCGAGCCCGACGGCACCGAGCATGTCCGCGACGCGCGCGGCGCTTGAACCGGGCGAAAAGCCGTTCAGTACCAGCGGAAGCGATACGTTTTGCGCGACCGTAAGGTGCGGCAGCAGGTGGAAAGCCTGAAAAACGAAGCCGACGCGCCGGCGGCGAAGCAGGGTGCGCTCCGCATCGGCCAGCGCGGTAACCTCGACGCCGTCGAGCGCGATTTGCCCCCGGTCCGGCTGATCGAGGCCCGCTATGAGGTTGAGCAGCGTGGACTTGCCGACGCCGGACTCGCCCACGATGGCCACGTACTCGCCGCGCGCCAGCTCAACCGAGATACCGCGCAGCACTTCGCGCGGTCTGACGCCGCCATAGGACTTGCACAGGTTGCGGATCGCCAGCACGGAGCGGATTCTACTGCCGTTCCGGCTCCGGATTCGGTCGGGCCGGTTGCCGCAGGCGAAGGTCAGCCTACCGAGCTGACCCTGCCGGTCGTGGTGTTGTTCCGCAGCAGCGGAGCGATCTCGCTTTCCGGGCGCGGCTTGCTGAAATAGTATCCCTGGATCTCGTCGCAATCGCAGTCGCGCAGGAATTTCAACTGCTCAGCCGTCTCGACGCCTTCCGCGACCACCCTGAGCCTCAGGCTGTGCGCCATCGCGATGATCGCCTGGGTTATCGCCGCATCGTCGTTGTCGTCGGGCAGGTCCCGGATGAACGTGCGGTCGATTTTCAGACTGTCCAGCGGGAACCGCTTGAGGTAGTTCAGAGACGAGTAGCCCGTGCCGAAATCGTCGATCGACACGTGTATCCCGAATGCCTTGAGCTTGTTCAGCAAAACCACCGCCTGTTCCGGATTGTGCATGACCACGCTTTCGGTGATCTCCAGCTCCAGGAAGGCCGGGTCGAGGCCGGTTTGCCTCAGCACCCTCGCTACGTCTTCAAGCAGGCTTTCGTGAGCGAACTGTCGGGGCGAGAGATTTACCGCAATGCGCACGGGCCCCCAGCCCTGCTGCTGCCACGTTTTGTTCTGCGTGCAGGCCGTCTTCAGCACCCACTCGCCGATCGGCACGATGAGGCCGGTTTCCTCGGCAAGCTGAATGAACTGCGCGGGCGGGATCACGCCGTGTGCAGGCTGCTGCCAGCGCACGAGCGCTTCCATCCCGGTGATGCGCCCGCTGCCGATATCCAGCTTGGGCTGGTAATGAAGGAGAAATTCATTGCGCTCCAAGGCGCGGCGCAAGCTGGATTCCAGGGTGAGGCGCTCGATGGAGTGAACGTTGATCTGCGCCGAATAGAACTGGAAATTGTTCTTGCCCCGCTCCTTCGCGCGGTACATCGCGATATCCGCGTTCTTCATCAGCGTCTGCATGTCCGCGCCGTCGTTGGGATAGCTGCTGATGCCGATGCTGGCCGTAATGTGGAATTCCTGCGCCTGTACGATGAACGGCAGGGCCATGGCGGCAGTTATCTTGTGTGCGACGACGCCGGCGTTGACCGGCCGCGGAGGTTCCTCGATCAGCACGACGAACTCGTCGCCGCCGAGGCGCCCCACGGTATCGCTTTCACGCAGGCAGCCCCGCAGGCGGTCCGCAACCTCCCTCAGCACGTGGTCTCCGGCTTCGTGCCCGAGCGTATCGTTGATGTTCTTGAAGCGATCGAGGTCGATGAAGAGTACTGCCAGGGATCTGTCCGTCCGTCGGGCGTGGGCGAGCGCATGGTTCAGGCGCTCATTGAACATGGTGCGATTGGGCAGCCGGGTGAGCTCGTCGTAGTGAGCCAGATGGCGAACGCGCTCCTCGGCCTCCTTGCGCGCCATGAACTGGCCAATCTGGCTGCCGATGGAGGTCGTGATCTGCAGCAGCATCTCATCGGGCTCGCGCACTTCCCGCGCGAAGAACTCCATCACGCCGATAGCGGCGCTGCCCGCCAGTATCGGGAACGCGAACGCACTGTGCCATCCAAACTTGGCGGCGCTGGGCTTGCGCCGGAACGGCTGGCCATCCTGCACGTCGGCGAGCCAGGTCGACGCCTTGCTCTGCCATGCGCGGCGCAGCATCCGGCCGGTGCCTATGTCCGGCACCCTGAGCCAGTGTTCGCGGTCAGCCGGATCGAAATCGGGCTCAAAGCCGCACCAGTATTCGGCGCGGCACAGCGTTCGCTCCGCTGCATCCCACGCCCACCTTGCGCCGTACGCCCACCCCATCGCTTCGCACATTGTGCGTATCAGCTTCGGCATCGCCTCATCCACGCTATCCGCGTCGGCGAGCAGCTTGGTCACCGCGTGCTCCATCGCGCGGCGCCGGGCCGACAAAGTGCGCTCGGTGATGTCGGTGAGCGTGGTGACGACGCCCGAAGGCGTGGTGCCCGACTCCAGGAACAGCGGTTGCGCGCTCATCGAAAGCCAGAGCACGGCGCCGCCGGGTTTGCGCATGCCTATCGCCACATTGCGTTGTGGCTGGCCGGTGAGCAGCGCCGCGTTGACCGGGCGCTCTTCGTTGGGGAACGGGGACCCGTCTTCGCGCACCGCCTGCCACCCCGGATCGAAATAGAGATTTCCCCGCATCTGGTCGAGCGAACGGCCCAGGATGCCTTCGGCGCTGGCATTGCACGCGATGATCCTGCCGGCCTTGTCGCGCAGCACGACCCCTTCCGCTATCGCCGCGATCACGGAGCGGTATCGGGTTTCGCTCTCGCGCAGTGCCATTTCCGCCTGTTTGCGCTCGCTGATGTCCTCGACGACGCGGATGAAGTAGAGCGGCTTGCCGGCCGCATCCCTCACCAGCGATACGGTCCTGTTCACCCACAGGTCCGCGCCGTCCTTGCGCCGGTAGAGCCGTTCCGAGGAGAACGTATCCATCTCGCCTTTCAGCATGGCTTCGCGGTATTTCGGCTGATCCGTTCCCACGGCATCGGGATGGATGAACTGGTCGGTGTTCATGCCCTCGAGCTCTTCGTGCGTGTAGCCGAGCATCTCGCACAACCTGGAGTTCGCATGCAGAACCCTGTCGTCGTCGATGGCGGTATGCATGATGCCGACCGGGGCGTTGTCGAACGTCGCCCGGTAGCGCTCCTCCGCCTCCTTGCGCTCGGAGATGTCGCGAATGATGACTGCGGCGCCCACGACTTCTCCGGCCTCGTTCTTGATGGGAGAAATGCTGGAGAGGACGTTGATGGTCCGGCCGTCCTTGGTGACGCGCACCCTCTCGGCTGCCGGCATCGTGTCTCCGTGGCGCAGTCTCTCGCTGTTTTCCGCGAGGTGACGGTGCCGTTCCGGCACGAGCATGGTGATCGACTGGCCGATCATCTCTCTCTCGGAATAGCCAAATATCCGCTCCGCCCCGGCGTTCCATGAGGTAATGGTGCCATCGAGCGAGCGGCCGATGATCGCGTCGTTCGAATTCTCGACGATGGCGGCAAGCTGGGCGTGCTCTGCCTCGGCGCGCTTGCGCTCGGAGATGTCCCGGAACATCAGCGACACCCCGACTATCCCGCCATCGGCATCCTTGATCGGAGACTGGGTTATCGACACATCGATGCGCCGGCCGTCCTTGGTGAGGCGCACCGTATCGTACGGCGGCACGGGTTGATTCTGCAGGAGCATCTCGCGACGCTGCGCGACTTGCGCCTTGCCCTCGGGAGGGATGATGAAGGAGATATTCCGCCCGATCACTTCCTCCGCCGTATAGCCGAACATCCGTTCCGCGGCCGTGTTCCAGCTCGTGATGGTGAGATCGAGATCCCGGCTGATGATCGCGTCGTGCGAGCCCTGGACGATCGCCGCGAGGCGGGCGCGATCGGCCTCGGCCTGCTTGCGTTCCGTGATGTCTTCCACCACGCTGATGACGTATTGCGGGTTGCCGGCGTCATCGCGGGCGACCGACATGGTCCGTCGCCCCCAGATGACCGCGCCGTCCTTGCGCAGGAAACGCTTCTCGCCGGTTGCCGCCTTGAGTACGCCTTCGGTTACCTGTCCGCGGAACGCCGCACCCTGGCTGTAGTCATCGGGATGAGTGATGTCCGCGATGGCTTTGCCGATCAGTTCGGCGCGGGCGTAGCCGAGCATGTCGCAAAATCTCTGGTTGACGTCGACCAGCACTCCGCCGAGATCTACGCGCGTGATACCAACCGCCGCGTTTTCGAACATGGCGCGGTAGCGCTCTTCGTTCATCTTGGTTTCGGTCACATCCTCGATGACGCGTATGTAGTACTGAGGTGTGCCGTCGGCGGACCTCGCAACGGATGTAGTGCGCTTGGTCCAGATCACCCTGCCGTGCTTGCCGACGTAGCGCTTTTCCGACTGGTAGATCTCCATCTTGCCTTCGAGCAGCTGCCGTTCGAGCTCGGCGTCCGTGTTGACGTCGTCGGGAACGATGATCTTGGATGTCGGCTCGTGTTGCAGCTCCTCGAGGGTGTAGCCCGTCATGTCGAGAAATCGCTTGTTGGCGAGCAGCATGCGCTGGTCGAGCGATGTATGGAGGATCCCGATGGCCGCATAATTGAACGTCAGCTCGAAGCGGCGCTCGAGATCCTTGCGCTCGGTGATGTCGATGATGGTCCCGATCAATCCGGCGACGCTGCCGTCGGCCCGGGTAAACGTGGCCTTGTAATAGATTGCATCGTGGCGCCGGCCATCCGGGGTCGCGATGGAAGTCTCGTACACCTGGGAGCCGGGACTTCGCCACAGCACCTGATCCATTGCATGCAGCCGCTCCGCCACCTCCGGGTTGTTGGGGTAGAGGTCGTGCACCGTCTTGCCGACGAACGCTTCCCTGGGCGTGCCGAAAAACTGCTCCCACGCGCGGTTCACGCCGAGATAGCGTCCGTCAGTGCCCTTGAAGAAGATCGGATTCGGCAGGGATTCAATCAGTTGCTGCGTCATGCGCTGCGCCTCGGCGAGGCTGGCTTCGCTCTGGCGCAGGTCCTGGGTGATGCGCTCGGCCAGGGACACCGCGCGTCTGCCGGATGTCGCGAGCGACCGTATCATGCCGAACAGGAGCAAGGTGACGAGGCCGCCGACGAGCAACGTCAGCCACGGCAGCATGCGCTCCGAAGGCTCGATGAATCCCTTGCGGGCGTCGAAGTGCAGGTTCCAGCGGCGTCCGCCTACCTTCAACTCCTCGATACGCGTCAGGCTCGCGACCTTGGCGCCGCCGGAAATGTCCTTGCGCGAGGCGTCCGGGAGCAGGCGATCGCTGTCGAACATCAGGTTGTCAGCGGGCGGCTGCGATCCGGGCGGGCTATCCAGGAATCCCGCGTCGTAGATACGGAGGTGCATCGTCTGGAGAAACTGTTCGCTCAAAACGCCGCGGATGAGATCGATCACGACGAAAGACGTGCTTACCATTCCGGTGAAGGCTGCGCGGCGCTGTTCGACAGTGGCAACCGGCATGCCTTTGCGGTAAACCGGCAGGCGCATCGCAAAACCGGGATGGCGGCGCGGATCGAGCGCCAGCGCGATCGTTCCAGAGGCCGTGAGCTGACCCGAATCGCGCGTGCGTGCGAGCGCGGCGAGGCGCACCGGATCGCCTCCAAGATCGAGCCCGAGCGCCGCCTCGTTTCCAGCCATCGGCTCGACGTATTGCACGATCACATATTCCGTCCTGTCGCCGGGCGGCTTGACCGCGAATTCGGGATATCCGCGCGGATCCACGCTCCGGTCATTGCGCACCATCTCCTCGAAGGTCTGCCTTTCCGCTGCGCTCACGCGGCGGGCGTAGTGGACGACCTGAATTCCAGGATAGCGGCTCAGTGCGAGGCTCGCGATGTAGGTCTGGAACTCGTCCCGCGTGACAGAATCGGACGCAATAAACATCCCTCTGATACCGAGCAGGACGTCGGAATAGGACCGGATACGCGAGTCAACGGCGTCCCGCGCGTCGGCGGCCGCGCCCTCGAATTTAAGGGCGGCGGCCTGCTCCAGCTGGTGGGAAACATAGTATGCAGCGGCGGCGGACAGCATCACCCCCATCACGAGCACGGCGAATGCCGTCACGGGGTGGGTGGTGATGGTCGACAGCTTGAGCTGCATACTCGTCCAGAAGGAAGAATATGACGTTGTGGTTGATTACGGCGCTGCGCCTCCAGTGCTTGAACCCCCGCCGGGTTGAATTGCAAGGGCGACCCGGTCTACTTTTGCCCGCCTTAGCCAGCTGCTAGCAGGCATTTTACGCCGTGTTGACGAACGCGGTGGAATCACCGCTTGCGAGCGTTAGCGACCCTTTCATCGGGACGGCATCCATGCCGCGGGCCTCTGGATCCTGCTCGGAGGCTTGGAGCCCTGACAAACTGAGGGATGCGGTCCCTGCACAGCGATGGGGACACGCTTCGCCGGATAGGCTGCGTGGTCCGCTCCAAGGGCGGATGCGGCTGCGACGGCCACGGGAATACGACGAGGATGCGCATGAACTTCACTGGTTCGTGAGCCGGGTATGAACCACCACTTCGGAATGCAGCGTGCGATGCACCGGACATTTGTCCGCGATTTCCAGCAGCTTGGCCTTTTGCGTGTCGTCGAGGCCGCCTTCGAGCTCGACTCCACGGTCGATGCGGTCGATCTTGCCTTCCCTGGTTTCGCACTGCTCGCAGTCTTGCGCGTGGATCTTCTCGTGCTTAAGGCGCACGGTGACCTTGTCGAGCGGCAGCCGCTTCGAGTCCGCGTAGAGGCGGATCGTCATCGACGTACAGGCGCCCAGCGCAGCCAGCAGCAGCTCGTAGGGGGTAGGGCCGGTATCGGCGCCGCCGACTGCGACCGGCTCGTCGGCGCGGAGCCGGTGTCTGCCGGCGGTGATGGCTTGCGCGAACTTGCCTTCCCGCGTCTCGGTCACCGTGACCATTCCCGGGTCGTGGTCCGTTGACGGTTGTGCGGCGGCTGTCACCGGGGCATCGATATAGCGGCTGGCCCATGCAGCAAGCACCGCTGCGACGTACTCGGCATCCTCTCTGCGGGTCAGCAGATGATCGGCCGTGTCGAGGGAAATGAAGCTCTTCGGATGCCTTGCCGCCATGAAAATCTGCGCGGCATTGTCTACATCTACCGTGGTGTCGCGCGGCGAATGGAAGATCAGCAGCGCTTTGCCGAGCGAGCCGATTGCACCCCGGTTGTTGCGGCTGGCGAGGTCCTCCAGCAGCTGTTTCCTGATGCGGAACTTGCGCCCGGCGAGATCCACCTCGGCTTCGCCAGCGGCCTCGATTTCAGCAACTGCCGGAGCCAACAACTTCCTGATGTGACCGGGCTCATAGGGCGCTGCTATGGTGGCGATGGCGAGCGCTTCGGGTATCTCTCCTGCGGCTGCGAGCACGGCCGCTCCGCCCAGGCTGTGACCGATCAGAATCTTTGGAGGGGCGTGGTTCTGTCGCAACCAGGCGGCTGCGGCAACGAGATCAGCTACGTTTGAAGTGAAATTGGTGTTGCCGAAGTCGCCTTCGCTGCCGCCCAGCCCGGTGAAATCGAAGCGCAGCACCGCGATGCCGTGTGCGGTAAGCGCAGCGGCGATGCGCGATGCGGCCAGCGTGTCCTTCGAACACGTGAAGCAGTGCGCGAACAGGGCGTAGGCTTTGGGACTTGCCGGGGGACGCTCGAGACGCGCGGCAAGCTGCGCCCCGAGGGCGCCGGGGAACCGGATCTGTGTCGGGGAGTTACTCATGGGAGAGGGTGAATGGGTTCGGACACAGCGCGCAGTTTAGCCGCACTGCTGCCATGCCGGTACCGGCGGTTCGAGGAATGAATCTGCTATCATTTCGGCGCGCTACCGGCGATCAAAAACGACGGAGGAAAGATAATGAAATCAAGCCGCTTACGCGCGGTCTGGTATTCGATGGCGGTCGTTGCGGCCGTCGTCACCAACGCGAGTCAGGCGCAGAACTATCCGAGCCGCGCAGTACGCCTCATCATTCCGTTCTCCGCGGGCGGCGCGGCTGACGTGCCGGGACGCATACTTACCCAGCGGATGTCGGAGTCACTGGGGCAGCAGGTCGTCGTGGACAACCGGCCCGGCGCAGGCTCGGCCATCGGCGCGGAGGTCGCAGCCAAGTCCGCGCCGGACGGGTACACGTTATTCATGATCAGCAATACCCACTTCGTCACCGCCGCGCTCCACAAGAAACTCGCTTACGACGCGCTCAACGATTACGCTCCCATCACCCAGATTACGAGCGCGCCCAATCTGCTGGTCGTCCATCCCTCGTTGCCGGCGAAGACGGTGAAGGAGCTTGTCGCGCTCGCGAAAGCGAAGCCCAGACAGATCGACTATGCGTCATCGGGAAACGGGAGCACGCAGCATTTGACCGGTGCGCTGTTCTGCAAGATGGCGGGCATCGAAATGACCCATATACCCTATCGCGGCAGCGGCCAGGTGACTTCGGACCTGCTCGGCGGGCAGGTGATGGTCGGATTTCCGGGGATCGCCGGCATGCTCCCGCATATCAGGGCTGGCAAGTTGCGGGCGCTTGGCATTTCGAGCGCCAAACGCTCGCCCGAGCTGCCCGAGATTCCGACGATTGCGGAAGCCGGCGTCAAGGGTTACGAAATGGTGGCGTGGTTTGGAATAGCGGCTCCGAAGGGGCTGCAGCGCGACATACAAATGAAACTGCATGGCGAGTTGCTGCGCATACTCAAGAACCCGGACTTTCAGAAGAGTCTGATTGCGGTCGGGCAGGAACCGGCCTGGCAGGACACGCCGGAGCGGTTTTACGACTTCCTGAAGGCGGAGTCGGCCAAATGGGCGCAGATCGTCAGGGATAGCGGGGCGACTATCCAGTGAGCAGTGATCGCTGAAAAGTAAACGCCGAAAACGGTCGCCGCGTAAGGGCAGCGTCGGGCGCGAGGTCAAGCTCGAGTAACCTGGAAGCCGATCCGTTCATCCTGTCGAGGGAGACAGGAGCGGTAACGTCCGGACTTCCAGCGCCGGTACAGAATGTCGCTGCTACATCGACCGCTGCTGGAAAAGCGGCCGCGCTTCGCACGGGAGGAGAAGACGATGGCGACGCTGGTCAAGCGCGAGTTGAAGCGATCGTTGAAGACGATCCACCTGTGGGGCATTGCCGTCGGGCTGGTCATCTCGGGAGAGTATTTCGGCTGGAGCTACGGATGGAGCAGTGCGGGGACGCTCGGCTTTCTGGTCACATCGCTGATAGTAGCGGTGATGTACGCCACCTTCATCTTCAGCTTCACAGAGTTGACCACATCCATCCCGCATGCGGGTGGTCCCTTTGCCTATGCGCGACGGGCTTTCGGGCCGAATGGCGGCTATCTTGCCGGCGCTGCAACCCTGATCGAGTTTGTATTCGCGCCCCCGGCGATCGCATTGGCGATCGGTGCCTATCTTAACGTGCAGTATCCGGCGCTCGGGGCAAAGCACGCCGCGATCGGCGCGTATGCGGTCTTCATGCTGCTCAACTTCATCGGCGTGTCGATCGCGGCGACCTTCGAGCTGTTCGTCACGGTGCTGGCGATCGTCGAGCTGCTCGTATTCATCGGCGTGCTGGCGCCCGGATTTTCGAGCGCCAACTTTGTCGCGCACGGCTGGGCCGGCAGCGACACCTTCTCGAGCGCTGCGATCAGCGGCATGTTCGCCGCGGTACCGTTCGCGATCTGGTTCTTTCTTGCGATAGAGGGCGCTGCGATGGCGGCCGAAGAGGCCGAGAATCCGCGCAAGACGATTCCCAGGGCGTACATTACCGGCATCTTGACGCTGGTCGTGCTCGCCATCGGCGTAATGGTGGCGGCGGGCGGCGTGGGCGACTGGCGCCAGTACAGCAGCATCAACGACCCTCTGCCGCAGGCGATGAAAATCGTAGTCGGCGAGAACTCGGGTTGGCTGCATATGCTGGTTTGGATCGGCTTATTCGGCCTGATCGCCAGTTTCCACGGCATCATCATGGGCTACTCGCGGCAGATCTACGCGCTTGCGCGCGCGGGCTATCTCCCGCGCCCGCTCGCAGCGGTCAACCATCGATTTCAGACTCCGCACTGGGCGATCCTCGCAGGCGGCGTGATCGGCATCGCTGCGATCTTTTCCGACGAGGCCGTCAAGTACAACAACAACTCGCTTACCGCCAATATCGTCACGATGTCGGTGTTCGGCGCGATCGTCATGTACATCGTGTCGATGGCGGCGCTGTTCAAGCTGCGGCGCGCCGACCCCTTGCTCGAGCGGCCGTACCGCGTGCCGTGCTATCCGCTCTTTCCTGCCGTCGCTCTTGGGCTCGCGCTGCTCGCGCTGGCCGCGATGATTTACTACAACACCGTGTTGTTCGGCGTCTTCGTCGCGATCATCGGCCTCGGGTACGGCTACTTCCTGCTCACCAAAGGAGCGCGGGATGCGGCGCCGCTGGACGAGATGCTGCAGGCCAAGGCGCCGTAAACGACTATTCTTACGTTATCGTATGATTCGCAGCCGCCCCGTCCAGATCGGCCGGTTCGAGCGCTACACGCCCGACAAGAGACTGTATTGCAAGGAGTAAGGCGGAGAAGAGCAAGACCTAAAGAGAAAGCGGGCCCGAACGACGAGTGATGTAACACTTTGTGTCGAAGGGCGGAAGATGCCGCGGCTCTGGTAAAATTCGTGCTTGGATATCCATATCCCGGCGAGGGGATCTTGAGAATCGCTTCGCGCTCGCTTGTCGCCGCCACAGCCGATGTGTTGCGTGCGCACCTTGCAGTACTCACCCGGTCGATCGTCCTTCTGGCAGGCCTGCTCTTGCCACTCGTTCCGGCAACTGCCCGCGCCGATCTGTACAAGTGGACCGACGAGCAGGGCTCGACCGTCATTTCCAACGTCCGTCCAGCCAATCCCCAGAAAGTCCGGAACTTCGAAGTTGTCCTGAAGGAAACGGAACGCGCTCCCACGCGTAGCGAGCAAGTGCTCCTCGATCGGATCGATAATCTCGAGCGCCAGCTCCGGACCCAACAATCTCCACCGCCAGCCCCGCCCCCGTACGCGGCCTACAACGAGGGCTACTATGCTGCGCAGCCCGCGTATTCGCCGCCTCCGCCACCGAGCTACTACAACGACTATTATCCGGGCTACTATCCCTGGCTACCGTCGTATTCCTACATTTTCCCCGGCAGGAGCTTCTTCCATCGGCCACGAAGCGTATTTGCCCATAATCGAGTGGTCGCAGTCCGTGGCTCGGGAATGCATCGCGGAAGGCGCTAGATACCAGCGTTAGTCGGAACGTCACAGCCTGAACGCAGCTCGATCCTGATCGTCCAGTTGGGCAAGGAGCCCGGTCTCCCAGGCGAGATACTGCTTCATCGCCTCGCGGTTTCCGCTGTGGCGATCGTGAACGAAGAACAGGTAATCGATGCAATCCGCGTCTCGCGGCGTGTCGGGCGAGGCTTCAGTCGCGTACCCGGTTCTTGTCCATTCGGCGACGCCGCCGGCGAGCCACCGGACGCGCGTGAATCCGTTTTCGAACAGATCGATCGCGGCGACACGCGCCACGTCGGCATCGTCGCTCACGAGCACGATTTCGCCGATAGCCTGCCGCGAATCGTGCGCGAGCCGCGGCCGCACGCTCCATCGGCTGCCGGGAATGTGCGCCTTGCGGAAATTCATGCTGGGACCAATATCGAGGGCCGAGCAGCTTCCGGCTTCGAGCCCGCGCTTGAGCTCGGTCGCCGTTGTCGGCGGCAAGTGCGGCAGCGGCGGCCCTTGCGTTTGCCCGCATTGCAGGCCGGAATGAACGCCGTTCTCGAGCACGCACGCGTCGCAGCCCAGCTGCTTCAGCCAGCTTGCGACGACACGCGCACGCACGCCTTCGCCGTCGATCAACACGAGGCGTGCGTTGCGCACGGCGACCCACTGGTCTGTCGCCTGGACGAGCTGCCCGCCCGGCGCGTGCGCGGCCCCGGGTATCGAGCCCGCGGCGAATTCCTCCGGAGTGCGCACGTCAAGCAGCACCGTGGTGCGCCCGGTATCGTCCAGCCATGCTTCGACCTCCCGGGCCGTAGCTGTTCGAACGCCATGCCGCTCCGCCAAGGTCCGGGCGCGGGATCGAAGCTCGGGGAGCCGAGCCGCATCTACCCGGTCCGGGTAACGCCGCGTGGCGCCGCGCTCGAGCTCGAAACCGGCGAGAACCCAACCCTGCGTGCCATTCTCCAGCGCATACACCGGGTTCGGGACACCGAAATTGATCAGCGTCTGCGCGCCGATGATCGAGCGTGTGCGGCCTGCGCAGTTCACTATGATTTTCACCGCAGGGTCAGCCACGATTTCCCTTATGCGGTACGGCAGCTCCGCGTTCGGGCAGCAAATGCCGCCCGGAACGTTCATTTTCGTATACTCGGCATAGGGCCGGCCGTCGACGATTACGAATGGTTCGCCCGCATTTCTCATGCGGGCAAGATCCTGTACTGTCACGCGCGGCGTATGACAGATGTGCTCGACCAGCTCGCCGAAGAGCTTGCTCGGAACGTTGACGCCCTTGAACAGCGCGTATCCCGCTTCGCCCCAGCCACGGGTGCCCTTTTCGAGCACCGCAACATCCGTGTATTGAGCCGCATGCAACCGCCGCGCGGCTAGCGCGGCGACGCCGGATTCGCCGTTATCGCACAGCACGATGCGCACCGACTTCCGCGGCGCGAGCGCTCCGATGTCGAGCTCGAGGCGGCTGTATGGGAGCGGGGTGGCAAACAACAGGTGCGATTCACCGAACTGTCCGGCCTCGCGCACGTCGAACAAGGCGATTTCGCCGCCATCGTGCAGCATGTCTTTCAGCTGTCGCGCGTTCACGACCGGAATCATCGGCTGCCGAATTCCCGGGAAGAAACACTATCTGGGCCAGCGCCATTATACGTTCCAGCGCGTGCGATCTGCGCACCGAGCGGCGCACCTCTCCGCTTCCATGCGCGGACACTTCCGAAGCGCTCTGCGGCCTCGACTAGCTCTTCTTGTGGGAGGGATGCTTGGCCCCCGAACCTCCGAGGAGCGCGGCGGTGGGCCGATGCTGGCGGTCGCGGTGCGGGTGCGGCGGCTTTACGTTCGACGGGGCCGTGGTGGTCGGTGACGGCTGGTAGGGTTTGGTGAAATCGAACGCAGGAGTGGATGAATGCGGCGGACGCCTGTCAACGGTCTGCGGTCGCGGCCGTTCCTGGTGCCTTGCCGGGGAATGCCCGCGAGGGTGGCCGTTGTCTCGTTCCAGGGCCCCGGCGTTGGCGCGCGGCAACTTGCGCTTGAGCAGACGTTCCACGTCTTCGAGAAACCTGAGCTCCTCATTCGCGACCAGCGAGATTGCCTCGCCGGGCAGGCCGGCCCGGCCCGTGCGGCCGATACGATGCACGTAATCTTCGGCGGTGTGCGGCAGTTCGTAATTGATGACGAACGGGAGTTCTTCGATATCGAGGCCACGCGCGGCAATATCGGTCGCCACGAGCGCAGTTACCTTGCCCTGCTTGAATTCCTCCAACGCCTGCATGCGCTCGGCCTGGGTGCGGTCGCTGTGAATGGCCTGAGTGGCAATTCCGTCCTGTTGTATCTGGCGTGCTAGGCGATTGGCATCGCGCTTCATGCGTACGAACACCAGAACCTGCCGCATGTCCCGGCTGCGGATAAGCTGCACCAGCGCGGCGCGTTTGCGCAGGGCAGGAACCAGATATACCTGGTGCGAAACCAGATCGGCCGGGGCATTACGAGGCGCGACCTCGATCGTAACAGGAGAGTGGAGCAGCTCCTTCGCAAGCCTCCGCACCTCCTCTGGAAACGTAGCCGAAAACAGCAGATTCTGCCGACGCTGCGGCAGCAGCGAGAGGATGCGCTTGATATCAGGCATGAAACCCATGTCCAGCATGCGATCGGCCTGGTCCAGCACCAGGAA
>DATFWO010000179.1:0-14494 GCA_035259205.1 Burkholderiales bacterium | reverse complement strand
GCCGTTTTACAGCCGGCCCGTCCCAAACGTGTCGCACGCGGCCGCTTCCCCGCGGTCGTGGCCACGCTGAAACCAGCGCACCCGCTCCTCGGAGGAACCGTGCGTCCACTTCTCGGGCTGCACGGTGCCGGTCGCCTGCTTCTGCAGCCGGTCGTCGCCGATCGCTGCGGCCGCACGCATGGCCGAGTCGATGTCACCGGGCTCGAGCAGCCCACGCTGCTCGGCCGAGCTGGCCCACACCCCGGCGTAACAGTCGGCCTGCAGCTCCAGACGGACCGAGAGGCCCTCTTCGCCTCGCCGCGACCGCAGCGGCGCGCGCTCCACCCGGTCGCTTGTTCCCGTCAGCCGCTGTACGTGATGCCCGAGCTCGTGCGCAATCACGTACGCTTGCGCGAAGTCGCCGCGCACGCCAAAGCGATTGTGCAGCTCCTGAAAGAAGGTGACGTCGAGATACACCCGCTCGTCGCGCGGGCAGTAGAAGGGGCCCACCGCGGCGTCGCCCAGGCCGCAGCCGGTCGTGGTCGCATCCGAGTAGAGAACCACGCGCGCCTTCTCGTAGCCAGGGAGTCGCTGCGCCCACATCTTCTGCACGTCGTCGAGGACATAACCCACGAACGAGCGCGCGTCATCGTGCCCGGCGTGCTGCCGGGACGGTGCGTGCTGGACGGTCCCGCCCATGAAGTAGCGCGCGCCGGCATAGAGCAGCAGCGCGACCAGGACGCCCTTCCAGCCGAAGCGAAAGAGCACGGGCAGGAGAAGGCCCAGGCCGCCGCCGGCCCGCTCGACGGGAGCGCCCTCGTCCCGGCGATCCTCGACGTCCGGGCTGTCGTAGGACTCGTCCCACTTCATCAGGGAAACATTCTAAGCTGGATGGGCGGCCGACTGAAGGCGTTTCGTCGCGGACCGCTCACGACGCCGTGCAGAGCTCGCTTGAGTCGCAGCCGGGAGTTGGGTAGCAATGGGACTGCCCAAATCGTCGGAGCTCATCCTCATGAAGAAACCCGGCCGATCAGGATGGTTTGTCGTCAGGGCAAGAGAACCCTTGGTGGCTGTTCTGCTCGCGCTGGGCTGCGGCTCTGGAGCGGCGAGCGATGGGGACGCTTCGGCTCGAGACACCGCGCAGGCCGACGCGCCTGAGGTCCAGCTTCTCCCGACGACGCCGGTGTCGCCCTGTCAGTGGCGCGGGCAGCAGGACACCTGGATCGCCGAGCAGGGAATGACGTGGATGCGCTATTCCTGTCGCGAAGCGTGCGCCGGAGCGTGGACGACCTGCGCCGCGCCGGTGTCGGCGCGGGACCAGCATGCGCAGGAACCCAAGCTCGAGCTTCCGTTCGTATCCGATGACATGGCCGGACGCCTGCGCCTGAGCGATCGATCGGGGCCCACCATCACGATCCACAGCGGTGGACCGGGGACCTATTACCTGGCCGAGGGCAGCGTGCTCACAGTGCCCTCGGGCGCGCTCATCTCGGCGCTGGAGTCGCATGCACCGCAGTTCTTCCGCGTCATCGAGGTGAAATGGGAGAGCGGCTTATTCGGCCAAGGAGTGAACACTCCCAAGAGCGAGCAGCCCCTCGACACGCGTGCTTCGGTCGGGCGATCGGCGAGCCTCATTCGCTGGATCAAGGCCAACCTCGCCGGCGGCGAGGGGCTGGCCACCGTAGGTTGCAGCGGTGGCTCGGTGCAGAGCCTGGGCGCGACGCTTTGGTACGAGGGCGTGGACCAGGACCTCGCCTATCAGCTCGTCTCCTCGGGGCCGCCGGCCAGCTGGGACGTCAATACCTGGTGCGGTGGCACACCGGTTACCGAGGGCGTCTGTGAGAACGATCCCACGACGAGCTGCACAGCCAATGCAGCGTGCGGCGATGCCAAGAACCGCTGCGCGTTCGAAGTCGCCTCGGATTCGAACATTGCCCACACGCTGCGCCTCCTGGTCGACCTCCAGCACGGCACGCCCAACACCTGCGTCGGCAAGCAATACAGCACGCTCTTCCAAGCCGACAGCTTCGCGTTCACCCCCTCCCGCTTCCGGGTGGGCCATCGAGTCGACATGGTCGTCGCCGAAGGCTGCAACTTGGCCGAGGGCTGCAACCCCGCGCAGCACAGCATCGACGACACGCAGGAAGGCATCACGGGACAGATGGGGCGGCTCTTCAGAGCGATGACCGCGGCGGGCGCCGACGTGGTCTGGACGGACCTCCACAACTACGGCCATTGCGACGCGGTCCTTCAGCCCGAGCTCGTCCCCGATACCGTGGCGAAGGTGGCGGCCGGGATGCGGTAGCCGACCCAAGACCGCGGGCACCTGAAGCTCGTCCAGCAGCGGCCGATCGCGCTAGGCTGTGCCCATGCCGATGCGGATGGCCGCTCTTTCTTTGCTCGCGCCCCTCGCGCTCGCCGCGCTCGCCGCCGACTCTGCCCCTACGCCGCCCAAGCTGCGGCTGCCGGCTGGAGTGCGGCCCATCCATTACGCGCTCGACCTGCACGTCGTTCCCGCGAACCCGACGTATTCGGGAACCGTCACGATCGATGTCCGGCTCGACGGGCCCACGTCGCTGTTCTGGCTCAACGCCACCGACCTGACCGTCGACGGCGCCGAGCTGCGGGCCGGCGGCGCCACGCAACCGGCGCGGGTGGTCGCCGGCGGCGAGGACTTCGTGGGCTTCCAGGTCGCGCGCCCGCTCGCCAAAGGCACGGCCCAGCTGGTGGTGCGCTGGCACGGCAAGATGGACGATCAGAGGAGCCGCGGCCTCTACCGGGTCGCCGAGGGCGCCGGCGCCAACGATTGGTACGCCTACACGTTCTTCGAGCCCACCGACGCGCGCCGTGCGTTTCCCTGCTTCGACGAGCCGTCGTACAAGGTGCCGTGGAAGCTGACGCTTCATGTGGCCCGGGGTCACGTGGCGCTGGCCAACGCGCCGGTGGCCAGCGAGACCGACGAGCCCGACGGCAGCAAAGCCGTCGTCTTCGCGGAATCCAAGCCGCTGCCCAGCTATCTGGTCGCGTTCGTGGTGGGGCCGTTCGATGTCATCGGTGGTGGGAGCGCCGGACGTGCGGCGACGCCGATCCGGTTCATCGTGCCGCGCGGGCGCGGCGCCGAGACCCGCTATGCACGCGAAATCACGCCCCGCATCCTTACCGAGCTCGAGAAGTTTTTCGACATGCCCTATCCCTACGGCAAGCTCGACGTCGCCGTCGTGCCGCGCTACTGGGGGACCATGGAGCACCCCGGCATCGTGGCGCTCGGCCAGCCGCTCACGCTCATCAAGCCGGCCGAAGAAGGACTGCATCGCAAGATCAGCTACGTCAGCATCGCGGCGCACGAGCTCGCGCACTACTGGTTCGGCGATTACGTCACCTGTCGCTGGTGGAACGACGTGTGGCTCAACGAGGCGCTCGGCACCTGGGCCGAGGGCAAGATTACGGACGCGGTCGAGCCGGGCTGGAAGTTCAGGCTGGGCCGCGACGTGGGCATGACGGCGGGCGCCATGGCCAGCGATGGCCAGCCGACCGCGCAGAAGATCCGCCTTCCGGTCGAGGACAGGGACGCCGTCCAGAACTCGTTCGACAGCAACATCACCTACGCCAAGGGCGCGGCGGTGCTTTCCATGATCGAGCATTGGGTGGGTGAGCCTCGGTTCATGGCGGCTATCCGGCACTATCTGCGCGCCCACGCGTGGGGCGTCGCCGACGAGGAAGATTTCGCGAAATCCTTGCGCGCGGACCTGGGCGCCCCGGCCGCCGAGGTGATGGCCTCCTTCGTGGATCAGCCGGGTGTGCCGATCATCGGGGCCGAGGTGCACTGCGACGGCAAGCCGCGGGTCGTGCTCTCGCAAAAGCGATTCTTCAATGCCGCGGACAAGCCCTCGGATGCGTTGTGGCGCGTGCCGGTGTGTATGAGGTGGGACGGCGGCCGGACCTGCGTGCTGCTCGACGCGCGCCAGAAGGAAGTTCCCCTGACCAGCTGCCCGAGCTGGCTGGTGCCGAACGAGGACGCGACCGGCTACTACCACTCGCGCTATCAGGCGCAGTCGCTGGCGGCGCTGCGGCGTGTGTTTGCGAGCGCGCTCACCGTGCGCGAGCGCGTGCAGCTGGCGGCCGACGTTTCGGCAGAGGCGGAGCAGGGCAGCCTCGAGCTGGGCGCGGCGCTCGACCTGCTGCCGGTGTTCCTCGCCGATGACGATCTGCGCGTGTTCTCGCAAGCGGTGGCGCTGCTCGCCCTGCTCAACCCGCGCGAGCTGACCCAGGCGCAGGAGGCGGCTTTCGGACGCGCGCTGACCCAGCTGCTGGGCCCGCGCGCGCGCACGGTCGGCTGGGAACCGAAAGCGGGAGAGGATCCCGAAATGGCGAACACACGGCCCCTGCTGCTGGGCCTTCTGGCCCATCACGGGCATGACCGCGCCATCGTCGCCGAAGCGCGCAAGCGCGCCGAGCGTTGGCTGCGCGATCGCAGGGCGGTCCCTGCGGATATGGTGGGGCCGGTGCTCGCCATGGCGGCGTTCGGCGACGATCCGAAATTCTTCGATCGCCTGCTCGCCGAGGCGCGCAAAGTCAAAGATCGCCGCGAACGCTCCTTGCTGCTCGGCACGCTGGGTGGGTTCCGCACGCCGGCTCTGCATCGGCGCGCCCTCGAGCTCCTGCTGGGCTCGGAGTTCGATCTGCGCGACAGCATCGGCATCCTGTATCGCTGCCTGTTCGCACGCGAAACGCGCGAGGCGAGCTGGAAATTCCTTCAGCTGCACTTCGAGAAGCTGGTGGCGCGCATGCGCGAGGACGAAGCCCTCGCGCTTTTCGGCGGTGCGCCAAACGCCTTCTGCGACGCCGCCCATCGCACGGAGACGGAGGCATTTCTGGGCGCGCGCGCAAAGGCGCATCCCGGCGCACCCCACGCGCTCGAGGAGGCGCTCGAATCGGTCAAGGCGTGCGAAGCCTCACTGGCGCGCAACCAGGCCGCGATCGCGGAGTTCTTGAAGCATTACTGACAACCCGAATGAAGGCTTTGGGCTTGACCTTGCGTTTCTAGGCGTACGAGACTCCCGAGAAGAAAGCTGGCACGATGGCGAGGTTGGGCGTTTCGAAAGTTGCAGCCTTGTGCATCGTCTCGCTCGTCGGCTGTCAAGGCGGCCGCGCGCTCTCATCGTCACCCTGCGCCGATGGAAGCTGCCTCCGCGGCCTCGGGATGCCCGACGACGATCGCGCCGATGGTGTCGCGCGCTGCGGAACCATCGATTCGTCGGCGGTGGTGCACGAGCAGGGAGACAACTACATCCTCACGCTCTTCGCCGCCGATGGGGACGCGAACGAGGATCCAACCCATTCGCAGGTCGTGCTGTACGAGGACGGGCGCGCGCTCGGGCCCGCACATTCGTCGCATGCGGACATCCGCACGCTCGGGGGCGGGCGCTTCAGTCATTGGCACCAGAGCCTCTATTTCTCGAGCTCCGACCATTCGAGCCCCATCAGCAACGCAAGGACGTACGGGTACGGAGTCGACCACGGAGCATGCCCGATCGTCATGTGCGGGCAGCTGGACCTGTCGCGGGTGAATCCAGAAACCGGCTTGGCGTACATCAGCAGCCAGTACACCGGACTGAAGGGCGACACCACGACCGAGCCCACGGTCTCGCCGCTTCACCTCTACGAGAGCGGCGTGGAAATGGGTCCGCCCCATTCGCAGCACGCGGACATTCGCTCGCTGGGCGCGGGCCGGTTCAGCAAATGGGGAAGCTCTCTCTATTTCAGCTCGTCGGACGGCAGCGACCCGCGGAACAACGGCCGCGCTTACACGTACGGCGCCGTTCGCTGCAACGCGATTCAGCTGACGCGAGTGGATACCGCGCAGACGGGCTACGCGACCTTTCAAAGCCACAACCAGAAGGTGGTCGCCAACGCGAACGGGATTTTCATGACGTACCTACACACCGGTGGTGACGGGATCGCGCCCGCGACCTGGCGGCTGGCCTGGAGCCGCGACGGAGGTGGGAGCTTCCAGACGCTGTACCAGACCGCCTCGATGCAGACCAAAGCGCCCGCGATCGAAACCGACTCAAACGGAAACCTGTACCTCGCTCACGCCGACTGGAACGGAGCGAATGGACACTTTTACGTGTTCGACGCCTCCACGGGGTACTCCGCTGCGCCGACGGTGATCGATGTCCCCGGCTTCGGTCCGGTCGGAAAATACTCGATGATTCTGGATGAAGCCGCGCAGTACGCCTACTTCGCCTCTTGGACCGGAATCGCGCGTATCGACCTTACCACGCACGAGGTGACAACCCAGACGCTGCTGACCAGCGGACCCCACGCCGATCCCCAGTATCCGTTGCTTGCGCTCTCGCCCGATGGGCTTCTGTTCTATGGTTGGACGAGCGTGAGCGGGCAAGCGGAGCGCGACGCGGGCTGGGGCACCTATTACTCGAACCACTTCATTGCTTCGGGCAACCATGCGCAGTCGTGGGCTATCCCCGGCCTGAACATCACCACGCCGATCGCGGCCGATGAGACCGGCCCGGGCGTGCTTCTCACGTCCGCCGACGATCTGGCCGCAGTTCGCGCATCCGCGAGCTGGTCGAACTGGACCAACAACATGCTCTTCAAGGACGGCAAGCTGCACGTCATGTACTACAGCGGTGCCGGCGTACGCTACGTACGCTATGCGATGGGCGCTCCGTTCTATGGGATCGATCGATTCATGCCGCTCCTGGGCGGGCAGAGCCTGTCACTCTGGGGCCTGGGCGGATTCTTCGCGTCCAGCGCAGGAGCGGGCGCGCCTCTGTACGCGATCAGCAACGATCAATCTGGGCGCGTGAACGTGCTCTCCAGTCTCGACGACGGAGCCAGCTGGCAGGACTTCGCGACCACCGAGGACGCCAATGCGTTCTCCGTCTACGCGCTGGGGGGCGCGCGGGCCGTCACCCGCGACGGCTTCGTGATGGGCTCGTTCGTGGATTCCAATACTCTCGACGTCTTCTTTCTCAAAGTGAACGTTCGCCCGTAGTGCGCGCGGCGCTTTTCTTATAATGCCGGTATGGCTCTCGTGGTTTTCCTCCGAGGTGTCAATGTGGGCGGACACAGGGCGTTCCGCCCAAGCATCCTCGCGCAAGAGCTGAGCGACTATGATGTCGTGAATGTGGGGGCTACGGGGACGTTTGTGGTTCGTAAGCCTGCATCTCGAGCAAGGTTCCGTGCTGAACTGCTCAAGAGGCTGCCCTTCGAAGCGCATGTTGCGCTCTGCGAGGGCCGCGATCTGATCCGGCTGGAGAGGGAGAATCCGTTTGCCGCTGAGCCAGCACGGCCTGACGTGGTTCGATTCGTGAGCATTCTGGTGAAAACCGGCCGCGTCCGGCCTTCCATCCCCATCACACTTCCGCCGGACGGGGAGTGGCTCGTGCGGGTCATCGCGGCAAAGAACCGATTCGTCTTCGGAATGTACCGTCGTCACATGAAAACCATCGGGTATCTGGGCCGTCTCGACAGTCTGTTCGGTGCGCCCGCGACGACGCGGAATTGGAACACCATCTTGGCGATCGTGCAGATTTTGAAAGGCCAGGGGAAGAAGGGCCGCTGACGCTGCGGCTGCTCTCCAGCACACCTGATCTCGACGCGTCTGTCAGTCGGCGCGCATCACGCGCGCCGGATCGACGTGCGCGGCGCGCCACGCCGGCACCACGCTCCCGAGCAGCGTCATCAGCATGGCCATCGCGAGCGCGCTGGCGAGTGTGGGCGCATCGGTGGGCGCCACGCCCGCCAGAAGCGCCTGCAGCGAGCGTCCGGCCGCCCAGGAAAGTCCCAACCCCAGCACCGCACCGACGGCGGCCAGGACGAAGCTCTCGCGCAGCACCATGCCCACGATGCTTCCTGGCGTCGCGCCCAGCGCCATCCGCACGCCGATTTCCTGCGCGCGATGCGACACCGCGAACGACAAGAGACCATAGATGCCGATGGCGGCCATCAGGAAGGCCAGCGTCGCGAAGGTTCCGATCACGGTGAGCTGCACCCGCCGCGGCGCCGTCTGCGCCGACACGATGTCCTCGAGCCTGCGCACGTCGGCAATTGGAAGCTGTGGGTCGGCGGTATGGATGATGTTGCGCAAGGCCGGCAGCAGCGCGACCGGATCGCCGCTCGAGCGCACGACCAGATCCTTGGGTGCGTAGAACAGCATCCATCGGTCGGGGATCTGCCGGTGGGGCACGTACACCTGCGGCTCGCTGTCGCGCTCCAGGCCGCGCACGCGCACGTCGCCGGCGATGCCCACGACGGTGCGCAGGAAGAACGCGACCTCGAATTGCTTGCCGATCGGCTCTTCGCCCGGCCAGTAGCGGCGGGCGAACGATTCGCTCACCACCGCGACCTTCGGACCATCGGCCCCGTCTGCATCGGAAACATCGCGGCCGGCGCGCAGCGGGATGCCGAGCGTCGCGAAGAAATCGGGCGTCGTATAGCGCAGGCTCACGCTGCGGCGCTCGTTGTCGGGATGCGTGCGCCCGGGGATCGCGACCTGCCAGATGCCGCCGCCGAACGCCATGGGCAGAAAGCTGATGTAGGCGGCTTTCGTCACGCCCGGCAGCGCGCGCGTTTGCGCGAGCACATGCTCGTAGAAGCGGGCGCGATCCTGCACGTTGTCGTAGCGCGGGAAGGGCAGTGACGTTCGCAGCGTCAGCACCTGCGCCGGGCTGAAACCGGGATCCCGGCTCTGCAGGCGCAGGAGCGCGCGCAGCAAGAGTCCCGACGCGACCAGCAGCACCAGCGAGGCGCTGACCTCGGCAACGACCAGCACCTTGCGCAGTCGCGATCGGGTCGCGCTCGCGCCGGCGCGGGCGCCCTCGTGCAGGCTCACGGCGTCCACGTTCCTGCACGCGCGCAGCGCCGGGAAGACACCGAACGCCAGCGCCGAGAGCAGCGTGACCAACGCGGCCACGCCGAGCACCCGCAGATCGATCGTGGGCAGCGCAATCGGCATGAACGGTGGGACCAGGCGCGTGAGCAGCGGCAAAGCGACCACCGCGAGCCCAACGCCGAGCACGCCGCCCCCAGCGGCGAGCAGCACGCTTTCAGTCACCAGCAGCCGTACCAATCGTTCGGGGCCGGCCCCCAGCGCAGTCCGCAGCGCCAGCTCCTTTCGGCGCACGAGAGCACGCGCGAGGAGCAGGTTGGCGAGGTTGAGACACGCGATCAGCAGCACGCAGGCGGCGGCGCCCGTGAGCGCCAGCACGAGCACGCGCGACCGCTCCGAGATGTCATCGCGCAGATGGCGTACGACCGCACCGGTCAGCGCGCGGTCTTTCGGATATTCGTGTGCCAGTCGCTGCGAGATCACCGCGAGCTCGGCCCGCGCCTGTTCGATCGAAGCGCCGCGTCGCAGGCGCGCTACGTTGTAGAGGTAGGTATTGGAGCGGTCGTCGAAAAAGTCGTTGGAAAAGCGCATCGGCCGCCAGAACTCGACGTCGCGCGTCGGAAACGCGAAGTCGCGCGGCATGACGCCGATCACCGTGTACGGTTCGTCGTCGAGCGTGACGGTGCGGCCCAGGACGGCGCGATCGCCGCCGAACGCGGCCTGCCAGAGGCCGTAGCTGAGCAGCACGGTGCCGGGCGCGCCATCGCGATCCTCTTCGGGCGTGAAGGTCCGCCCCAGCGCCGGCTGCACGCCCAGCATCGGTAGAAGATCCGCCGTGGCCGACACGCCCTCCAATCGCTCCGGCTCGCCCTGGCCGACCAGATTCGACGACACCTTGGTGTAGGTGGCAAAGGCGTCGAACGAGGTCGCGCTAGCCTTCCAGTCGCGGTAATTGGGCGGCGAGGCTTCGTTGTAGCCGCCCGAGGCGTGCGCCTGCCACACCGACACCAGCCGGTCGGCCTGGTAGAACGGCAGCGGCCGGATGAGGACGTGATCGGTGAGCGAGAACGCAGCGGTGTTGGCGCCGATGCCGAGCGCCGCCACCAGCAGGACCGTGACGGTGAATCCGGGCGCCCGCCGCAACGTGCGCAGCGCATAGGCGACATCCTGCCGCGAGATGTCCCAGTGCGTCTGCGCGGCGCTTACGATGGTATCGGCGAGCAGGGCGAGCCACATTCCAAGCACGCCGGTGAACCCGTGGGCGTCGCGGCGGCGCTGCTCGAACACGCGCATCATCTCGTCGGCGTATTCGACGCGGAAGGGCGCCGGGTACAATCGCAGCAGCGCGCGATAGAACCGCATCACGCCTTACCCGGCACGAATCCGCAGGCGCGGGCGAGCTTGACCATCTGCGCCAGTCGGCGCGCCTCGGCCTGCGCGACCGCGCGCCCGAACGGTGTGATGCGATAGTAACGGCGCCGCTGGTCGTCCTCGCCGATCTGCGGACGCGTGCGCTTTTCGACCAGCAAACCCTGCTCGAGCATGCGCTGGATCGAGCGGTAGAGCGTGCCGGCCTGGATCTTGAGCGCACCGTCGGTGCGCGCGGCGATGTCCTGGATAATGGCGTACCCGTGCCGATCGGTGTCGGCGAGGGCGACCAGGATGTGGAATGTGACCGGTGGCAGCGGGAGCAGTGCCTGCGGATCGTCGTTCACAGGCTAACTATAGTCACAGGGAATATAGTGTCAAGCGTGAAATCGCGTTGTGCTTCCTCCTCGACTCACGGACGCAGCAAGGTTTTGATCGCTCGGCGCTGGTCCATCGCGCGGTAGGCCTCCGCCACCCGGTCGAGGGGCAGCGTGAGATCGAAGACCTTGCCGGGTCTGATCTTTTCGTTCCAAACCAGGTCGATCAGTTGGGGCAGGAAGCGGCGCACCGGCGCGGGGCCACCGTGAAGATGGACGTGGGCGTAGAACAGCTCCTGGCCGTCGAGCTGGACCCCGTGCGGGAGTCCGACGAAGCCGACGTAGCCGCCCTTGCGCGCCGATCGAATCGCTTGCGTCATCGCCTCCTGGGTGCCTACGCACTCGAGCACCGAGTCGGCACCGATGCCGCCGGTCAACTCTCTGATGCGAGCCACCCCCTCGTCGCCTCGCTCGGTGACGATGTCGGTCGCGCCGAACTCGCGCGCGAGCTTCAGCCGCGACTCGTGACGGCTCATCGCGATGATCCGCTCTGCACCCATCTGCTGGGCGGACAGAACACCGAGGAGCCCGACCGCCCCGTCGCCGACGACCGCGACGGTCTTGGCCGGCTTGACGTTGGCCGCGTCGGCGGCGAACCAACCGGTACCCATGACGTCGGAGAGCGCAAGCAGGCTCGGGACCATGTCGGGCGGCGGAACATCCGGAGTGGCGACGAGAGTGCCGTCCGCGAGTGGAACGCGCAGCAGCGGCGCCTGCGCCGTGCCGACGAATTCAGCGCGCTGACAGGACGACTGATAACCGGCCTGGCAGTTGGGACAGGTATTGTCGGAGGCGAAGAACGAACCGATGACGAACTGGCCGCGCTTGATCGAGGTGACCGCAGGGCCGACCTCCTCGACGATGCCGCAGTACTCGTGCCCCATCGGGGTCGGCTGGGGGACCGGGTTGATGCCGCGGTATGGCCACAGGTCAGAGCCGCACACGCAGGTGGCTGCCATCCGGATGATGGCATCCGTCGGCTTGACGATGGTCGGGGCGTCCCGCTCCTCGAACCGTATATCGCGCGGACCGTAGAGCACAGTTCCTCTCATGGTTCATCTCCTTGTCTCTGCTGTTGCGGGCGGTCGCAGCACGCTTCTTGATATCCACGTGAAGAGAGATAAGCTCGGACGTCGGGAAGCGCCAGGTACCCCGGGCCAATGGGCCGTTAAGCCATCCTTGACAATGCGCGGCCCACTCAGGCGAGGCTCTCGTCGCGAGGGATTAGCGCGCCGATGATCCGCCCGCAGACAGGCCGCGGCTTCGCCACAAGAGCCTGATAGGAAACGCACATGCTATAGTCGGTTCTTGCTGGATTTGAGCACCCTCGAACGACTCGGTCAGGGACGGGCGGCCGAAGTGTTCGGGCTCGACGAGGCACGCGTATTGAAGGTTCTGCGCACCCACCTCTCAGATGTGCTCGATCGTGAAGCCGTCGCCATGCGAGCCGCGCATAGCGCCGGACTTCCGGTCCCGAATGCCTACGAGATCCTCGACGTGGGCGGCCGGCCGGGCCTGCTGATGGACCGCATCCGCGGCATCGACATGTTGACGCGCCTCGGTCGGCGGCCATGGACCATCATTGGCGCCGGACGGCTACTCGGGCGCCTTCACGCGCGCATCCACGAGATCGCGGCGCCGGGCGCGCTTCCTCGCCTGAAGGAATTTCTGGAAGAAAAACTCCGCGGATCGGATCGAGTGAGCCCTGGCGTGCGCGATTGCGCACTCTCGCTGCTGAGCGGCTTGGCTGACGGCGATCGTCTGTGCCATCTCGATTTCAATCCGGCAAACGTGATGATCGTCGGTCGTGAATTGGTCGTCATCGATTGGCCCAATGCCGTCCGCGGCGACCCACTGGCCGATGTGGCCATGACGATGCTCACCCTCAAGGGGGGAAAAGTCCCTCCTGGAACGTCACTTGTGACGCGCATTCTTACCCCGATCGGGCGCGCGGTGCTGCGGCGAGGATACTGGAACGGCTATCGGAACCAGCGGCGCATCGACAAGCAGGCGTTCGAAAGATGGTGCGCGGTCTGCGCGGCGTATCGTCTGACCTACGGAATCGTGGGTGAGGAGCGGATGTTGATGCGCGTGGTCGAGGAGTATGGCTAATCCGAGCCCGGATGCAGCCCTCGATCGGGGCCCGGTCCTTATTGCGGTGGTGCTGGCGGCAGTCAAGCTCGTGATCCATCTGGCCCTGGCTGGGCGGTATGGATTCAACGGTGACGAGCTGTACTTCATTGCATGCGGTCGCCACCTCGCCTTTGGCTACGTTGACCATGCTCCGCTCGTCCCCTGGATTGCGCGTGCATCGATCGCGCTTTTGGGCGGCCACCTCTTCGCGCTACGCATCCCCTCCGCTTTGGCGGGAGCTTCGGCGATCGTCCTGACGGTTCTCATCGTTCGAGAGTGGGGCGGCGGAGCTTTCGCGCAACTCCTGGCTGGCCTTTCGATGCTTATTCCCCCGGCCTACCTGCGGATGGGGAGCATCCTCTGCATTCCGGTGTTCGAGCCGGTCTATTGGACTACGTGCGCGTACCTCATTGTCCGCATCCTGCGCGACCACCGACCGAGATTGTGGCTGCTCGTCGGAGTCGGGGCGGGCGTTGGCCTCCTCAATAAACACACGATGCTCTTCTTTTGCCTCGCCGTCCTGGTGGGCCTGCTCGCTACGAGCCCGCGCCAACTCTTGTCTCGGTGGCTCTGGTTGGGCGCATTGGCCGCGGCTCTGATTTTCCTTCCGAATCTCCTCTGGCAGCATCGACACGGCTGGCCGACGGTCGAGTTCATCCACAACATTGGTGAGGACCAGCTCAAAGCGATCCCGCGTTCTCTGTTCTTGCTGGGACAGGTCCTATACATGCATCCCTTTACGCTCCCGATCACGTTCGCGGGCCTGTGGTTCTTCTACTCGCCCGCGGGGGCGTCTTATCGGATCTTTGGCTGGATTTTTCTGGTGGTCCTGGGACTCTTGTTGGTCACGCATGGCAAGCCTTATTACCTGGCTCCCGCTTATCCGCCGCTTTTTGCCGGCGGCGCCGTATGGTTCGAGCGCCAGATCTTGTCGACCCGTTGGCGGCGTGTGGTCCTGGGTGTCTGCGTGCTCGGAGGCGTCATGCTCGCGCCTTTTTCGCTGCCGGTTCTTCCGCTCCCGGTGACGGACCAGCTCATCGGACGCGTGCTTGGGGGCATCGTGCGCCCCTCCGATCTCACGCTGGAGCTGCATGAACAGTACGGTTGGCCGGAGCAGGCAGAGGCGGTGGCCCGCGCCTACCGAGCGCTGCCGGATGAACAGAAGCGGGCCGCGTCGATCCTGACCCACGACTACACGCAGGCCTCCGCGATCAACTTTTTCGGCCCCGCGCAGGGTCTGCCGCGCGCGGTGAGCGGCCACATGACGTACTGGTTGTGGGGTCCCGAACCGGATCGAGGAAGGACCGTGCTCGCCTACGGGTTCCCCGACTCGGCGTTGCGGCGCTGGTTCTCCGATGTTGACGCGGTCGGAACCATTTCTCATCCGCTTGCCAGCGAGTGGCAGACGGGACTCCCCATCTATCTCTGCACGCAACCGAGAATGCCGCTCGTGCAAGCCTGGCCGGAAATGAAGCGCTACCGTTTTCGCGATTAGTTAGGGGGACTCGAACCCCGATGGCTGTGAACCGCTAGAGCGCATCTCATAAATGCCTCAAGAGGACGACTATGCACCCAAGGTGCACGAAGCCCAGGAAGTTCTCAGCCTTTCGATCCCAGCGGATGGTGATTCTTCGAAACTGCTTCAGCCACGCGAAGAGTCGTTCCACCTTCCAGCGCCGGCGATAGCGACGAAAAGATCGGCCATCTTGCTTTCGGAAGCGCGATGCCCGAATCCCGCCGCGTAGCGGTGCGATCAGTTGGATTCCGCGCTCACGCTCGAGAC
>DATFWO010000178.1:0-2572 GCA_035259205.1 Burkholderiales bacterium | reverse complement strand
GGCTGCCACCAATAAAATCCATGTCGAGCGGACGAGGGGAAGGCATGATGATTGTTGTGCCAGCCATCCCCCAGCGCAATCAGACCGAGGACGAGGTTGTTCCGGCTCTGATCAGCGACATCGTACGGACGACTGCCCCACAAGTGGCAAACGGCGTTCACCGTAAATGGAATCTGAAGGACAACAAAATGGCGGAGCAGGCCGCCCCAGAGGAAACCGATCAATGCATCGTATGCAGTGCCTCCCACGACAAAGCCGACGAGCCCGGGTAGTGCCACGCCGACCAGATACCATCCAAACCAGTATCGGTCGATCCAGGCGAGATCGCGCCTCCGCGCCAAGTCACGAACCGCGGCAGCCTTGTAGGCGTATCCGTCGGAGTGCAGCCATCCGGAGTAGGCGTGCCAGAACCCTGATATCCGTCCCAGTGGACCGGTGGCGCAGACGTGAGGTGAATGCGGGTCGCCGCTCCGGTCGCCGTGTCGGTGATGGACACGGTGAGTCGCAACCCAGTGGAATGGACCGCGGGTCGAGGCCATACAGCCGAGGATCATCAGGCCACACTCGATGACACGAAAGGTGGCAAATGACCGATGCGAGAACAAGCGGTGGAGTCCCAGGCTGACGCCCAGCCCCGTGATGAGCGCCAATCCCCAAAACGTAAAGACGGCATGCGCCGGTCGCCCATACTGGAAGGCGGTGATGAGCGCGAGGATCGCCCCAACGAGCGGCAAGAGCTCGGTAAGCCAGCTGTTCAAGTTTGCATAGCAGGGAGACACCAGCCGATCGCTGTCTTCTTTGTAAGCCAGTGTTTCGAGCGACATCGTTCACCCGATCAGCTCAATCGGAGCTCCAACGAGGGCGAACAACGCGTGGGTTCGAGAGCAGGAACCGTCATAGTCGTAAACAATCGTTGCGCTCCTGGTCATCGCGGCGCGAGCGCATGATGCGCAACGCTACCAGATTTGAGCGTCGGTGCTACCGCGAAAAGGAGCGTCCAGAAAACCGGCGCGCGAACTGCAATCTGGCTTCGCGGAACCGGAGCGTGTAAAACACGCAGCATCATTTCTTGCGTAGAGTTCCGCCCAAGGCATGGCTGAGCGAGAGCCTATCGCGATCGTCGGGATGGCCTGCCGCTTTCCCGGCGGAGCCAATGATCCGGGCGCGTTTTGGGACCTTCTCCGCGGCGGCGTGGACGCCATCAGCGAGGTGCCGGTGGAGCGATGGAACGCGGCGCGTTTCCATCACCCGAACGCCGCCGCGCCGGGCCGGATGGTCACGCGCTGGGGCGGATTCGTGGAGAACGCCAACGCGTTCGATGCCGCCTTTTTCGGAATCGCTCCGCGCGAAGCGTCATGCATCGACCCGCAACATCGCTGGCTGCTGGAGACCGGCTGGGAGGCGCTCGAAGACGCGGGGCTGCCGCCGGAAGCGCTTGCCGGCTCGCGTACCGGAGTTTTCGTCGGGATTTCGCACAGCGATTACCCGATGCTGCAGCGGGGCGATGCGCCTTCGATCGATCGTTACACCAATATCGGCAGCGCGTTGTCGATCGCTGCCAACCGGCTGTCGTATCTTCTCGATCTCCGCGGCCCGAGTTTGGCCGTGGACACTGCGTGCTCCTCGTCGCTGGTCGCGCTGCACCTCGCGGCGCGCAGCCTGTGGTCGGGGGAGTGCGACCACGCGGTGGTCGGCGGCGCCAACGCGCTGCTGACGCCCGAGGGAAGCATCGGATTCAGTCAGGCGCACATGCTTTCGCCGCGCGGGCGTTGCCGCGCCTTCGACGCAGGGGCGGACGGTTACGTGCGGGCGGAAGGCGCCGCGGCGGTGCTGCTCGTCCCGTTGCGGACCGCGCGCAGCCTGAATCTCCAGGTGCGCGCGCTGCTGGTTGGCACGGCGTCGAATCAGGATGGTCATTCGATCGGCGGACTCACGGTGCCGAATCAGGATGCGCAGGAGGCCATGATTCGCGACGTCCTGCAGAGCGTCGGTGCCGATCCCCGGGATGTCGCTTACGTGGAGGCGCACGGGACCGGCACGCCCGTCGGCGATCCGATCGAAGCCCGCGCGCTGGCCGCTGTTCTATCGGATGGGCGTGCGACCGACGAACCGTTGCTGATCGGTTCGGTGAAGACCAACGTCGGTCATCTGGAACCAGCTTCCGGTCTGGCTGGATTGATCAAGGCCGTGCTCGTGCTGGAGCACCGCGCGGTGCCGCCGAGCCTTCACTTCGAGAAACCCAACCCCCGCCTGCCGCTGGATCGGATCAGGGTGCCCGATAGGCTCACGCCGCTCCCATGCGCCGACGGGCGAACGCCGTTGGTGGGGGTAAATTCTTTCGGCTTCGGCGGCTCCAATGCCCACGCGTTGCTGGCGCCCGCACCCCGGCCAGAGGAACCGCCTGTCGCGACCGCGAACGAGCCCTGCCTCTTTCCGCTTTCTGCGCGCTCTCCGGGAGCCTTGACGGAGTATGCCGGCGCCTTCGCCCAGTGCCTTGCGGCGAACGACTCTGCATCTTTTTCTTTGCGCGATTTTTGCGCGGCTGCCGCGCTCGGGAAATCGCACCACCCCT
>DATFWO010000177.1:0-13811 GCA_035259205.1 Burkholderiales bacterium | reverse complement strand
ATCTGCACCCAGGGGACGCCCAGCGATTTGAGCTCGCCCAGCAGCCGTTGATATGCGGGCACGAGCCGATCCAGCAGGTCGAGCTTGCTCAAATTCCCGCCCTTCGCCTTGCCGAGATGGAGCAGGGTGAGCGGACCCACGACCGCAGCCTTGACTGCGTGGCCCTCCTGCTGTGCCTCCTGCACTTCGTCGAAGAGCCAGGTGACACCGCCGTCCGCGCGCGTGCCTGTACCCCACTCGGGCACCAGGTAGTGATAATTCGTATCGAACCACTTGGTCATTTCCATCGCGGGTTGGTTGTCATCGCCGCGCGCGAGCGCGAAATACTGGGGCAGCGTGAGTGCCTCGGACCGATAACCGAAGCGCGCCGGCAGGCAGCCGAGATGTGCGGTGGTCTGGAGCACGTGGTCGTACCACGCAAAGTCGCCGACCGTGACGTAGTCGAGCCCGGCGGCGCGCTGCTGTGCCCAATGCCTGCGGCGCAGCTCGCGTCCTACCGCCAGCAGTTCCATTTCAGGGATGTCCCGTTTCCAGTACGCGTCGAGGGCGAACTTGAGCTCCCGGTTCGCGCCGATGCGGGGGTAGCCGAGTATGTGTGCGACAGCCATAGGACGCTTCCTGAAGAATCATCGAACCGTACCAACAGGATGAGGCATGGTGGTATATGAATCCAATGATATTTATGTAGTAAACTATGAGCTGTATTCATACATGAGCGAGTGATGATCGAAGTCCGGCATTTGCGGTCCCTGGTTGCCCTGGCTGATGCCGGCACCGTGTCGGCGGCCGCCCGACGCGTGCACCTCACTCAATCGGCCCTGTCCCACCAGCTGCGGGCCGTAGAGGCGCACTACGGAGTCGCAGCGGTGAGGCGCAAAGGCCAGACGGTCGAGCTGACGGAAGCGGGGCAGCGGCTGCTGGCGCTGGCGCGTTCGGTTACGGCAGCGATCGGCGACGCCGAGCGCGATCTCGCGCGGCTCGCCGGCAAGCCATCGGGCAAGCTGCGCATCGTCCTCGAGTGCCATACCTGCTTCGACTGGCTGATGCCGGTCATGGACGGGTTTCGCCGGAACTGGCCGGAAGTCGAGCTTGATCTCGTCTCGGGCTTCCATCCCGATCCGCTCGAGCTGCTGCTGGCTGACCGTGCGGATCTCGTAATCGGATCGGAGCCGAAACGTCGCGGTGGCATCGTCCACCAGCCCCTGTTCCGCTTCGAGATCATGGCCGTGCTTTCGACGGACCATCCGCTGCGAGACAGGCGCTACCTCGAGGCCGAAGATTTCAAAGGCCAGACGCTGATTACTTACCCCGTCCCCGATGAGCGCATCGATCTCGTGCGCCGGGTATTGAAACCGGCCGGAGTGCGGCCGCAGCGCCGGACCGCGGAGCTGACGGTGGCGATCCTCCAGTTGGTGGCAAGCCGGCGCGGCATAGCCGCTCTGCCGAACTGGGGCATCAAGAACTACACGGACTACGAGTACGTCATCGCGCGGCACATCGGCAGGAAGGGGCTGTGGAACGACCTCTACGCCACCATGACCAAGGAAACTGCCCGCAGACCGTACTCGGCCGATTTCGTCGCAACCGCCAAGACGCGCTGTTTCGAGACACTGCAGGGACTCGAACCTGTAAGCTAAAGCCTCTCGTCCTAGGTCTGCGGATCTCACCGTGAGCACTCACTCTTGACGAATTCCTTAATGATTTCAGCAAGCCGCAGCGTACCCGGTCCGGCAGCGTCGCGATCGGCCAAGATCAGGTAGAGCTGGGCAAATCGGACGTCTTCATCACGCATTGGCAGGGGCTTCAACGTGCCTGCTGCCAGCTCTTCGCGGATCTTTTCCTCCGGGAACCAGGCGTACCCATAGCCCGATCGGACCGCGATGATGGACGTCGACATGCTGCTCACGGTCCAGCGTTGGGCCGGTTCTATCCAGGAGGCCGTTTCGCGCCGCGCGCTGGTTTCGCGCACTGCGAGCTGGCGATAGTTGCGCATATCCTGCATCCCGACCGGTCGTCCAAGACGGTGCAGCGGGTGCTCCGGGTGCGCTACCAGCACGAAGCGCATGCGCGCCACGGGTTCACCCGAAAATCCCGCAGGTATGGAAGCCGCAATCGCGAGCTCCACCTCTCCCCGCAGGAGCGCTTCACGCGTGCCGCCCATGACCGATTCGATTAACTCGATCCGGGTATGCGGGGATTCCGCGCCGTAACGCTCCAGACATTTGAGCATGAGCCAGGTCGGGAACAGGATCTCCGCGGCGACTCGTATTTCCGCCTCCCAGCCCGCCGATAGCTTGCGTGCCGATTCCTCGAGGCGGCCGGCGTCTTCGAGCAACGAGCGCCCGCGGCGGTACAGAAGCTGCCCGGTGGGCGTGAGAACGGCTTTTCGGCCCTGTATTTCGAATGCCCGGACTCCGAGCACGGCCTGCAACTTCTGCACCGCGTGAGTGACCGCCGACTGGCTCTTGTGCATCGCTGCGGCCGCCTGAGCATAACCGCCTGAATCAACAACTGAAACGAGAGATCTCCACTGTTCCAGCGTGATATGGGGCGCAGACAAGATATTTACTAAATAGATAGGTTAGGCCTAAATTATGCGCTATTAAATCTATTTGGTAAATGATCAAATGGCATCACATAGACACTCAAGGAGACGAAAATGACTCTGCTACAGCTCAATGCCAGCATTTACGGGGAAGCCGGCCAGTCGACTCGGCTCGCCAACGATTTCGTCAGCAACTGGCGCCTGGAGCATCCGGACGCGCGCGTCATAGTGAGGGATCTGGCTCGAGACCCGGTGCCTCACCTTACTGCCGAGCGTTTCCAGGCATTCATTACCGCGCCCGCACAACGCAACGCGGCGCAGCGAGAGATCGTGGCGTACTCCGACTCGCTGATCGATGAGCTCAGGCAGGCGGAGATTATCGTGCTGGGGCTGCCGATGTACAACTACGACGTTCCATCCACCTTGAAAGCGTATTTCGACCACATTGCGCGAGCCGGCGTGACGTTTCGGTATACACAGAACGGCCCGGTCGGCCTGCTCACAGGCAAGAAGATGTATGTCCTCGCAACGCGGGGTGGTTACTACGCCGGTACACCCGACGATACGCAGACCGCCTATGTTCGGCAGTTTTTCCGACTGCTCGGGATCGACGCGGTAGAGTTTGTTTACGCGGAAGGTCTGGCAATCGGCGATGCCGCCCAAAAGTCGGCGCTGTCGAATGCGCGGCGCGCGATTGAACGGTTGCACAGGCCGGACCGCGAGGCGCTGGCTGCTTGAATCAGCGAAGCGCGGACAAAGATAGTACTTTTGGTTTACTTGACGCCAGCTGGAGGCAAGGATGAGCACGCGCAGACTGCAGCAAATCATCGAGTCGGTTCCTACTTCGGACGGAGCGGGAGTGAAGCTCCGGCGGAGCCTGGGCCAATCGCAGCAACTGCGGTTGGACCCGTTTCTGATGCTGGACGAATTCTCGTCCGATAACGCGGACGACTATATCGCCGGCTTCCCGAACCATCCCCACCGCGGCTTCGAGACCGTGACCTACATGCTCGACGGGCACATGCTGCATCAAGACCATATGGGTAATCGCGGCGACCTCAGGAGCGGCGACGTGCAGTGGATGACGGCAGGGCGCGGCATCATCCATTCCGAAATGCCGCAACAGGAAAGCGGGCGCATGCGCGGGTTTCAGCTCTGGATCAATCTGCCCGCGCGGGAGAAGATGAAGCCCGCCGGCTACCGCGACATCTCGGCATCGCAAATCCCGGTGGTGGAGCTGGAAGGCGGCGGCCGTGTCCGCGTGATCGCAGGCACGCTGGTCGCCGGCGGACGCTCGACGGCGGGCCCAATCCAGGGGCTTACGACCGATCCGCTGTATTTCGACGTCGAGCTGCCGGCGAACGCCGCGTTCACGCATCCGGTCAAAAGCGACTACAACGCATTCCTGTATGTCTACGAAGGCGGTGGAGAGGTCGGTGCTGCCGGTGCGACGCGCGCGCTCGAGACGCACAGCGCGGGCGTGCTATCGGCCGGCGACCGGATCGAGGTTAGGGCGACGAAGGAGGGCGCGCGCTTTATCCTGCTCGCGGGACGCCCGTTGAAGGAGCCCATCGTGCAATACGGCCCCTTCGTGATGAACACGCGCGAGGAAATCGAACAGGCGATGAGAGATTATCAGGCCGGCACGCTAGCGCAGTCGCGGTGACGAGCGATGAGCGTCGTGTTCATCCCCTGGCCACGGCTACCACTCCGGCTACTGTCAACGCCGCCGCAAGAATGGCCCTCGGCGTCAGTTCCTCCCGCTTGAGGAAGAAGGCGCTGAAGACCATGGTGAAAAGGGGATACGTTGCGACGATGGGAGACACGACGCCGACGTTGCCGTGTTGCAGCGCGCAGCACATCAGCAGCACGGCCGTCCCGTTGAGAGCGGCGACGCAGGCGAACCACAGCACGCTTTTTGCGGTCAGGCGGCTTGCATCGGTGGCCGACCTGCTTGCCGCGCTCCATACCACGCCCGCCGAAATGGTGTAGGTGATCAAGGCGGCGGTGAACGGGCTCGGCCACGTCATCAAGCCGAGCTTGATCAGGCTCTGGGCGAGCCCGCGCAGGACCGCTCCCGATAGCGGCAGAAGGAGATACCAGCCAGGCGCCACCCGCATAGGCGCCTTCATCGAGAGGGTGGCGAGGCCCGCCACGATGATCAGTCCTCCCAGCGCGACGGTCAGCGCGGGACGCTCGCCCAGCAACAGCATGGAGGACGCCACGGCGAATACCGGCGTAGTGCTCGACGCCGTGCCCGTGAGCGTCGGTCCGAGGACCCGGTTGGACTCGTAGGTCAGCATCATCACCACCGCAGGATAGAAGAGACCGACGAGCGCAAAGACGACGAGCGCACCCGCTCGCCATTCCGACCAGTCCACCGCGAAAGCGGCAAGCGGCCACCACAGGGCGACCGTAAAGGCGATGCTGATGGCGGCTCCCCACAGCGGGGTGGCATGGCGCAGACCGGCCTGAGTTACTACGAGCGCGCCGCCAAAGCACGCGGCTGAGGTCAGAGCGTAGAGGAGGGCCGGCATGCGTCGATGCGTATTTCAACGAGGTCGGCCTGCATGGTATCTTTATAATCAGCATGCATGTTGTTTATATACATCATGCTTTAACTGCATGATCGAGGATCTCCGCGCGTTCGTTTCCTTCGTGTCCCACGGCTCGCTGAGCCGGACGGCGGCGCATCTGCGGCTGAGCCAGCCGGCGATCAGCCGCCGCATTCAACGACTGGAAATGGCGATGGGAGGAACGCTGCTCGATCGGTCGGTGAAGCCCGCGCGCCTGTCCGCGCTCGGCGTGCGCCTCTACGAGCGCGCGCAGGCCGTGCTGCAGGGAATCGACGGGCTGCAGGAGCTGATGAGCGAGGACGGCGAGCCGAACGGCACTCTGCGCATCGGCGCGGTGCAATCGATCTCGAATACCACGGCTGTGTCGGCGGTCGCCCAGCTGAAGCGCCGTTTTCCGGCGCTGCGGATCGAAATCCAGTCGGACTGGAGTCTCGAGCTCGTCAGGAAGATACAACTCGGCCGGCTCGATGTCGCGGCCGTGATGCTGCCGTTGTCGGCGCAGGTGCCGGAGGGGGTGACGGGCGAGCGGATCGGCACGCATCGCGCGGCGGTCGTGGCGCCGAAGTCTTTTCCGCTGAAAGGCTCGGTCGCGCTGCGCCAGCTTGCTCCCCGCCCGTGGGTGCTATATCCGGAAGGGTGCATTCTCCGCGCCGCATTGAGCCGGGAATTCCAGGCGCGGGGGCTGAACCTCGACATCGCGGTGTCCGATTTCGGCGTCGAGCATCAATTGGGGCTCGTTGTCGCGGGTGCGGGCCTCGGCTTCGTCTCCGACATCATGGTGAAAGCGAGCCGCTACCGCGACAATCTGCGCGTCGTGCGCGTCAAGGACTTTGCGTTCGATTTCGACATCTGGCTGATACACCCGCCGTTTCTCGGCAGGTTGAAGACCCCCGTGGCGGTCTTCAGCGGGATAGTGGGTGAACGGTTCGGTGCCTCGAAGGCCAGGAGTCGACAAACCAGGGCGGCACGCTCGGTTGCCGGGCCGCGCAGTGGGACAGGTATGGGATGATCTCTAAAGAAAAAGGCGGCGCGCCGAGGCCAGGTCTCGCCCCGCACGCCGCCCTGTTCGTCGCGTGTTCCTCGTCGTTCGTGCTCACTCCTTCTTCTTTTTCTTCGGCGCCGCGGTCTTCGTCATTGCGCCGTGTCCGTCCGCCGCGAAGCAATAGAGCAGCCCGTTGCCGCCCGTGCTAACGAGAGCCGGCTGGCTGCATCCCTTCGAGCCGTGCGAAGAATTCCACGAGACGGAGGCTGCGTCGTCACGCAGGCCCCACCGGTCGTGGTGGCCGACGATCGCAGAGCCGTCGTTGCTGCTCTTGGTCCAGTTGCCGCACGTCGTGTCGCCGCCCGCAGAAGACGCAGTGCCATCCGGTTGCGAGCCCGTGAGGATGTCGTGCTGATTGGGCGACTCCGCGCGGCCGTTGACCTTGGTCTTCTTCTCGGTCAGCGCCGTCATTCTATTGATGCCGTTGGTAGCGTGCAGCTCGGCGACATCGCGCGCGATGAGCCTGCCTTCCGCGTTGTACCAGGGGCCGTGGCCGATGCGATCGCGAGCGTTGACGCCGCCCGCGCCGGTCGTGCTGAGGTAGGCGTGCCAGGTATGCTTGCCCGCGCCTGCCGCCTGCGCGAGCGACTGGCAATGCTTGTCCGCGCCCGCGAGGCCGCCGAAATCCGCCCCCTTACCCGAACCGACGCTGGAGATGAAGAACGACATGTCCTGCGCGTCCCCTTCCGACATCGCCTTTCCTTTCGCCTGCGCCGCACAGGCGGGCCCTGCCACCGACAGCAATGTGATCGATGCGGCGACGACCAAGCTTGCCTTGTTCATTGTTCTCCTCCAGTGATGGTTGCGAAATAGTGGTGGGTAACCAGTATGATCAGCCTCAGAGGGGTGCTATGCACTGCTCATAAGTTGGCCCTGGACGATTCCAGGCGGCCATTATAAACACAGCACAAACAAAGCGGCGAGCGGGCGTATTCCCCGCTTGACTCGGCCCTGCGGCGGGTGGAACCTCCCCCGGCGTATCTTGAACGCGGATGGAGACCTCTTCTTGTGAAACCATCGTCCATCCCTGGAGTACTGCACGCCGTTGTTGCGACGTTTCTTATCGCAGCACAGGGACCCTTGGCTGCCGCCACGACCCCGACAGCGCCGCCACCGTTTACCGTCGTCGAGGCGAGTATCACGGAGATGCAGCATGCGATGGCGCAAAAGCGCGTTACTTCGCGCGAGCTCGTGCTCCAGTACCTCGCCCGCATCGCGTTCTACGAGGATCAGCTCAACGCCGCCATGACCGTCAGCCGGGACTCCTTGAGGCAGGCCGAGACGCTCGATCGCGAGCGCGCGCAAGGCAAGGTTCGCGGCCCGCTGCACGGCATCCCGATAGCCCTGAAGGACAACATACACACTACCGACATGCCGACGACGGGCGGCGCGCTTGCCTTCGACGGCCTCGTGCCGCCCTACGAGGCGACGCTCACGAAGAACCTGCGCGACGCGGGGGCGATCATCATCGCCAAGACCATGATGACCGAGCTCGCCAACTGGATGGCCGCCGCGCCCACCGCCATGCCCGCCAATTACAACGCGCTCAAGGGCTACGCGATGAACCCGTACGACCCGCGGCGCGATCCGCGCGATGCCACCTTCGACGGGCGCCAGGCGCTCGCGACCGGGGGCTCGAGCTCGGGGGTCGGCACGGCGGCGAACCTGTGGGCGGCCAACATCGGCACCGAAACTTCCGGCTCTCTGCTCAGCCCCGCGAACCAGACCATGCTCGTGACGATCAAACCGACCGTGGGGCGCATCAGCCGCTACGGCATCATGCCGCTCACCGCCGATCAGGACACGGCGGGCCCGATGGCGAAGACGGTCGCCGACGCCGCGGTACTGATGGGCGTGCTCGAGGGCGCGGCGCCCGATCCGCACGATCCGGCCACCGGGACGTGCACGCCGCCGCCGGGGCGCGACTATACGCGCTATCTCAAGGCTGGCGCCCTGAAAGGCGCGCGCATCGGAATTCCGCGCGCGTTTTACTACAACGCGATCGTTGCGCCCGGCGAGCAAAGCTCGCGCGGCGGCCTGACTCTCGAGCAGTCGGCCGTGATGGAAGGGGCCATAGCGATCCTCAAGCGGCTCGGCGCGGTCATCGTCGATCCCGCCGACATACCGAGCGTGATCGAGAAGGACGCAGGCAAGAGCTTCCTGCGCTGGGATACCTGCAGGGGACTCGGTAACGCCAAGGGCAAGGACGCGGGATGCTCGGTGGTCGCGAAGTACGGCATGAAGCGCGACTTCAATCAGTGGCTCGCAAGCCTGGGCAGCGCGGCGCCCCTGAAGACGCTGACCGAGCTGCGCAACTGGAATCTGGCCCACCGGAACGCGGGCGCGATGAAATACGGGCAGGCACAACTCGACATCTCGGACGAAATGGATCTCGTCGCCGATCGCGCGCGCTACGAGGCCGACCGCGCGAGGGATATCGCCATCTATGGCGCGAATGGCATCGACGCGATCATGAAAGCCGAGCGGTTGGATGCGATCCTGTTTCCGGGCAGTACCGGAGCTGCAATTTCCGCCAAGCCGGGATATCCCACGGTCCTGGTGCCGTTCGCCATGGTCCCCAACAATCCATCCCCGCCGTTTCCTGCGGGCTTCAATGCCAGGCCCGCGCCGTTCGGCGTGAGCTTTGCCGGCATGGCGTGCAGCGAGCCGCGCTTGATCGAGCTTGCTTACGCGTTCGAGCAGGCGACGAAGCGCCGCGTGCCCCCGCCCTCGGCGCCATGAGGTGCCGGCTGCGGCGGCTCGAGCTGGCGGGCAACGCACCGCCGCTCGTGGCTCAGCGCTTGCGCAGTTGCGCTAACGCGATGCGCGCGCTTCGATGAGCTCCCGCAGCGGCGCGGGCAGGTAGCCGCGCAGGCGCGCCGACCAGACCGCCTCGCGACGCTGCCACAGCACTCCCAGCCAGATGATCGCCAGCCCAAGTGCCGACAGCGCGAAGGGAAAGACGAGGCTGTCTTTGAAAACGCGGTAGGAGAGGTGCCCGAGGTAGCCGGCGAGGCCCAGGCCGCCGAACACGGTGAACACGCGCCTGCCGATCACGGCGCCGATGAGGATCATGACGACGTTGATACCGCAATAGACGAGCTTGCCCCACTCGCTGCCCGAGTTCATCGAGGACAGCCCGCCCCAGAACGTGAGGACGCCGAACAAGTACAGCCAGAACGCGTAATCGCGCGAAAAACGCGAGCGCAGGTCCACCCAGAACGCGACCAGCACCATCGCCAATCCGAACCAGAGCGAGACGAGCTTGCGGATCTCCCAGTCGAGCCAGTCACCGAACAGGAAAGGCACGAGGTCCATGCTCATGTACCACAGGGTTACCGCGATCGGCATCAGCATGAAGGGAAACCGGTAGCGCCAGAGCAGAATCGCGCCGACGGCGAGCGTGCCGAGCTCCATCATGATCCAGCGCCAGTCGATGAACACGTGATAGTCGCGGAACGGCTTGGATTCATCCCAGTAGCCAAGCGCCATCTGCGCGCCGAAAATGGCGAGCGGCACCATGACTACCGCGAGCGTCGCCATAATGCCGGCCGGAACGGGCAGGCGCTTGCGCTCGAGGAACCAGTGGGTGAGCGCGAGCGCAAGCACGCCGTAGCAGATCGCAGTGAAGAATCCGCCCCATCCGCCGAGCGCATTCCAGCCCAATGTCATGAAGAGCGACATCGCGCCGATGGCGATCATGCCGCCGAGATAGTACAGGACGTGCACGACGCCGAAACGCGGCTCATCCGGCGCCGCCCCGGATGTAGCGCCTGCCAGGAAGACGACGAGCCGGTCCGCCTGATCGGCGCTTAAGATGCCGGCGCGCACCGCACCGTCGAGCTCGGATCTGCGCATTCCCATTTCACGGCTCCGTCCCGTCGATCAGGATGAAGGCGATGCGGCAGATCTCCTTGCCGCGGTTGACCCACGCGTGGTTGGTCGCCTGCTGGACCACGACGTCGCCCGCCTTGAGATGAACCTCGCTGACGTCGAGCAGCATGTCGATTTCACCCGAGAGGATGATCGCGTAGTCGAGGCTGCGTGTCCGGTGCATCATCGGATGCCGCGGCGGGAGCCCTTTCGCGGGCGCGTGGTCGCCGACGACCTTCATCATCGTATTGATGTCCATTTGCTCGATCTTGGCGCTGGTGGGCACGAAATCGACGATCCGGAAGATCGTGCCGCCCGCGGGAGGCGTGAGCGGAACCTTGATTTTCGCGCGATCGTCCGTCCACGAGTAATCGGGCGGGCTCTTGGGAGTAACCCACATCTCGCCGGCGGGATTGGGCGAGCGCATGGTCTGCAGCCGCACTGCGCCGTCGAACATCACGATGGCTTTGCCCGACTGATCAAGCCCGGTCACGACACGGCGCACCTCGGACACCTTTTGCTCCTGCGCGGCAACCTGACCCGCAAGGGCCAGGGCTGCGCCCAGAACCGCACACAGTGATCTGGATGTCATAAGTTCCTCCGGGGAAGGAAAAGCAGGGTGATTGTCTCTCGTCCGCATGCGACTGGCGAGGGGCGCTCTCAATTCCCCGGGACATGCTCCAGCCGCACGCCGGTTCTTGCGATGACCTGCCTCGCGTTGTCCCGGTCGGCCTTGAGAAAAGCCGCAAATTCGGCAGGCGTATTGCCGACTGGATCGTAGACCTGCGCTTTCAGGAATTGCTCCTGGAACCTGGCATCGCGCACGACCTTCACGAATTCCGCGTTGAGACGGTCGATGATCGCTTTCGGTGTGCGCGCCGGCGCAAAGACGCCGAACCAGTTGTTGAGCCCGGGATCGAGGCCCTGCTCGGCGAGCGTGGAGACGTTCGGCAGCACCGGCGAGCGCAGCGGGGTCGTCATCGCAAGGGCCTTCAGCTTTCCCGCTTTGATGAGCGGCAGGACGATACCCACCGCAATGAAGGTCGCCTGGACTTCCCCCGCGATCAGCGCGGGGATGATCTGGGCCGAGCCCTTGTACGGTACGTGGCCGATCTCTGCACGTCCCTGCTTCTTGAACCATTCCAGGAAGAACTGCGGCGTGCTCCCGACGCCGAAGGAGGCGAAATTCACCGCACCCGGCCGCGATCGGGCGTATGCGACCATATCTTTGACCGTATCGTAGGGCACGGACGAATTCGCGACGATGATGCCGTTCACCCATACGAGCTGGGTGATCGGGGCGAAGTCCCTGCCGGGGTCGTAGGGAAGCCGTGGATAGAGGTGGGGGTTGTAGGACATGCCGTCCGTAGAAGAGGTGCACAGGGTGTACCCGTCGGGCGCCGCCCTGGCGCAAAGCTCCAGCGCGATGATGGTATTGGCTCCGGGCCGGTTATCCACGATCACCGGCTGGCGGATGGACTCCGCCATCTGCAGACCGACGCTGCGCATCAGAGCATCGACGACACCGCCGGCGGGGTACGGCACCACCACCCGTACCGGCTTGACCGGATAATCGTCTGCGGCAGGCGCACGGGCGCCCACCAACAGGATCACGACGAGCGCGAACCGCATCCTGCCCGCAACCACCTTTGGCGCTTCACCCGCCGCGAGGACCCCGGCCGCCATATGGTTCCCTCCAAGCGCTCCGTTCAGCCCGGCCCTGAGCGCCGGGTCGTTGATTATGTCATGCGTTTGATATTTCAAAACTATCGAGCAAGTGGGCCACTGCCCGACCGGAGGTCCTGAGGCGGGGATGACGGCCCCGCCTGCTACCACCTCCCCGAGGGCGAGGGGGACCCGGCCTTCCGGATTCGAAGTCCGATTCACTATCCGCCAGGGTTCGAGGACAATGCCATATGAAGTATGGCCGGCTGTTTTTGGGTGTCATCGCAATGGGCCGTCCCCGCGTTAAGTGAAGTGATCGCGAGCCCACTGCCAGCACTCGCAAACGGCCGGCGCGATCTCGACAACTTCCAAGGAGGCAATCATGAAAAAACTGATCGCAGCGGTTTGCTTCATACTTGCGACTACGCCGTTGGCGCTGGCCCAGGACAAGGCCAAAGCCGATCAAAAGAAGGCGCCACCGGCGGCCGAGAAGGCGAAGAACGAGCCCAGCGAAGCCCAAAAGAAGCAGCAGGAACGCATGAAAATGTGCAACGAGAAGGTGGGGGACCGGAAGGGTGACGACCGCAAGAAGTACATGAGCGCATGCCTGAAAGGCCAGGACCCGGACGCATCCTCCAAGCAGCAGGCCCAGCAGCAGAAGATGAAGGACTGCAACAAGCAGGCCGGAGACAAGAAGATGAAGGGTGACGAGCGCAAAGCCTTTATGAGCTCCTGCCTCAAAGGCTGACCGGAAGCCCGACAAGATTCGAAGACTGGAGGGCATGTCCCGCGCGGGACATGCCCTCTGTTTTTGGGCGTCGTGGGGAAGGGAACCAGGGATGAGGGGTGACGGATGACGGTGGGGGCAACCGCTCTTCGTCGCCCGTCACTCGTTACACATCACGCATTACCAATCACCTCACCTGGGCATCGCACGCCAGCGTCCAGGTCAATAGCCGGGTTCCGAGCGCAAAGTCGGCCATGTCCATGGCCTCGAGTGGATTGTGGCTGCCGTTGGCGTTGCGCACGAAAATCATTGCCGCGGGGATGCCGGCTTGCACGAAGTCTTGCGCGTCGTGCCCGGCGCCGCTGGGCATGGCCAGGGCGTCGATGCCCAGCTCACGGGAGCCCTGGTGCAGCGCGGCGCGAAAATCGGCCGACATCTGCGCCGGGCGCTGAAGGGAAATCGGGCCGAGCTCGAACTCGACGCGGCGCCTTGCGCCGATGCCGGCTGCGAGCTGTCGCGACAACTCGATCGCCTCGGTGAGGATGGCGACGTCCTGGCTGCGAAAGTCGAGCACGAAATTCGATTCTCCCGGCACCTTGGTGATCGCGTGCGCGGCCGCGTCGGTGTAGAGCTTACCGACCGTGAACACGAGGTCGCCGCCGCGCTCGCGCACGCGCTCCCAGTGCCGGTCGAGCTCGCGTACCAGCTCGACAGTGGCCAGTACGGCGTCGCTGCGGTATTCATGCGGGACGGCGCCGGAATGGGTGTAGGCGCCGAGACAGCGGCAACTGCGGGCGCGCGCCGCCCCGCGTATCGCGGTCACCACCCCCACCGGCAGGCCCCTCGCTTCCAGTACTGGCCCCTGCTCGATGTGCAGCTCCAGGTAGCCCCTGAAACGCGCGGGGTCGAGATAGGGGGTGCCGACCGCCTCGGGCGCGAAACCAGCCGCGCGCATGTGCTCGCGCAACGGCTTGCCGCTTCGAGAATTGACCGCCGTATCCAGCTCGGCGGGCGGCAAGAGCCCCAGCGCGGCACGGCTGCCGATATGGCCACCGTGGTCGCCGCCGTACCAGGCGCTCAGTTCCTCCGCGCGGATCGCCATCACCGTAACGTCGCGCGGCGGAACGATCCCGGCGCGGCGCAGCGCGGCCGCCGCAGCCACGCCCGCCACCACACCCGCAAAACCGTCGAAGTCCCCGCCGCGGGGCACGGAATCGACGTGCGAGCCAACGATCCACCGCGGCAGATCGCGCCGCGCTCCGGGAAGCGTCAAATAGAGATTGCCGAAGGGATCGGTCTCGGACTCGAGCGCAAGGGGCCGGCCCGCATCGGCCAGCGCATCGATGGCAGCCTGCTCGCCCGGACCGTACGGCTCGCGCATCG
>DATFWO010000176.1:0-49785 GCA_035259205.1 Burkholderiales bacterium | reverse complement strand
AGACCGTAGCGGCTTTCGGCCGCGTGGACATGGTGTTTAACAACGCCGGCGGCAACGCGCCCGGCGTGCTGTTCGAGGACCTCTCTCACGAGAAATGGCTGGAGGTCGTGGGCGTCAACCTGAACGGCATGTTCTTCTGCGCGCAGGAAGCGTTCAAGATCATGAAGGACCAGAATCCGCGCGGCGGGCGCATCATCAACAATGGCTCGATCTCGGCGCACGCGCCGCGGCCCGACTCAGCGCCCTACACCGCTACCAAGCACGCCGCCACGGGCCTCACCAAGACCATATCCCTCGACGGCCGCAAATACGACATCGCGTGCAGCCAGATCGACATCGGCAACGCCGTGACGCCGCTGACGGAGCGCATGGCGCAGGGCGTGCGCCAGGCCAACGGCATGATCTCGCCCGAGCCGCGCATGCCGGTGGAGTACTGCGGGCAGGCCGTGCTCTTCATGGCCAACCTGCCCCTCGACGTGAACGTCCAGTTCATGACGATCATGGCGACGAAGATGCCGTTCGTCGGTCGCGGGTGACGTGCTGCGAGAGAACGGAATCCGAGTGTTGTGACCCGGAGTTACCGGCTCCGCTCATACCACCGCGTCATCGCTTCCATCGTCACGCAGCATGCGGCCACGGCGCGCAGGCTGGGGCGCCGCTACTCCAGTTCCGTGCGCACCAGCCGCGCCCCCTCGCTCAGCGCCCCGAGTTTTCCGAACGCGGTCGCGCGCGGCAGGTACTTCATCCCGCAGTCGGGCGCCAGGACGAGCCGGTTCGGCGCCACGTGCTTCAAGGCCGCGCGCACCCTGGCTGCGACCTCCTCCGCGGTCTCGATCGCCGGATCGCCGAGATCGATCACGCCCAGCACGATCGTCTTGCTCGCGAGGTCCACAAGCACGCCGAGGTCGAGCCTGGGCTGAGCCGCCTCAATCGAGATCTGGTTCGCGACGCTATCCGCGAGCTGCGGCAGAAAGGAATAGCCTGTCGGCTTCCGCGTGTGCACGACCGCCGCATATCCGAAGCACAGGTGCACCACGGTCGGTACGCTGATTCCCTCGAGCGCCCGGTCGATCGCTCTCACTGCATAGCGCCGGGCCCCTTCGGGGTCGTTCCTCAGCCAGGGCTCGTCGAGCTGGATCACGTCGGCGCCCGCGGCCTGCAGGTCGCGCGCCTCCCCGTTCACCGCCGCGGCGAAGTCCATCGCCATCTCCTCGACGTCGCGATAGAACTCGTTCTTCGCCTGCTGTGCCATCGTGAACGGGCCCGGCAGCGTAGCCTTGACCATGCGGTCGGTATTGGCGCGCAGGAACCTCAGGTCGCGGGACACAAAAGGGTGCGTACGCCGGATCCGGCTGACCACGCACGGCACGAGCGTCACCCTTCCGGTGCTGTTGGTGATCGTGCTCGGGCGGTCGGTATCGACACCTTCCAGGGCGGTCGCAAAATGGTTTGAATAGCTTTCGCGGCGCATTTCGCCGTCCGTGATGATGTCGATGCCCGCACGCTCCATATCGCGGATCGCGAGGAGGGTCGCATCGTCCTGCGCATGCTCGAGAAACTCCGGCGCGACGCGCCACATCTCGCGCATGCGCACGCGCGGCACGCCCTTGGACAAGATCGAGCGATCGATCAACCAGTCCGGCTGCGGATAGCTGCCAACGACGGTGACGGGCAGCAGTTCTGGAATCGCGGACTTCATTTGTTGATTTCAGGCATCCGGCAAATCCCGTTCATACGGTGCGTTTTTTCTCACTCAGCACTCATCACTCGTCACTCATCACCGGGGTTACTGCAATCCCGACGCCTTACTCACTTTCCCCCATCTCACAACCTCGCTCGCCAGGAGCTTTCCGAACTCTCCCGCGGTGCTCGGCGCCGGCTCCGCGCCCTCGCCCGCCAGCAGGTCTCGCATATCATTGTCGCGCATGGCGGTGGTCAGGGCCGCGTTCAGCCTGGCGATCACGTCCGGCGGCGTGCCCGCGGGACCAAGGATTCCAAACCAGTTGGTGACGACGTAACCCGGAACGCCCGCCTCGATCACCGTCGGCAGGTCGGGCAGCGCCAGCGACCGCGTTTCACCGCTGGTGGCGAGCGCGCGCAGCTTGCCCGTCTTCACGTGCGGCAGCGCCGCCGTGACGTTCGCGAACATCAGATGAATCTGGCCCGCAACGAGATCGACGATGGCCGGGCCCGAGCCCTTGTACGGAACATGCACGATGTCAACGCCGGACAGGCTCTTGAAATATTCCCCGGCCAGATGCGTGGAATTTCCGTTGCCGCCGGAACCGAAGTTGAGCTGGCCGGGCCGCGCGCGAGCGAGCACGATCAGCTCCTTCACGCTCGTCACCGGCAGCGAGGGGTGTACCACCACGATGTAGTAGCCGGTGGTGGCCCGCCCCACCGGCACAAAATCCCGGAGCACGTCGTACGGCAGCTTGCGCACGAGGCTCGCGTTGATGGCAAACGAGGGACCGGTCATCAGCAAGGTATAGCCGTCCGGTATGGACTTCGACGCGAGCTGCGCGCCGATTACGCCCGCGGCGCCGGCGCGGTTGTCGACCACGAACTGCACGCCCAGGATATCGCTCATGCGTCGCGCAGTAATGCGCGCGACAATGTCTACCCCGCTGCCGGCGGACGAAGCGACAATCAGGCGAATCGCCCGGGTCGGATATTCCTGCGCATCGGCGCGGATGTTCGGCAGCACTACCAGCAACAGGATCGCGATCCAAGTACGACCCTCATCCTTCATCCTCATCCTTCATCCTCGGTTCACTCAAGTTCGATCTTCGCCTCGCGGATGACGCGCCTCCAGGTCTGAAGCTGATCCCTGGTGTACGCGCCGAGCTCCGCGGCCGTCGAGCTCTGGATCTCGAAGCCCTGGCGAGCGAGTTGGTCGCGGATTTCGGTGCGGGAAAGGACGTCCCTGAATTCGCGCGACAGCCGCTCGGCGACGGTCCCCGGCAGCTTCGCCGGCCCGAAGACGCCGGCCCACGGCGTGAGCGAAATGCCCGGCATGCCGGCTTCCGCGATCGTCGGCACCTCCGGGGCGAGCGCGCTGCGCTGCGGCAGCAGTACGGCGAGCAGGCGGAGCCGCCCGTCCTTCGCCTGGGCGAGCCCAGGCACGGTCGACATGAAGGCCAGCTGTATGCGGCCGCCGAGCAGGTCGGTCGTGGTCGGCGCGTCGCCCTTATACGGTATTTGCGCCATGTTCAGGCCGGCTAGCAGCTTCAATTGCGCCGTGGCAACGATGGCGGTGGTATTGCCGGTGCCGTAGTTCAACTTCCCCGGATTGGCGCGCGCATACTCGATCAGCTCGGCGAGCGTGCGTGCCGGCACGCTCGGGCTGACGAACAGAAAGAACGTGAAGCGCCCGATCAGGCTGATCGGCGTGAAGTCCGCGATCGGATCGTACGGCGGGTTCTTGTGCAGCGCGGGCACCGCCGACATCGGGCTGTTGGTGCCGAAGAATATCGTGTATCCGTCCGGGGCGGCCTTCATGGCAATGCTGCCGGCGACCGCGCCGTCGGCGCCGGGCCGGTTGTCGACGAGCAGCTGTTGCCCCAGCGATTGCGTGAGCGGCTGGCCGAGGAGGCGCGCTATGTAATCGGCTAGTCCGCCAGGAGGGAAGGGAACGATGAAGCGTATCGTGCGGTTCGGATACTGTGCCTGGGATGCCGGCGCCAGAAGCAGTCCCGCGATCAACGCAGCTGCCATTGTCACGATGCGCTTCATAGGTGCGATCTCCTGTTTCACCGCTTAGTCGGCGCGCACTCCCGCGTCCTTGACCACTTTCTCGTACTTCCTGATCTCCGTCTTGATGTACTCGCCGTACGCTTCCGGCGTCGGCAGCGTGAACGGGAAGATACCGACGCCGGCGAGCCGCTCGGTCACGTCGGCCATGGTCAGGATGCGGTTGATCTCGGCGTGGAGCTTCGCAACGATCGCCTTCGGCACGCCGCGCGGCGCCTGGAATCCGTACCAGTTGTCCACGGCGAAGCCGGGCACGCCGGATTCCGCGACGGTCGGGAGGTCGGCGAACTGCTCGACGCGCTTCGCGGAGGTCACCGCGAGCGGCCGGATCCGGTTCGCTTTCATCCCCGCGAGCGCAGTGGACACCGTCGCGAAGATGAGCTGTATGTTTCCGCCGACGAGATCGATCATGGCCGGCGCGCCGCCCTTATACGGGACGTGCTGCATCTTCACGCCCGCCAGCGTGTTGAAAAGCTCTCCCGCTAGGTGGTCGGCGAAGCCCACGCCGGACGAGCCGTAGTTGAGCTTGGCGGGGTTGGCTTTCGCATAGGCGATCAATTCCTTCACCGATTTGACCGGCAGCGAGGGGTGCACCACGAGCACGTTCAACGCGGAAACCGCGCGCGCAACCGGCGCGAAATCGTTGACGGGATCGTACGGGAGCTTCGAATACAGGCTGGGATTCACCGCCACCGGCCCGATCGTGCCCAGCACCAGGGTGTAGCCGTCGGGATTCGCATGCTTCGCAATGTCCATGCCCACCACGCCATTGCCGCCCGGGCGATTGTCCACGATGGCCTGCTGGCCCCAGGCATCGGTCAGCTTCTGCCCGACGGCGCGCGATGTGATGTCCGCGCCGCCGCCCGGCACGACGAGGATGATGATGCGGATCGGCCGCACTGGGTAAGGATCGGCGGCGCGCGCCACGGACGAGATCAAAACGAGACAGGTAGCGATCCAGATACGCATGGCGGCTTTCTCCAGCGGAATTCCGGTGGATGTTCTACCGATCCGCGGCGGCGCGCAACCGTGCCGCGTGCCCGGTGGGCGATTACGAAAACAGGCGGACGCACGGGACACGCTCTGGCGCGAGGCTGCGTTCGGCGCGATACTTGCGCGCCATGCAACATTCTCCCGAACGCCGCCGTCTGCTGATGGCAGCCGGAGCGCTCCTGCTCGCCCCGGCCCATGCGCAGGAATCGGCGCCGCAGGCAAGCCGCAGGTTCGCATCGGCATTGCCGCTGGCGGAGCCGACCCTGGAAGGTTTCCGCCTGGCGACGCCCGAGGCGCAGGGGTTCGACAGCGCGCGGCTCACCAACATGACGCGCGTGATCGAGAACGCGCCGCACCGGGTATTCTCGATGATGATCGCGCGCAACGGGCACGTCGTGTACGAGATGCTGGCCGGCGACTTGCCGCGCGACGCGGCGCATTATGTGATGTCGGTCACCAAGAGCCTGACCTCCGCGATGGTTGGAGCGGCGATCGACGGCGGCCTGATCGCCTCCGAAGACCAGGCCATCGGCGAGTTGCTGCCGAAGGAGCTGTTCGGAACCGCCGAGAACCTGCAGGAGAAGGCGGGAATAACGGTACGGCAGGTCCTGAACATGTCGGCGCTGGACGTGCCGCACATCGTTGGCAACACCGATCCCGCGGTGGCGGCCAACTATCTCGGCTGGGTCAAGGCGAAAAACCGGGTCGAGTACGCGCTCGGCCAGCGCAAGGTGCAGCGGCCCATGAACGTGATGGACTACACCGACCTCACCTGCAGCCTCGTGAACGGCGTCATCCACTACAAGTCCGGCACGACCGTGCTCGAGTTCGCGAACCAGCGCCTGTTTTCGCGGATGGATTTCCGCAACCAGGAATGGATGGGGCAGGACCCTGCGGGGATCGACCAGGGCGGATATGGAATACGCCTGCGCCCCATCGACATGCTGAAGTTCGGGCAGCTCTACCTGCAGCAGGGGATGTGGAACGGGCAGCGTCTGCTCAATCCCGGATGGATCGACAAGGCGTACGTCTCGCAGATCAGCCCGCGCCACGAGCTGCGCAACTTCTACTCCGGCTACAGCAACTACTGGTGGCACGCGCGGCACCGCGGCGCGCCGAAGAACATCGTGGCGAATGGCTGGAAGGGACAGCGGATCTCGATATTTCCCGAGCTCAAGCTGGTGGTCACGTTGACCGGGGTGATCGAGAGCGGCGAGGCCGCGTTCTACGATCAGCTCGTGTCGGAGCACGTGCTCTATGCCCTGAGAGGCGAGTCCCTGCAAGACAACGCCGCCGCCTACGGCGAGCTCCAGGCCGCGCTCGCCAGAATGCGCGAGAAGCCGCTGAGACTCGAATCGGTGGAGTACCGGATGCGACCCGAGGTGAAGAACAAGGAGCGTCGCAAGCCCTGGCACGCATGAGATCACCCATCACCCATCCACCGATTCCCGTCACCTGAGCGTGAGTCTGCTGCGCCGGTACCAGCGCGCCATCAGCTCCATCGCGGCGCACGATCCGGCGGATGTGGCCATCAGCACGGTCTGCCCCGTCGACCAGCCCCAGCGGTCGACGATTGCGGCGAACAGCGTCGGCGACACCGCGTTGACGATGAGTATGGGGGTGGCCAGCACGCCGAGCACGGCGCCGTAGCCGTGCGAGCCGAAGAGCGCCAGCGGCACGGCGCCACGCACGATGGTGATGACGCCCTGCGAGGCGCCCATCAGCAGCGTAAAAGCGACGATGGCGGTAAAGCCGCCAGCCGAGACGAGCAGCAGGAGGAAAGAGGCGGGCAGCACCGCGATGGCGATCCGTGCCACCGTCACGGCGTGCAGGTTGCGCGCGAAGACCAGCTCCACCACGCGCCCGCCGAACTGCGCGAAGCCTTTGAGCGAGGCGACCCAGACCGCCGCCGCGGTCGCGAGGCCCGCGGCCTCCAGCAGCGGCACGAGCTGCACCGCGACGATGCTGAACACGAAGCCGTTCAGCGACATCACCAGCGCGAACAGCATCATCGCCACGACGCGCCGGCTTCCTTCGAGCGGCGGGCTGTCGGGCGACGGCGCCGCGGCCTTGATTTCCGCTGACTTGCCCGCCGGCTCCCTGCGCGTGAGCCCGATCCAGTTGAGCGGCAGGCAGACCGCAAGATTGATCGCCGCGAATAGTGCGAGCGTCTGCCGCCAGCCTCCGGCTTCGTTGAGGTAATGGCCGACCACCCAGAACACGGTGGACGCAAAGGCGCCGAAGAGGGTGAGATAGGAAATCGCGAGGCGCCCGCGCGAAGGCACGACCTGCACCAGCGCTGCGAACACAGCATCGTAGAGGCAAAGCCGCATGCCTGCACCGAGCAATGCCCAGACTGCCAGATAGGCCCACTCGGACTGCACCAGTGACAACGCGTACAGGCCGAGCGACACAATCACGGTGCCCGCCGTCATGATCGCGCGCGCGCCGTAGCGGTCTATCGCGCGCCCCGCCCACGCTGAGACTGCGCCCATCACGAGGAGCGAAACCGTGAAGCCGAAGTAGACGAGGCTGCGGCTCCAGCCGGTGTCGGCCATGATCGGCCCGGCGAGCACCCCCAGGCAATAGTACGAGGTGCCCCACGCGGTGATCTGCGCGATGCCGAGGGTGCAGACGGCAAGAGCTAGCGGGTCGCGGTGGATCTGGCTCAAAGGCGTGATCAGTATTCAAGCCGCGGATAAACGCAGATACAGGCAGATGGCTGGACGCGACCGGCCTGATTAGCATTAGAGCTCATCGGCGTGCATCGGGGGCTATATTGTCTTGCTTTTAGAGGATTCAGCTCTGGTTTGTGCGGGCGTTCTTCTGTTACTTATCCCGTTTTATACTTTCATATTCCCACGACCGGCAATAAGGTACAAGCCATGGATCTCCCTGTCCGCAAGCCTGGAACACGTCTCAATGAGTTGACGGCCACTGAAATCGCCGCCGCGGTCACGAGTGGAAGGACGACGTGCGAAGCGGTCGCTAGCGCCTGCCTCGAGCGCATCGAAGAACGCGAGCCCGAGGTGCTCGCGTGGCAGTACTTGAATCCCGAGCAGGTAATCGCGCAGGCGCGCGCGCTCGACCGGAGCGGCGCGCGCGGCCCGCTCGCCGGCGTGCCGTTCGCCATCAAGGACATCATAGACACCTGCGACATGCCGACCGAGATGGGCTCGCCCATCTACAAAGGTCACCAGCCCCGGGGAGACGCGGCGTGCGTAGCGCTCTCCCGCAAAGCGGGAGGCGTCCTCATGGGCAAGACCGTCACCACCGAGTTCGCGAATCGGTATCCCGGCAAGACGCGCAACCCCTACGACCCGTCACGCACGCCGGGCGGCTCGTCCAGCGGATCGGCGGCCGCGGTGGCGGATTTCATGGCGCCGCTCGCGATCGGCACCCAGACCACCGGCTCGACGATACGTCCCGCGTCGTTCTGCGGCGTATTCGGCTACCGGCCGACCTATGGCGACCTGCGCTGCGTCGGAGTCAAGGAAGCCGCGGGCTCGCTCGACACCTTGGGGTTGCTCGCGCGCTCGCTCGACGACATCGCGCTCTACCGCGACGTGCTGCTGGGCATCGCTCCCGAGCCGATCACGGAGCTCGGACGCGCCCCTCGCATCGGTTTCTGCCGCACGCACCTGTGGTCCCAAGTGGAGCCCACCACACAACGGCTGTTCGAGGATGCGGCGGGGAGGCTCGCGCGCGCCGGCGCGCAGGTGAAAGATGTCGAGCTCCCGGCCGAGTTCGAAGGCGTCGAGGACGCGCAGCGCTGGATCTCGAGCTACGAGTTCTCGCGCAACTTCACGTGGGAGATCGAGAATCACTGGGAGAAAATCAGCGAGGTGCTGCGGGAGGGACGGCTCAAGGACGGGCTCGCCTGCCCCTTCGAGCGCTACCGGGATGCCCGCGCATACGCCGTGCGCTGCCGGGGACTGCTCGCGCCGCTGTTCGAACAGCACGACGTGCTGCTCACTCCGCCCGCGACAGGCGAGGCTCCGGTAGGGCTCAACTCGACGGGCAACGCGGCGCTGTGCGCCATCTGGACCGTGATGCACGTGCCGTGCCTGACGTTGCCGGTGTTCAAGGGCCCGCACGGCCTGCCGATAGGCGCGCAGTTGATCGGCAAGCCGAACGCCGATCGCGCGCTGTTTGCCGCAGCGCGGTCGGTATATCGCGCGCTCGCTTAACGGCCGGGAGCGCGGGAAATCGGGAGCGCGGGAGGGCGGGAGACCACTGGCCTCGCTGCTGCGGCAAAGAGATAAATAAGGCGGTGCCAATCTGAATGCGCAAGGCGCCGGAAGAGCTTCACGAGTTCCTCGAAGCATTCCCTCCGAACATCTCGAAGCTCTTCCTCGAGATCCGGCGCGCTATCCTGGGAGCGGCGCCCGACGCGAGCGAGCTCATCTACAACGCCTACAACGCCGTCTCCGCCGCATACTCGTTCACGGGCGGACTCAAGGAGGCCTTCTGTCACGTTGCGGCCTACCCGGCCCATGTGAATCTCGGCTTCAATCGCGGCGCGGAGCTGCGCGACCCGACCCGGGTTCTCGTGGGCTCCGGCGCTCGCATCCGGCACATCCGCATCAGCAGCCTGTACGATCTCCGGTCGCGCGCGCTCAACGCCCTTCTTCGTGCCGCCGTCGCCCAGGGCCGTGTACTCGCGTCCGGGGCCGTCCCACGCAAGCCCTCCTCCAGCATCCGGCCTACCACAGGAGCCAAGCGCCGGCCCAAGCGCACCTGGTGAACCGCCGCTTGAACAGCGGCTGGGCCTTGAGAGGCTATCGTTTTGATATGACGTGGGAATTCCTCGCGCGAGTGCATTGAGCAAATCGCCGCCTGTCGGTAAAGTACCTCAACCCATTGAATTTACCGGGCAGTTGACTCCACCCCGAAAAAAAGGCCGAATTGCACTCGCCTTTTAGGGTTTCTATTTCACGTTAGACGCCTTCCTCATCGACCTATGGGAACAGACACCACAATTCGCACCGGTTATGCCTTGCCGGGAGCAGGCGTGCCTTGTTCCGAGCCGACCTACGACTACTCACGGCTCATCGGAAAGCGCATCGTTCTGGACAAGGCGGGCGAAAACGAGGGGTTCGACCGCTACCTTCCCCGCAGCGCGACCGTGGTACGCCAACTTGGGCTCGAAGATTGGGGCCGGGATTGGCTGGTCCTGCGGTTTGATGAGTCGTTTGCCTACGGCGGCTACTCGGTCAGCGAGTGCGTGGTCCGAGCCCGTTGGTCCGGACATCCCATCGGTTCGGAGTTTTGCCCGGTATTTGTTCTCACCGATCCTCGCCAGTCCCTCAGTCGTAAAGAGGCATGGGTGAGCACCGATTTCGCGTTCGTAAGCTGGGGAGAGGTGCGCACCAATGAAGGCGTCTAACAACACGCCCCACTCGGACGCGCGCGGAGCCGCCGTGCAAATTGAAACGCCCGCTGGCGCGCGCGCCGGTGGGCGTGGACGTTAGCCGACCATGAGCGTCCTTGCAGACGTTTACATTTCACGGGACGACGACGCGGTAAAGTATGACACCGCGCCTGATCAGTTCGCCGACCGCGCGCAGTACAAAGGCCTCACGCCTTTAGAGCTTTCGAGTCTCTGGTCCATCATGCGAGGCATGGAGTGGGATGTCGCCATGATGGGCGAGTTTCCGTGCCTCCTTCAGATTGATGGCGGCGAGCGGCTTGTTCATCGACTTCCTGCTGCAATGGTCTCGGGGTTGGCGGCACTATCTCCGGATCAGGTTGACTCGGTTACGTCGGCGTGGGCAGCGACTGAAGAACTAAGTTGCAGTCCAGAAGACATCAGACCGGTCGTTGATGATTTGGTGCGATTGTCGCGTCGAGCAAGCCAGACCAACCGGAATGTCTATCTTTGGAATTGTGTATGACCAGTTCTGAGTCGGCTAACCGCCGCTTCGATACCGACCGCCTCGCGGCGGATCGTGCGGGACGTTGGGCGCCAAATATCGGTTTCGCGTCGCCATTTCACAACTGCAGGGAGGCTGCATGAGTGAGATCAATCGAACTGCCGCACTTCGTTGGTTCGAGGAGGTATGGAACCAACGACTGGAGGCGACAATCGACGAGTTGATGGCACCTCATTGCGTCGGACACATGGAGGGCATCGAAATCAAGGGGCCAAAAGAGTTCAAACAAGTGCGTTTGGCGCTGATCACTGCCTTCCCTGACATAAACCTCACGGTCGAAGGAACAGTTGCAGAAGGCGACAAGGTCGTCGTTCGCTGGCGCGCTACGGGATCGCACCGCGGAGAGGGTTTCGGACTGGCAGCCACTGAGGCGCCGGTGGATTTTCGGGGAATAACATGGTTGGTCATGGCAGGTGGACGCATTGTCGAAGGTTGGGACGCCTGGAATCAGGGTGCTCTTGTTGAGCAGTTGCGCGCGGTCAATGACAAACGACTGCGAAGCGCCTAACCCCGCGCTGGAGCTCACGATGAAACGTCTTCTTGTCCTCTACTCGGTTCTACTGGCAATTCCTGCGGAAGCCGGCCAGGAGTGGGAGCTCATCTCCATCACACGCGGCGCCAGCTGGGAAGTCAACCAGGCAAAGGGAGCGTTGAAGCAGAACGGAAAAGTGCTCGAAGGCGTTTTGAAGGACAAGACCGACGGAAAGGCGGACTATCAGATCCGCATCGTACTGGATGGCGGGCAGGCAGCGGCTACGTTTCGGTTCATCTCCGAAAACGACAAAGGTACGACGCTGACCGGCACCTACAGCAAAGCGGCAAAGCCGACAAAAACACATTGCCCTGAACAGATTCAGCTCATGAACTCGTTTCAGTACATCGGGCTCGCCCGCGATGCGTGTGAGCCCTAGGCAGTCGCCACACTACTAGCGTTTTCACCAAAGGAAGCCGCATCATTGGCGACCGGATGAGTGAACAGACCTGCGGCCGTTCAGGCGCAGTTCGCTTGGCTCGGGCGGCCGGCGGTTCAGGGAGGAAACCATGATGGGAATCGCGGCGGCAGCGACTGCCCTCCTCTGCATGCTCGTTGCTTCAGCGAACGCCCCGGCGCAGCCTGCGGCCGAATCGGCCGCGCTGGCCGCGCAGGTGCCGATCGCCGACGTCCACTTCCACCTGGAAGCTCAGTTCGTCCCGGCGGACATCAAGGCTCTCCTCGACCGCAACAATGTGCGCTGGGCCGGGGGCGTGGGTCCGATCGGCCGCGGCGTCGGAAGCGACTTCCGCCAGGGCTTCACCGAAGCGCTGAGCGAGCGCTACATTTCAACGCTCGGCCAGCCCGAGTTCGGGGTGTTGTATTTCCAGAGGGGCGCACGCGGTACGGAGGACGCCGATACGGCAGACTTCCGCGCGCTCCTCGAACGCGCGGAGGCCGAGTTCAAGGCGGGCAGGCTCAAGGGGTTCGGCGAGCTGTTCGTGAACAACCGGAACTCCAACCCGAACCCCGCATTCCGCAGGAAGATCGCCGCCGACGCGCCGACGATGCGCGCGATGTATCAATTGGCCGCCAGGCACGGCGGGTTCCTGGCGATGCACATGGAAGCCGACCGCGACTCCCTGCAGCAGCTCGATGCGCTCGCGTCCGTGGAGCCGCGCGCCACGCTGATCCTGTCGCACTGCGGCGTGTGGGCCGACGCCGCGACCATGCGCGCGGTCTTGGACAAGCATCCCAACATCCATTGCGACCTGGCGTGGCGCTCGCCGCCCGTCGCCCGCGGGCCGCAGCTGGCCGTCCGCGCCATCTTCGACGACTCCGGAGCCAAACAGGACTGGCTCGACCTGATCGAGCAGAAGCCCGATCGGTTCATGATCGGCACGGACGCCTACTGCTGCGACTACAGCCAGGCGATCGACGGCTTTCGTAAAGGGCTGCTGGCGCGCCTCTCGCCCGCCACGCTGCGCAAGGTGGCTTACGAGAACGCCCAACGCCTCATGAAGCTGGACTGACGAGCTTCAACGCCAAGACCGCGAAGGTCGCCCGAAGTAGAAGCAACAGCTTCGACGCCAAGGCCGCACTGCTACTTGAGCGGCTTGAAGCGTATCCGCTTCGGCTTCGCCGCTTCTTCTCCCAGGCGCCGCACCTTGTCCGCCTCGTACTCGTGGTAGTTGCCGGGAAAGAAGACGACCTTGGAGTCGCCCTCGAACGCGAGGATGTGGGTCGCGATGCGGTCGAGGAACCAGCGATCGTGCGAGATCACGAGCACGCTCCCCGCGAATTCGAGCAGCGCCTCCTCCAGCGCGCGCAAGGTCTCCACGTCGAGGTCGTTCGACGGCTCGTCGAGCAGCAGCACGTTGGCGCCCGCCGCGAGCTGCTTCGCGAGGTGCAGTCGCCCGCGCTCGCCGCCCGAAAGATCGCCGACCTTCTTCTGCTGATCGGCGCCCTTGAAGTTGAAGCGGCCCAGATAGGCGCGCGAGGGCATCTCGAATTTCCCGACCTTGAGCACGTCGGCGCCGCCGGATATGAACTCGAACACCGTCTTGCCGCCTTCCAGCGTCTCGCGGGACTGGTCGACCACGGCCATCCTGACCGTCGGCCCGACGGCGAGCTTGCCCTTGTTCGGCTGCTCCTTGCCCGTGATCATCCGGAACAGGGTCGACTTGCCCGCCCCGTTGGGCCCGATGATGCCGACGATCGCGCCCGGCGGCACCGCGAACGAGAGGTCGTCGATGAGCAGGCGGTCGCCGTAGCCCTTGCTCACGCCCTGGAACTCGATCACGGAATCGCCGAGGCGGTCGGCGACCGGGATGAAGATCTCCTGCGTCTCGTTGCGCTTCTGGTATTCGTGCGAGTTCAGCTCCTCGAAGCGCGCGAGCCGCGCCTTGGCCTTGGCCTGCCGCCCCTTCGGGTTCTGCCGCACCCACTCGAGCTCCTTCTCGATCGCCTTCTGGCGCGCGGTCTCCGCGGCTTCCTCCTGCTTCAGGCGCGCTTCCTTCTGCTCCAGCCACGAGCTGTAGTTGCCCTGCCACGGTATGCCGTGCCCGCGATCGAGCTCGAGTATCCACTGCGCGGCGTTGTCGAGGAAGTAGCGGTCGTGCGTGACCGCGATCACCGTGCCCGAAAACTTGGTGAGGAATTGCTCCAGCCATTCGACGCTCTCGGCGTCGAGATGGTTGGTGGGCTCATCGAGCAGCAGCATGTCGGGCTTGGAGATGAGCAGCCGACACAGCGCGACGCGGCGCTTCTCGCCGCCCGAGAGGGGCTGGATCTTCGCGTCCCACGGCGGCAGCCGCAGCGCGTCGGCCGCGATCTCGAGCTGGTGCTCCGTATCGCTGCCGCCCGCCGCCACTACCGCTTCGTACTTGGACTGCTCGGCCGCCAGCTTGTCGAAATCGGCGTCGGGCTCGGCGTACGCGGCGTAGATCGCCTCGAGCTTCTTCTTCGCCTCGAGCACTTCGCCGAGCCCTTCCTCCACCGCCTCGCGCACCGACTGGCCGGGATCGAGCCCGGGCTCCTGCGGCAGAAAGCCGATGCGCATGTTGGGCATCGGCACCGCTTCCCCGTCGAAGCTCCGGTCCACGCCGGCCATGATCTTGAGCAGGCTCGACTTGCCGGCGCCGTTCAACCCGAGCACGCCGATCTTGGCGCCGGGGAAGAACGAGAGCGAGATGTCCTTGAGTATGGCGCGCTTGGGCGGCACGACTTTGCCGACCCGGCGCATGGTGTAGACGTACTGGGCCATCAGTCCGCCTGGACTTTTGCGGTGGCGATGATCTTCCCGTACCTCGTGACCTCGCGGCCGAACAGTGCGGCGAGCTCCTCGGGCGTGCTGCCGACCGGGTCCGCGCCGTCCTTGGTCAGAACGTCCCGCATTTCAGCGGACGTGATCGCCTTCACCGTTTCGCCGTGCAGCTTCGCGAGAATGTCACGGGGCGTGCCGGCGGGCAAAAACATGGCGTACCACTGGTCGCATTCGACGCCGGGATAGATCGAAGTCAGCGTCGGGAGCTCCGGCATGAGGGACGACGGCTTCGCCGTGGTCACTGCCAGCGCCCTGAACCGCCCGGCGCGGATGTGGTGGACGCTCGCGAATACCGATCCGAAGCGGAAATCCACCTCGCCCGACAGCAGGGCGACCTGCGCAGGACCGCCGCCTTTGTAGGGAATGTGCACGACCTTGATGTTCGCAGCCTGCTTGAGCATTTCGACCGCCAGGTGGCTGGTAGTTCCGGTGCCGTTCGATCCCGCGTTCATGCCGTCCGGCCGTTTTTTCGCCAGCGCGACGAGCTCCTTCACCGATCTCGCCGGCACGCTGGAATGCACGAACAACATCAGCGGCACCGAGGCGAGCCAGCTCACGGGCGCCAGGTCCCTGATGGGGTCGAACGCGAGCTTCTTGTGCAGGTTGACGTTCACGGCGAGCGAGGCCGTCGTGAGCAGGATGTTGTAGCCGTCGGGGGGCGATTTGGCGACGATCTCGGCGCCGACGAGCCCGCCCGCGCCGGCCCGGTTGTCCGCGACGAAGGTCTGCCCCATGGTTTCGGCGAACTTCTTCGCGAGCAGTCGCCCCGCGATATCGGTTCCCCCGCCGGGGGCGAACGCGATCACGATGCGGACCGGCTTCGCCGGCCACGCCTGCGCGCCCGCGTCAGGCGCGAAGACCAGGGCGAGGGCGATTACGGCAACGCGCCATCCGCCGACCTTCATCTGCGTCCTCCGTTGAGATATCGCGCGTCCGGAGCGCAGGTGAGCGCTCGCGCGGGTTGAGCAGATAATAGCAAGAGGCCGGCGGCTTGAGGCGTCCCGTCTGCGCCTCGAGTCGAGGCCACATGGTGGCCGGTTGCGGTTTTTCGCGCGAAATGGAGGAGCCTGCATGTCCCCGCCAAGCGAAGGAATGTTGCGAGCGATGCTGGAGCTGCAGGACAGCATGAATCGCAAGATCAATCCGGACTGGATGTCCGCCGGCTATCCGTTCCTGAGAGCGGTCCTGGTAGAAGCGGTGGAAGCGCTCGAGCACTACGGCTGGAAGTGGTGGAAGTCGCAATCCCCGGATCTTGCCCAGCTGCGGATCGAGCTCGTCGACATCTGGCATTTCCTGCTGTCCGAATATCTCGTCAGGGCGCACGGCGACAAGGCCCGGGCGGCGCACGATCTCTTCCGGGACTGGACGAGCGGAACGAAAATCGAGTTCGATGCGGTGCAATACGATATCGAGTCGCTCGATATCCGGGGCAAGCTGGAGCTGCTCGCGGCAACGGCCGGCGTGCGCCGCGTCTGCACGCCACTGGTCGCGGGCTTGCTCGCTTCCTGCGAGGTCACCGCGGCACAGCTGTTCCGCGAGTACGTCTCGAAGAACGTGCTCAACCATTTCCGGCAGGACCACGGTTACAAGACGGGGGAATATCGCAAGTTCTGGGATGGGCGCGAAGACAATGTTCATCTCGCGCAGATTCTGCTGGACCTGGCGTCCTCCGACGAGGAGCTTCCCCGCGCGCTCTACAAGTCTCTCGACGAGCGCTACGAATATTACCTGCGCGCGGGAAAGGCGTTCGCAAACCCGTGATCCAATGACTCGTGGACCGGTGACCGGTACAGCGTAACGCCGTAAGATAGCGCCGCGACGGGGCTCAAAGGAGGAGCGTTCATGAAGCGAAGCACCATCACGCGCGCCACGCTGTATGCGTTGGTCCTCGCCGCCGCGCCGGCCGCGGCGCGTCTCACCGAAATCAACGTCGCGACGGTGGAGCCCTTTGCGGAAGGAGCGGCGTTCGGCGCGGCGGGCGCCTACGAGCGCGTGAAGGGCACGTTCAAGGGCGAGCTCGATCCAGCCGATCCGCGCAACGTGGTCATCGTGAATATCGACAAGGCACCGAAAAACGCGTCGGGCAAAGTCGAATGCGAGGCGGATTTCTTCCTGCTGCGCCCGGTCGACGCGGCGCGCGGCAACCGCAAGATCATCTACGACGTCACCAACCGCGGCCGCAAGAACCTGTTTCACCGGGTCATGGACGCGCGTCCCTCCTCGCTCGCGTCATCCAATGATCCGCGCACGCTGCAGGATGCGGGCAACGCGCTGTTCCTGCGCATGGGTTACACGATCGTGTGGAGCGGCTGGGATCCGGACGCGCCGAGCGCCAACAATGGCATGGTGCTGAAGCCCGTCGTCGCGACCAACGGCGGCGCGCCCATCGTGCGCGTCATACGCGACGAGTTGGTGGCCGGCACGCGGGACAGGGTGGGCGGCGCGGGCAAGCCGCGGGAGACCTTGCGCCTCACCCACGATGCTGCAACACTCGATCAGGCGCAGGCGAAGCTTACGGTACGGCGCGGGGAACAGGATCCGCGGCAGGAGATTCCCGCGAGCGGGTGGAGCTACGTCAACGCGCGGGAGATCCGCCTGCTGCCGTCCGGAACTCTGCCTGCGCCCGGGTCGCTCTACGAGCTCCACTATCCGGCGCGCGATCCGCGCGTCTACGGCATCGGCCTCGCCGCCACCCGCGATCTCCTGTCCTTCCTGCGCCACGAGAAAGGCGACGCGAAGGGCACCGCCAATCCGGCGCGCGCGGCGCGTACCGTGATCGGCTTCGGCAGCTCGCAGAGCGGGCGCTTCCTGCGCGATTTCGTGAGCCTCGGCTTCAACCAGGACGAGAGGGCGCGCAAGGTCTTCGACGGTACGCTCGCCCACACGGCGGGCGCGGGCGGAGTGTTCCTCAACTACGAGTTCGGCCAGCCGGTGCGCACCAGCACGCAGCACGAAGACCGGACGTTCCCAGAGAACGCCTTTCCGTTCTCGACCGCCCGCATGAACGATCCGGTCTCCGGCAAGACCGGGAGTCTCTTACGCAACGACGGGTTCGATCCGCTCTGGATGGAGACGAATACCTCCACCGAGTACTGGCAGAAAGGCGCGTCGCTGCTCGTCACCGATCCGCTCGGGGGCCGGGACGTCGAGTTGCCCGCGAACGCACGCGCCTACCTGATCGCCGGGACGCAGCACGCCGGGACGACGTGGATGCAATCGACGCCGGGCTCCTGCGTCAATCCGCGCAACCCGCACAATCCGAACCCCGCGTTGCGCGCGCTGCTGGTCGCGCTGGACGAGTGGACGTCCGGCAAGGCCCCGCCGGCATCGCGCACCCCGCGCATCAGCGACAAGACCTTGGTCTCGCCCGGCGAGCTGAACTTTCCACCGATACCCGGGATGCGGGTGACGCGCCGGACGAACGAGATCGGGGTATTGAAAGATTGGATCAAACCGGAGCTCGACCTCTCGCGGCCATACGGTATCCTGGTCCCGCAGACGGACCTGGACGGCAACGAGACCGCAGGTATCTTGCTGCCGGAGATCGAGGTGCCGCTCGGGACGCACACCGGATGGAACCTCTATCGGCCGCCCTATCCCGAGGGCGAGCTCTGCGACCGCGACGGGACCTACATCGCCTTTGCCGCCACTCGCGTCGAGCGCGTAGCCCGCAACGATCCGCGGGCTTCGCTCGAAGAGCGCTACGGCAGCCACGCCGCCTATGTGAAACGCCTGGAAGCCGCGGCGGAAAAGCTTGTCGACGCCCGCCTGCTGCTGCGCGAGGACGCGCAGCTGCTGGTTGCGAGGGCGAGAAATGCGGAGAACGCGAAACGCTTCGAGCCCGCGGGCGAACCCGTTATCGGCCTGACCAGATAACGAGCAGCTGATTCAGGAAAGGAATAGCCGCGCCTAGGCCGAGAGTATGGTCTTCTGCTTGATCGGGGAGACCTTCGCCTTGGCTTCGGCTTCTGCCAGCGCTCTGACCTGCTCCTGCTCCTTCAGCCTGCGGCGGATGCGCGCAAAGGTTTTCCTCAGATCGGTTTCGACGCTGGGCGTGTAATGAAAAGAACGATCGAGGATGGATTTCATGCAGCCTCCTGATTCCGATAACCAGCAAAATCTCCCCCGGGCGCGCCGGCTCTGCCGGCATGGCCCGCGATCGTTCTCGCCTCCCAACAGGTTTGGACGCTTCAATATACTGAGCGTTACCGCCGCCCGCTATCGTGGAGTCACGATTTTTGTGTAGGGCTACGACTACGCGTGCGGAGCCTGGGTTGCAGAATTGCGCGCCGCTGCTTTTTCAATCAAGCAGTTGGCCGGCTTCGTTGCGAATCGACTCGAATTACGGAACGAAAACCGCCTCGGGCCGGTTGGCGAGGGCCGCTTCCAGCGTGATCCATGGCAGTGCGGCACAACGCGCGCGCGCGGGAAATTCCTGAACGGTTGCCAGCAACGCGCTCTGTACCGCATCGTCCGGATTGGTAGCCGGATCTGCGCGCGCGTTGATGAGCGCAATGAGGGCGCGCGCCTGGTTGTGAACCTCGGCCGCGCTGCGGCCCTTGATGCTCTCCGTCATCATCGAAGCGGACGCCATCGAGATGCCGCAGCACTCGCACTGGAACGCGGCGTCCGCTATACATTCGCTATCCACCTTCAGGAAGACGTCCACTTCGTCTCCGCAAAGCGGATTGGAGCCGTGCGAGCGCCGGTCCGCATCGTCGAGTACGCGGTAATTCCGCGCATTCTTGATGTGATCCATGATGAGATCGTCGTACGGGCTTTTCGCGACCATGGCGTAGTGTAACTCGACTGGTACGCTCCGATGCCCCCGCCTACGACAGATTCAGGCGCGCGGTCAAGAAAAACCGCCATCCGGTCGCCCGGACGGCGGTTTGGGACGTGAAGAGCGCTCAACCGCGTGCAACCCCCCCGCGATGAAACCGGCCGTGTCCGCCGCGACCGCCTCCGCGGCCGCCGAGAACCTCGTCGGCCACGCGCTGCTGATCGGGCGAGAGCGCCGCGTAAAGCGGTTTTTCCACCGTCAGAAGCTCGTCGAGCCTTTGCGTAGCCACGACCATGCGCTCACGCTGCCGCTCGTGTCGCTCGATGGCTGTCGGCCGTTTGCCGTCCGCAGCGCGCTGCCCCATCTCGGCGCTGCGCTCCTGAAAGCGCTTTTCCATCGCGGCGGCGTGCTTGCGCTGCACGTTGGCGTACGCGTCCCATTGCGATTGCTGGGCGGACGTGATCTTGAGCGCCGTGCGCATATAAGCGAGGCGAGCTTCGACCCGCTCGCTGGGCGTCATCGCCGGTTGTCTCTCGAATGGCCGTTGCGCGGCCTGGCCCCTCCCGGCGTCGGCGGTCGGGCCCGCCGTCTGGGCGAGCGTCGCCGGCACAGTAGTGGCGAGGCCGATTGATACGAGTGTAGTTGCAAGTAGCTTGTTCATGATTACTCCTATATGTAGTAGTGATTGCGATCCCCTCTGCTGCGGTCGTTAGGCTCAAACGCCCGAGCGACCCCTCCGTTTACCTCCAGTGCCGGTAGCCGTAGCCGCCACGATAGCTGTAGCCGAAGCTGAAGCTAACGGGCGGTGCTCCGTAGTAATACCCTGGCGCAGGCGCCGCGTCATAGACCGGCACCGCCACACATCCCGCCAGGAATACGATTCCCAACGCAGCTGCTATCCAACTCTTCATGTAAGACTCCTCGATACATTTTTTTCTCCCTGAACTGAGACCGTCAGACTCGCAGCTTCGGCAGTAGCCGTGTGTAAAATGTTGTAAGAATCTGTAACGGGACCCTCTTGGTGAGGCGTGACTGGTAATGTGTGACTGGGGTTGCGTGGCGCGAAGGGACCCTTGGGAGGGGTAAGTAGGGGATGGGATAGCGTTCCGCAAGCGCTACGTAATGAAGCAGTGGTGCGAGGCGGTAGGCAACACGTCCGAGCAGTTCGCCGAGTACCTCAAGAGCGAATACGAGCGCTGGGAAAGGCTGATCAGGCTCTCGGGCGTGACCGTCGAGTAAAGCAGTTCACAAGCTTCACCGCAGGATCCGTGCTGACCGGTCATGCAGTTGTCACTTTGGATCGCCGGCCGCTGGCTTATTGAGCGCAACAGCAGATTCACTGCGCATCACTTTGAACGGCGCCCCGCCTCGAGAATGAGGAATAACGAACCGAAAATGCTTTTCGACCATTTGCGACGAGGCTGTGCCGGGGAAATGCCAACACCTCGATCAAAGAATGCGCTCGCCGAATTTTCGGACTGCAGCCTCGGAAAGGGTCAGCCCGAGGCCCGGCTCCTCGTTCAGCGTCATCCATCCGTTGGCGATCTTGGGCGGGTTTTCGAACAGCTCCGCCTGGAGTGGATCGCGCTCGGGGTCAGTGAACGACTCCACGATGCACCCGGCGGGACTGGCGGCCACGATGTGCGCGTGAATGAAGCAGTCGTGATGCGGCGCAACCTCGACGTGGTTCAGCTCGCACAGCCCGGCGAGCTTGCGCCCTTCGGTAAAGCCTCCCATCATCGTGCAGTCGAATTGCAGGATGCGAATCGCCTGCTCCTCGAGTATCGCCCGGCAGCCGTAGCTCGTAAGCTCGCTTTCGCCGGCCGATAAAGGAATTCTCGTGCGCATGGCGAGGAGCTTCAATTCCCGGCGGTCGTCGGCCCAGCGCACGGGCTCCTCGAGCCAGCGCGGGCGCAGCGGCTCGAGAAGTCTCGCGCCTTCGATCGCTGTATCGAGCTCCCAGGCGCGATTCACGTCGATCATGAGATCCCGATCCGGACCAATGATCTCGCGCACCAGCGCCATTCGCTCGATGTCCTCGGCCAGCGGAAGTCCTCCCACCTTGCCCTTAAAGCCGGTATGGCCCTGAGCCTTCAGCATCTGGATCTCGTCCCGTAGTTCGGCCATGTCCTTTCCGTCGCGGTAATAGGCGCAGGTCACGTAGCAGGGAACCTTGCTGCGGAATCCCCCGAAGATGCGATAGAGGGGCAATCGGGCGACTTTGCCGACGATGTCCCAGGCCGCGATGTCGACCGCCGCCGAAATGCGCACGATGGCCTCGCGCGACCAGCCTTTCTCGCTGGCGAGCCGCTGCGAGGTGAGCGCGAATAGCCGTTGGTACAAGCGCTCCGGAGCCAACGGGTCCTGACCGATGATGAGCTCGCTGATCCCGGTGTTGAAGGCCTTGATCGCCGCCTCGATCGGCGTGTAGCTCGTGGCAAGCCCGACGCCCCCGACCCCGGCGTCGGTGCGCATACGCACCAGGATCTCGTTCGCCCGGGGCACGACAAAGTGACTCACCCAGTGCGGGCGTCCTTCGTCCGGAGCGCGGAGGATGTGGACTTCCAGCTCGGTAATCTTCATGGATCCCTCTTCGATATATGGCGACAGCTGGGGCGTCTTGCCAGCAATTAGGCGGGGGAAGCATATACCCCCGCGGTGCAGCATCCAACTACGCGGGCGCCGTTCATGCGATCGCGGCGGACTTCTCCAGGCTCGCGATCATCGAAACCTTGAGCATGTACTCGCGGGCGCGCCCTGAGTCGGCTGCGGCGCGGGTCATCTCCTCGCGCCAGCGCTGCTGCTCGCCCGGATCGCGCGTTTCCAGATTGCGCTTGTTGGTGATGCTGATCGTGTTCACGTACTCCAGGGCGATCGGGCGGCGCTGCCGCTCGTAGCGGTCGAGCTCGTCTTCGCCGGCCTCGCCGCGCGTCACCCGGACGAGCTTCTCGGCGAGATTCACGGCATCGTGTATGCCGCCGTTCATGCCCATGCCGCCGAGCGGATTGTTGAGGTGAGCCGCGTCGCCCGCCAGAAAGACGCGGCCCCTGCGATACGCCGCCGCGACGCGCTGGTGCACCGAGTAGAGCGTGCGGTGGGCGATCTCGTAGCGGCCGGGCTTGTTCCAGACCCGTTGCAGCCGCCGCTCGATGCTCTCGTCCGAAAGGATGTCCTCTTCCCGCTCCTCCGGCCGCGCCGGGAACATCGCGCGCCAGACGCCGACCACGCGCAGCAGAAAGAACCACTCCTCGGGATCGGCGAAATAGCTCACGTCGGACAGATTGGCGAACGCCTGCGCGAACTCGAACGGCGTGCTTGCCACGAGGAAGCGCTCCGGCCAGGTAAAGCCCTCCAAGGCTATCCCCAGCGATTCGCGCACCCGGCTGCGGCCGCCGTCCGCCCCGACCAGCCAGGCGCCAGCCGCCTCGCGCCGGCCGGCCGGCCCATCGACGATCACCCACACCGCATCAGCGCTTTGCTCGACGCCGACGACGGTTGACGAATATTCGATACGGGCGTCCGGGATTTGCGCCAGCCGCTCGGCGAGGATCCCGTTCAGCTTGAACTGCTCGCACTGCACGCGGTACGGATGCGCGGTCAGGTCGGCAAGGACGCCGAAGTCGAATTCCGCGACCCATCCGGCGCGGTCCCGATACTGCACCGTGCGCGCTATCCGTCCCATCTCGATCAGCCGCTGCGCCGCGCCGAACCGGGACAGCATGTCCAACGTGGGCGGCTGAAACGTGGAAGCACGAAGGTTCTCGGGCAGTTGCGGCTCGGCCTCGAACACTGTGACCGGCACGCCGGCGTCGGCGAGGCAGTTCGCAACGACCAGCCCCACCGGCCCGGCGCCGGCTATCAACACACGACCGCTCATTCAAACGGTGACGAGCTACGGGCGACGAGTATGGGTGACGCGCACCTTATCGGCAGTTCGTCACCCTTATTCGTCACCTTTAAATCGTCACCACTATTTCGCCACGCTGCTCAGCCGCCGAGTGGCTTTTCCTGCGCCGCGGCGGCGTAGTACTCCCACGCCCGCCCTCCGGCGGCAGCGCCGGGACCGGTCTGATCGCGGCAGAGCTCGGCCTCCGCGCGTGTAAACGCGCGTATCCGCTTCGCATCGCCACCGGCCGCCGCCAGCATGCGCATCTGCAGCCCTGCGCTCTCTTCGAGAAAGCACGCCGTGACCGTCGCCGCGCGCACGTCCGCGAGCGCCGTGGTGACGCCATGGCCGCGCATCATGACGGCTATGCCCTTGCCCAGGCGCTGAGCGACCAGGTCGCCGAGCTCGGCCGAGCGGATCAGGCCGACGCGCTCGTACTCGGGGACGCCGTCCACGAAGACGCCGCCCTGGTTGTGTACGACCCGGTGGGGCTCGCCGATCTGGGTGAGCGAGATGCAGGAGAGAGGGTGAGCGTGCGCAATGCCGCTTACGTCGGGGCGCGCGGCGTAGATCCGCGAATGGATCCAGAATTCGCTGTTCGGCGTGCCCTGGCCGGACAGGATCCTGCCGTCCGTGTCCATGACGAGGAGGTTGTTCTCGTCGGCGAGCCCCGGGCTGCGGCGCGTAGGGATATAGAAGGTATTGGTGCCCGGTATCCGCGCGCTGACGTGACCAAACGCCGTCGCCAGGCCGAAGCGCTCGATGATGCGGTTCGCCAGCGCGACGTCGTGCCGCAATTCCTTTTCGCTATGCGCCATCCGCCCTCCCCTGTATTGTCTGCGGATTGTAACCGCTGCGGCGCCTTCTGCTATTCTTTTCCGTCATACTGCATTCCCGCCCTTCGCCGCCATGCCCAACATAACGATGCTGGACATCGAGAAGCTGAAGACGACCAAGCTCGGCCCGTACATCGAGAAGTGCCTCGCGAACCGCGCGCCGGACCCGGGCTTCCACGCGATGATGGGCCACAATATCGACCTCTGCGAGGCGATGTTCGTGGCCTGGGATACGGTGTTCAACACCGGGCGGGTAAGCCATAAATTGAAGGAGATCATCCGGGTGCAGCTTTCCCGCATGGCCTCGTGCGTGTATTGAGGAAACGTCCGGTCCGCCTCGGCGAGGCGGCAAGGTCTGAGGGAAGACGACATCGACGAAGCGATCGCCCATTACCAGGAGAGCGCGCGCTTCACCGCGGCGGAAAAGCTCGCTTTGCGCTACAGCGAGCTGATGGCGCTGGATCCGGAGCGTATCGACGGCCGGTTCTACGACGATTTACGCCATCACTATACCGAGGAGGAGATCGTCGAGCTCGGCGCCTTCATCGGCTTCAACATCGGCTATCACACCTTTTTCGGCACCCTGAAGTTCTATCCCATGTTTGCGCCCGATGGGCGGCTCGTCAGCCAGGAGGAAGCGGCGCTCATTTACGGAGACCGGCCGGCGTCCCTTGCCGGGCAGTGACTGATAAGACGTGACTGGTGCAGCGTGACTGACGTTGCGTAACTCAGCCGGCAACTTTCCTACTTCATCCCTCAACCCTTAATCGTACAAGAGTCCATCACATGTATAAGGCCACCGCGAATATCGTGCTCCCGACCACCATCATCGGCTCCCTGCCCCGTCCCGCGTGGTACACGGAAAATCTGGGGACCCAGTCCTTTCTCGAGGCAATGGTCAATTCTAGGTATCGCGAGCAGTACGTCGATGCGGTGAGCGTCTATCTGCGCGACCAGGAAATCGCCGGGCTCGACATCTGCACCGACGGCGACTGCCGCTTCGACCAGGAGGTCGGGGGGCAGAGCTGGACGAGCTATCCCCCCAAGCACATGTCGGGATTCGACGGCGATTTCGTGCCGTTGCCAGGCAGCGGCGGCGGCGCCGCCTTTCCTCGGGGCCACATACTGCACGACTATGTCGAAGCCAAGGTATTTCCGAGCATCGTCGGTCCAGTCGGGCGCGGCAAGCTGCAGTACGTGGAGCTCTGGAAGACGGCGCAGCGGCTCACCAGGAAGCCCGTCAAGTTCGGCACGATCACGCCCGAGTTGCTGGCGTTCGCCGTCGGCGACAAGTACTACAAGAGCCTGCGCGAACGCATCATGGCGCTCTCCGACGCATTCAACGCGGAGCTGCACGCGCTTGCCGACGCCGGCTGCCCGGTCATCCAGATGGAGGAGCCGCAGATACACCTGGTGGCCTTGCGCGGGCTGGTGGACGACGTCGTCAACCCCGAGTTCATGCTGCAGGTGTTCAACAACACCGTCAAAGGCCTGCGCCAGAAAACCGAGGTCTGGTGTCACTCGTGCTGGGGCAATCCCTCGCAACAGCGCATGTTCCCCAAGGTGCAGAGCTACGCGCCCGCGCTCGAGGTGATGAACCGGGTCGACGCGGACGTAATCACGTTCGAAACGTGCAGCTCCGGCGGCATGGATCTCGAGGCGATCGGCAAGCACATCAAGGGCAAGAAGGTCGGCATCGGCGTCATCGACCATCACAACCTGCAAATCGAGCGGCCGGAGGAGGTGGCCGACCTCATACGCCGGGCCCTCAAGCACATCCCGGCGGAGAACATCGTCATCTGTTCCGACTGCGGCATGGGCCGCGAAGGGATGAGCCGCCGCCACGCGGCGTACAAGATGGTCGCTATGGTGCTGGGGACGAACATGGTGCGCAAGGAGCTGCGAGCGCCGGAGGCGGAGTGCCTTGCGGCCGACAAGCGCTTCTCGCTTGTTGCGTGACCAGCGAGAAAGATCGTCGCAGATGGAGCGTAGCAGGTACGACGTCGCAGAGGACGACCCGCAGATACGGCTTGCAAACGACCCTGCGACATCCAGTCGCTTTATCTGAGACGCGTTACCTGAGACGCACCATCCGAGACGCATTATCTGCGAAGTACTTCAAACGATGCACATCGAGCCGCTTAAGCACGAGCAAATAGTCGATCCGGAGCTTCAGGCGCTCATAGCTCGCTGCGAGGCGCTTGGCGTGCCCGACTCGCTGTTCCCCCGCGTTCTCTCGCGAGTTCCCGCGTACGCGAAGGCTCTCCTGCGTGCGCTGCTCCTGTCGCATGCGGACGGCAATGTGGATCACAAGCTGAAGGAGGTGATCCGCGTGCAGCTTGCCCGCACGGCGGGCGATCCCTACTTCGGGACGCTGCGCTCGTTGAAGGCGAGGCAGGCCGGACTGACCGAGGAAACGATAGCGGCGGGGGCGGGCCGGTTCGAAAGCGATCCGTCCTTCACCGACGCAGAAAAATGGGCCCTGCGCTACGCGCGCCGGATGTATCTCAGCCCGGACCAGGTAGACGCCGTGTTCTACGCCGAGGGCAAGCAACACTACACCGAGGCGCAAATCATGGAGCTCGGCGCTTTCATCGCGTTCCATTACGGCATGCAGGCCTTTACGCGCACGCTGGACCTGAAACCTGATAGGTGACCAGTGCCCGCCACGCTCGCATGGCCTTCGCTTGTAGCTGCATGCCTGGCGCTGCTCGCGGCAAGCCCCACGACTATCGCCGCGGAAGGACGCGGCGAAGGAGCGCGGGACCGCGCCGACCTGCCTGCGGTCCACGACACGATCTCATGGAAGTTCACGCCGACCTACTACCGAAGCAGCAATGAGCCGAACGCCTGGGACTTCAACCTGCGCGGCAACACCGAGAAGCAGACCTGGTGGGTGGGCTATTACCGGCGCGACGACGAATTCCAGCAGCTTCGGCTCGGGTACGAGCACCACGTAGAACTTTCATACGCCCGGCTCGTGCCGTCGCTGCAGTATGCGACGCGCGGCTTTCTTGGCGGCAGCCTGTCGGCCGAGATCGGGGAGGAGCGCTACTTCGGCATCCTGGGCTGGGGCCGGACCAACCTCAAGGATTACTACAATCTCAACTTCGATCCCAACGACGCGGTGACGTTCGGTATCGGTACGCGTGCGCTGCCCAATACGACCTTGAGCCTGTTTCAGATCTACGACGACCGGCTCCACACCGGCCAGCGCGTAACGCATCTCGTCGCGCGCATCAAGCCGGACGAGCAGACGCGCTGGACCGTGGACATCTTCCACAAGCAGGGCCGCCCGGATTCCGATCCTTCAAGTGAACAAGTACGCGGCACCGGTGTATCGGTAGCCTACGATTTCGACCGCTATTTCGTGCATGTAGCGGGCGATCCGCACGTCAATTTCTCGAACAACAACATGGTACGCGTTGCTGTCGGCATTCGATTCTAGAACCGTCATATGAGCCGGCTACGAGCGATGTTGCAGGCCGCCGCGCTGTGGAGCGCGGCTACGGCGATAGGAGCGGAATCCGATCTCGCGCCGCGCCATGCCCAGCTCGCGTGCGGGCCGGCTATCGTCGTCGCGAACGCACTGTGCTACGGCGAGGCGCCGCTGTGCGTGCGCGAAACGCTGACTTTCCGGCGGCCGGGAGGCAGCACGGTCCTGTCCCCCCATCCGCACATGGGCAAGCACTCGGCCCCGGCCGGAGGAAGCGTCGCCGCGCTCGACTATCACGCGACCTCCTGGGCCTGCGCTGAAGGCGTCGACGGCGGACGCTACGTCGCCATCGTCATGGTCCATGCCAGCGGAGCGGACTGCGGCGAATGCCAGTACGCGCGCCTGTACCATCCGAACGGCAATGCGATCGCCGCGACGCTCAAGTTCGACTCTTCCGGCCGGCCGGGCGGAAATCCGGCGTCGGCTGCTATGTTGCGCGAGATCCTGGGACGCCCATGGCCCGGCGCGCTGAAATTCATCTACGACAGGTAAGAATCGGGTGAAATTCCTGGTCACCGCATTCGAGCCGTTCGGGGGAAGCAGTATCAATGCGTCCCTCGAAGCGGTGCGCCGGTTGCCGCCGCGCATAGGGGCCCTGGAGGTCGCGACTGCGGAACTGCCGACGTCATACGCGCGCTCGCACTCGGCGCTCGCGGCCGCGATCGAGCGGAATCGGCCGGACCTCGTGCTTTGCGTCGGCCAGGCGGCCGAACGGTCGGCCCTGTGCGTCGAGCGCGTGGCGGTCAACGTGCAGGATGCCGAGATCGCGGACAACGACGGCGCGCGTCCCGTCGACTCACCGGTCGTGCCCGGCGGCCCGGCGGCCTATCTCGCTACGCTGCCGGTACGCGCCGCGGTCGCCGCGCTTCGGGCCGCGGAGCTGCCCGCGCAATTATCGATGAGCGCGGGCACGTTCGTCTGCAATCACGTGTTCTACGGCCTCATGCACTACGTGGCTACCCACCGGCTTCCGTCCGCCGGCGGTTTCCTGCACGTTCCCGCCTTGCAGCAGCAGCGCTCCGCCGGCTCCCCATCCATGGCGCTCGAGGACATCGTCCGCGGTATCGAGATCGTGCTGGAAGCGGCCGCCAAACAAGGACGTCACCCCAGAGACTAGCGGACTGGAGACTTTGTCACTCTCCCGCAGTCACACCCCGCGCCTTGCGTGCATGTGCTCGAGCATCTCGTGCACGTCGTAGCACATCACGGCAAGGAAACCCGCGAGACCGACGTAGTACAGCGCGTACTCCAGTCGCTTTGCCGGCTCGACGGCGTAGTAGGCCTGGTTTTCCGGAGCGTTCGGGTCGAACTTGATCGCCCGCCATAGCTGCGGGGCCGCGAGCAGCGCCATCAGAATCAGCAGCGGGCTCGGCCGCCAGAGGAACAGCGCCACCAGCAGCGGCGCTCCGAGCAGCCATACCCGCGGCGAAATGATCGCAGTAATGCGCCCGCCATCGAAAGGCGACACCGGGATCAGATTGAAGAGATTGAGAAAGAAACCGGCGTAGGCGAGCGCCAGCATGAGCGGAGCGTCGGTTGCACGCCAGGCGTAGTAGCAGGCGAGCGCACCGACCGTGCCCAGCAGCGGCCCGGCCAGTCCCACCCACGCCTCGGTTTCGACGTCGTGCGGCAACTCCTTCAACTCGATCCACGCCCCGACGAACGGGATGAAGGTCGGCGCGCCGACGGCAAGCCCGCGCTGGCGCGCGGCGAGGAAATGGCCCATCTCGTGCACGAAGATGAGCAGTACGAAGCCAACCGCGTACCACCAGCCGTAGATCAGCGCATAAGCGACCACGGAGATGAGCATGGTGCCCCCGGTGAGGAGCACCTTGCCGAGCTTGCCGGCCGCGAGCAGCCCGAGCAGCAGCTTGATCATCGGGAACGTGACGAAAAATGGTGACGGTTACGGGTGACGACTATGGGTGGCGAACCGCGTTCTGATGCGCGTGGCGCGGTCCCGTCACCAGCATCTCGTCGCCCGTTTTTCAGGTCTGTGGCGGCGGCGCGTCGCCCGGCTGCTTCCTGCCCCGAAATATCTTGGCGAGAACGCCGATCAGCGCGATGCCGGCGATGAGGATGACCTTGGCGAATTTCACGAGGAAGGCTGCGATCAGCGCGAACAGTCCGAGCTTCTTCGCCGCGACCCCGCCGATCAGAGCCGCCAGGCCGAACTCGGCGATGTGGTCGGTAGCGGAGTTGAAGTCGGTATAGCGCTTACCTTCGTTATATCCGAGCGCGGCCAGGAGCAGGTGAGCGTTCGATTTGTCGGTCTGGATCGACCCCATTCCGGTCACGAGATTCATACTGATGTAGCCCTCGCGGCCTAGGGCATAGGTGTTGTAGTTGATGCCGCGCTCGGCGCCTTCGGCATCCCCTTTCTGCTTCGATGACAGCGACCAGATCAGGCGGTGCGTTGCGGCATCATAGGTCGGCGGCTCGACCCAGCCCAGGACCTCGATCTCGCGTATGCCGCGCTCGCGGCGATCCTTGTTCGCTTCTTCCGTCCCTTCCTTCAAGCCCTTGAGCAGCTCGTCGGCCTTCCAGTCCTTCGCATCGTCGTCCTTGATGTAGCCCGACTTCGCGAAGTGCATGACGACGAACCATTTCCGGTCCGAGTCCGGAAATACGAGCCCCAGCATTCCGTCCCCGACACGGTTGCCCATTACCGTCATGAGCCGGCTGCCTTCCGCCGCGGGAATGTAGGTATATCCTTGCGGCAACTTGAGTACCGCCTGATCGGCGAGCTTGATATCGGCAGGACCGAGGACCTGCGCCTTCTGCGCCGCCGCGACCGCCGCCTGCGCCTCGGCCTTGCGGTCCTTGGCGAGATCCTGAGCCCAAGCCGGGATGTGAACTAAAATGGCCGCCGCAATCAGCAGCGAGGCGCGCATGCTCGATATGTATGGTCGGATTGCCACGATTCCCCCTGGGACAAGCTGTCTTGCCGTTGCCGAAGAGAGTATCCCACCGATTCGGCCCGGCCAGAAGGCGTATGCTGCATCTACTTTCCGCGCCACCGCGTATGCTTAGCTGACCACTTCGTTAATCGCGACCGTCAAGGAGCCGGACTCATGTTTACGCGCCAACCGCTCGTCGCGGTGCTCGCCGCCGCCGGTCTGCTCGCCAGCGAGGGAACGCTGGGAGCACAGACCGACAACGTATTCGTTCCCGAGCTTGCCTTGATCGACGGCGCCGTGTGCCGCATGCCGGTAACCGGCAACAAATTGCTGCTGCAGCTCGCGCAGGCCGGCGCCCAGTATCCCGCCAGGAAGACCGAAATCAGTCCCGCCGCACCCGCTGCGGCAGCGGCGGCCAAACCCGCTGCCGGCGACCGGGAGCCTCCACTTATTTCCGGCCTGGGGAGCCTGACTTACCGCGTCACCACGACCTCTAAGGAGGCGCAACGCTACTTCGATCAGGGCTACCGGCTCGCCTGGGGCTTCAATCACGACGAGGCGCAGCGCGCCTTTCGCAAGGCGCAGCGTCTCGACCCGGATTGCGCCATGTGCTACTGGGGCGAGGCCTGGGTGCTCGGACCCAACATCAACGCGCCCATGGATACGAAAGCCATTGAGCCGGCCGTCGCCGCCGCCGCAAAAGCGCGTACGCTCGCGGCGCGCGTGTCGCCGGGCGAGCAGGCGTTGATCGAGGCCATCGGCGTTCGTTACTCCGTCGACTCGAAAGCTGACCGCGTGCAACTGGACGCCGCCTATGCAGCTGCCATGCGCCGTGCCGTCGAGCGCTTACCTGCCGATCTCGAGGTTGCCGTCCTCTACGCGGACGCGCTCATGAACGTTTCGGCATGGAACTACTGGGAAGCCGGCGGGAAGCAGCTGAAAGCACCCGTCGCCGAGCTGGTGAACACTCTCGAGCGAGTGCTCAAGCAGCGTCCCGACCACGCGGGAGCGATCCATCTCTACATCCACGCAGTGGAAGCATCCGACAATCCGAAGCGCGCCGAACGCTACGCCGACCGGCTCGGCAAGCTCATGCCCGGCGCGGGACACGTCGTGCACATGCCGAGCCACATCTACTACCGCGTCGGACGCTACAAGGAGTCGTTGGCGGTCAACAATACCGCGGTCAAGGTCGACGAGGCGTATATCGAGCGCCACCACCCCGCAGGCATTTATCCTCTGGGCTATTACCCGCACAACGTGCACTTCGTGATGGTATCCGCCCAGATGGCGGGCGATGCCTCCAGCGTCATCGAGTCCGCGGGAAAGCTGAGCAAGCTGATCCCGGAGGAAGCTGCAAAGGAAATCCTTATTCTGCAACCGGTAAAAGCTGCGCCCTACTTTGCTCACGCCCGGTTCAGCGATGCGGCAACAGTACTGGCGTTGCCCGATCCCGGCCCGGCGTTCCCCTACGTACAGGCGGTATGGCGTTACGCGCGCGGCGTTGCCCTGGCGCAGCGCGGCGACCCCGCCGCCGCCAGGGAGCTCGCGGAGATCGAGCGCATCGTCGCAAGCACCGACTTCAAGCCTTTCGCGGAATGGAAAATCCCGGCAAAGGATGTCGCCCAGCTCGCGGGCCACGTGCTGCGCGGGCGCATTGCTCAGGCGAAGGGCGATCTCGATGGCGCAGTGCGTGAGCTGCAGGCGGCCGTCAAGCTCGAAGACTCCCTGCCCTACATGGAACCCCCGTACTGGTACTACCCTGCACGCCAGACCCTGGGCGCGCTGCTGGTGCTCAAGGGCGAGCCCACTGAGGCGCGCGAAGCATTCGCAGCGAGCCTTGCGCGAACGCCGAATAACGCGTGGGCCCTCTACGGGCTGGAGCAGGCGTACAAGCGGGAAGGCAAGCCACGCGAGGCACGTGCGGTGGAAGAGCGGTTCTTGCGCGCGTGGGTCGGGGACCGCAAGCGACTGGATCTCGCCACGCTCTGATGCCATTCCGGCCCACCGGCGGGCGACGAAAAAGGGGTTGCACGTTTCCGTGCAACCCCTGCTGACCGGCTATCGAACGGCCTGTGTCGCCGCGACCCGCGTCACACTACCAATGGCCGCGGTGGCCGTGGTGAGATACCCAGCGGCCATCCACAAAGAAATGCCGTGGACCGCGGCGCTCCCAGTGCGCGGGCACCCAGAGGTAGCCCGGTCGCGGTGCAATATAGCGGCCGTCGACCCACACGTAGCGATAGCCGTCCCAGCCATAGTATCCGGGACTCCAGATGTAAGTCGGCTGTGGCGGAGGCGGCGGGGCAACTACCACTGGAGCCGGCGGCGGCCCGAAATTGATGCCGACGCTCACGTCCGTGCGCGCCTGGCTCACGATCGGCGACAGCAGACCCGCCGCAAGTAAAATTGCTGCCAGGATGTTTTTCCTCGTGCGCATGTCGACCTCCTGTGCGGTCATCGAACCAATTTACCAGCGATGGCGATAGCCGCCGTCGCGGTAGCTGTAACTGAAAGACAGCGATGGCGCTGGCGCGCCATAGTAGTAAGCGGGCGCGCCGTAGTAGTAGCCGGCAGGAGCCGGTTCATACGGGACCGCCACGCAGCCGGTCAATGCGAACGCAGCTGCCAAAGCTGCAATCAATCCGGTCATCGCGCGTTTCATATGTACCTCCTAAGCTCTGCTCCCTGGTACTTTGAGTGACAGCTTAAGCCGGAGGTGCCGATCGGTTTGTAAGGAGTTGTAAGAATTTGTTGCGCTGGCTGCCGCAGTGCGTCACGCACTGTCGTTCATGAACGACATGAGACTTTTTCCCGGTCAGTCTGCCTTGATGTTCGCCGCGCGTATAACCTTGCTCCACAGCGCGACTTCTTTCCGCAGAAAGGAACCGAACTGCTCCGGCGAGCCGCCCACGAGGTCGATATCCTGCGCCGCGAAGTGAGCGCGCAGCTCTTTGGTGCCGAGGATGCGATTGAACTCGACGTTGAGCTTGACGATGATCGTCTGCGGCGTTTTCGCCGGTGCCGCAACGCCCCAGAACACGCCGCTTTCGCAGCCTGGCACACCGGCCTCGGCCAAGGTAGGGATGTCAGGGAAAGCCTTGAGGCGCGCGGGCGCCGTAACCGCGAGGGCACGCACTCTGCCGGACTTCATGAACGCGGCGGCGGTCTGAGGGTTCGAGAAGTGCACCGGCACCTGCCCGGCCGCGAGCGCAGTCATTGCCGGCGCCCCGCCTTTGTAGGGCACGTGCACGATTTCGGTTTTCGTGAGGCTCTTGAAGAGCTCCATGATGAGGTGCGTGGACGAGCCGTTGCCCGATGAGGCGTATACCATTCCTCCCGGTTTTGCCCGCACCGCGACGAGGAATTCCTTCACGCTGGCATAGGGCGAGGCAGCGGGCACCAGCATCATCGAAGGCGAGGAGCCCGCGTGTATTACCGGTTCGAAGTCCCGGATGACGTCGAGCTTCAAGTCCGGATACAGCGCGTTCAACACGACGAACGGCACGGAAACGATCAGAAGCGTGTGGCCGTCCGGGTTGCCCCTGCTCGCGATCTCGGTGCCGATCACCGTGCCCGCCCCACCGCGATTGTCGGCCACCGAGCCCGGAGCGAAGCCTTCGCTCAGGCTATTGACAAGGAAGCGACCGAATATGTCGTTGCCTCCGCCCGGCGGAAACGGGATCACCATTCGCACCCCTCGCCCGCCGGGAAATGGCTCGCCGCCGCCGGTCGCGGCGGCGTCGACTCTTGTCGGCAACCACGCGGCAACGAGCGCCGCCACGAACCACCCTGCGAGGCCCGCCCTGCGCTCTGAAGTCATTCTCGTAGTCCTCCCCCGGACGGGGAGTCTACCGATGCAGCTTCAGGCCGTCACCCGGATCGTGCCCGACATGTCTTCGTGAAAGTCGCCGCAGAACACGTCACAGTAGAAATCGAACGTGCCGGCCTGATCCGGCTTCAGGCGCACCCGCGCAACCTGGCCCGGAACGATGTCGGTGCGCACCTTGAAGGCGGGCACGTTAAAGCCCATCGTGACGTCGGCGCTGACGAGCTCGAGCAGCACGGGTTCGTCTTTCCTGAGCTCGATCGCGCTGGGCTCGTACTCGAACTTGCGGGCGGTGATTCGAATAATCCTCTCGCCCTGCGCAAGAACGCGCGCACCCAGCGCGGAACTCGCGGCAACAAGGATGCCCGTGCGCAGAAAGCGGCGCCGCTGCGGCGTCATCGCTCACGCCTTCCGCACCGGATATTCCGTGATCTGGTAGCCGGTGCTCCGCGTCTCGGTCCGCACTCCGCGGAATCCAAGCCCCCGATAGGGCTGGGCCGCGTCCCACGCGATCGGCACGCGCTTGGGTTGCGAGCCGGGCGCAGGCAGGGCAAAGATCAGCGACATCGCCGAGTGATGCGCGATGTGGCCCGTCATCTGGTGGTGCTCCTGGTGTATATGGCCGTAAAACACCGTCACGTTGCGGTACGGCATGAGAATGTCCACCGCCTGAGCTCCGTCACGGGTTGCCCAGTCCCATTGCGGATACAAGTCGAATAGCGGCCGGTGCGTGAGGACCACGACAGGCGACTCCCGGTCTCGGCCCGCGAGGTCCGCCTTGAGCCACGCGAGCTGAGCGTCACCGATACGCGCCGCCGGGTCCGATACGTTGTCTATTGCGACGAAATGCACTCCTTTGTGATCGAAGCTGTAGTAGCTCGGCCCGAAGAACTCCTTCCAGGCCTGTCCGTTGTCGAGAGAGGCGTCGTGCTCGCCGGGCATGAAGCGCACGTTCCTTACCTTCAGGGCGCCGACGATCTCGCGAAATTCGCCCAGACGCCTTCTCCTTTCCTTCGGGTCGTCGGTCGTGTGCGTGAGATCCCCGGTGAACACGACGAAGTCCGGGGCAGCAGGCAGCTCGTTTACTGCGGCCACCGCCTTGTGCAGCGTGCCGCCGGCGTCGGGATTCAACGCCGGGCCCTGGAAGCCCCAGTGAGTGTCGGTGAGCTGCACGAAGAAAAAGTCGCGGTCGCCGCTTTCGGGCTGGCCGTAGCCTGCGCAACCCGGCAGGCCCGATGCGAAAACAAGTCCTCCGAGCCCAGCCAATTTCAGAAAATCACGCCTGTTGCACGCGTTGTCGTCCATGTCTTACCCCCGTCGTGAGTTGCAATTCCGCCCGCCTGGGGCGGGCGCCCGTTTGAGTAGACTGTGGCGGCGCGGCGCTTATTCCCGACTTTCTTCCGCAAAGATGCGGGAATAAACTGCGTCGCGCTACAGTCATATATCTGTCACGGCAGCGGAGGGCCCGCGATTGGGTGACGCAGCAAAACTGGGGCGGTTCGAGCGGACGGTGCTCGCCCATCTCGATGCCGCCTACAACCTCGCGCGCTGGCTCACCCGGGACGATGCGGGCGCCGAGGATGCGGTTCAGGAGGCATGCCTGAGGGCGTTCCGTTTCTTCGAGGGCCAGCAAGGTTCGAGCCCCAAGGCGTGGTTTATGGCGGTCGTGCGCAACGCGTGCCTCGACTGGATAAGGGAACACCGGCGCCGCGCGGTGGAAGAGGAATACGACGATGCGCTGCACGGGGCAGGCACGGGCGACCCCCCGGACGCGTCAGCGATACGCGCTTCGGATGCGCGATGGCTGCATGAGTGCATGGCGACGCTGCCTCAGGAGTACCGGGAGGTGCTGGTGTTACGCGAGCTCGAGGAGCTTTCCTACAAGGAGATCAGCGCGATCGTGGACGTGCCGCTGGGCACGGTCATGTCGCGGCTCGCACGCGGCCGCGATCTCCTGCAACAGCGCCTGCTCCGCTCGCTCAAACGGGTGAATTCATGAACTGCGCGCGCTTGCGACAGGTGCTCGATGCACACCTGGACGGCGAGCTCGACCACGCGACCGGCGAGGAGATCGAGCGGCACGCCGGTTCGTGCGCGGCGTGCGCCGCTTTTCGCGCCGAGCGCAATGCGTTGCGCGAGCGCGTGCGCGCGCAAGCGCCCTACTACCGGGCGCCTGCGGCGCTCAAGCGTTCAGTCGGCCAATCGCTCGCGGCGGCAAGCGAGCCCGCGGCAGTGAAGCCGCGCCCGACCTGGCTGCAGGCGGCCCTGCTGGCCGCGGTCGCGGCGCTGATCAGCGCCACGGCGGGCTATTGGATTGGACGCCCGCTGCCCGACGGTTCCCTCTCCGAGCAGGTGGTCGCGAGCCATGTCGCCTCCCTGGCCGGCGCGGGCCGCCTGACCGAAGTCGGGTCCACCGATCGCCACGCCGTTAAGCCGTGGTTCCAGGGCAAGGTCGATTTCACTCCCGTAGTGCGGGATCTTTCCGGCGAGGGCTACATCCTGCTTGGCGCACGACTCGACCACGTTGCCGACCGGCAGGCCACGGCGGTCGTATACCGCGTGCGCAACCACATCATCAACCTCTTTGCCTGGCGCGCGGTCCAGCCCGGTGACGAACCGACCGCGCTTGCGCGCGCGCGCGGCTTCAACATCGCAGCCTGGTCGGAAGGCGGTCTGCGTTTCGCTGCGGTGTCGGACGTGGACGCGCCGGACCTCGCGCGCTTCGCGGAGCTGGTCAGGCAATCGCCTTGAGCGCACCGGCGCGCATGCGCCCGCAAGGGCGCTAGCGCACCTGACCCGTGAATTTCTGCGGCTCGTAGCCCTTCAGGTCATTCGCATCGATGGCGAAGACGTAGAAATGGCTGGGCTGCTCGGCCAGGAAATCGTTGTCGCTGGTAACGTAGAGCGTGTGCCGGGTCCTGCCGTTCATCACGATATCGGGGCCGAATGCCAGCCCTTCGATCTTCTGGGGAAAGTCCTTACCCGCCAGCCGGTACCTCGGGTCGAGCAGGTCGAGAAAGAGGGTTTTCGCCGCCGGAGTCAGATCGGCGGGCAGCCGCTCCATCCCCGTGACGCGGGTCGCGCTGCTCAAGTCGATCCTGAATATCTTCTTGAATGCCGCTTCCGTGCCCTCCCGCTGGTCGCGCTCATCGACCAGGAATTCGTGGTCGTTGATGGCCACGATCTCGCTCGCCACGTTCTGGCTGCTCGCCAGAAGATAGACGTATTCCTCGAGCGCTCCCGTCGCGATGTCGATGGCGACGATGCGGTTGCGGACGTCCTTGCGGCCGCCATCCTGCAGCAGCGGATTCTGCATCAGCCCGACGAGCTTGCTGCCGTCGGGGGTGATGGCGAGGCCTTCCATGCCCCGGTTCGCGATCCGGCCGCTCGTATTCGAGCTGACCTCCTTCTCGCCGGATGCGCTCTGCGTGCCGACGCCGTAGTAATCCGGCAGCACGAAGGACTTGATCCGCCGGCCCGTGGCGCGGTCGAACTGGTAGACGTACGGCCCGTATTCATCCGATATGAACAGGCGCTTGCCGTCGTTCGATACGCGCACGCCCTCGGGATCGAACCGCGCGTTGCCGGGATACGTCGACGGCCGTCCGGGATCGAAGCCGTCGGTGCGCGCAGTGAAGTAGAACGTGTTGTTGATCGAGTTGAGCTGGGGCACGCCGCTCGCCAGCGTGCGCGCAGCATCAGTGCCCAGGGCGCCCGTGCCGTAGGCAAGCGGCGTCGGGCTCGAGAGCAACGTGGTGGACTTCAACACCGCTGACAGCCCATACGGCAGCGCGGAACCGCGAGGAGCGGGCGTAAGCCGCAGCTCCATCGTGTGGAAGCGGTTGATGTACGACGTGGTGTCATCGACGAGGGGATTGTACGGATTGGCGTTCGGACCGCGGTCCGGCACCACGACGAAGAGGTTACCCGCGCCCGTATACGCGATGCTGGAGCCGTATCCGCCGAGCAGATTACCGGGGACGCCGCTTTCCAGCGGGCCAGCCAATCCCGACAGGTCGGAAAGCGAGCCCGGGACGCTGTGCCTGGCGATGAGATCGATTTCGGCCTGAGCCGCCGGAATCGCCAGGACCTGGAGCAGCGCAAGCATAGCGATGGCGTTTCGCATCTGTTCTTCCTCGAGGAACGGTGGACGCCAGAACCGGATTATCGTCCCCCACGGCTCAACTGTGCGCAAGGCATGCGAGCGCTGCGACGGCGCACGCGAGTCCCGCTGCCTTTCTGACCGTAACCGGTTCTCTGAGCAGCATGATCCCGACGGCGGCAGTAACGACGAAGCCCATCTGGCTGATCGGGACAAGCACGCTCGCCTGGCCTTGCGCAAGGCTCTCGAACAGCATGACGAGCGCGATCAGGAACAGCGCCGCCGCCGTCGCTGCATAACGCCAGCCGAGGCGCGGCGGCCGTATGGCGCTTTCCATTTTCCACGCGAAGGCGGTGGCAAGTGGCATGAACATCACCGCCTGTCCGGCAATGAACGTCGCGGGATTGCCCCCGGTCGCTGCGCCGACCTTGTAGAGAAAGTTGGCGACACCCATGGACGTCATTGCAACGATCGCCCGCGCCAGCGCGGAACGCGTCGAAGCATTTGCGGGTGCCGTGCCCCCATCCGCGCCCAGTAGCAGCCATACCGCGGCGAGCGCCGCGGCGATTCCCATTATTTTCCAGTGGGTGAGCGGCTCGCCGAGGAGCAATATTGCCAGCGCCGTGGTTACGGTAAAGCTGAGTCGGAATATCGGGGCGATGACGCTTACCGAGCCGCCGCTCAGGGCGCGCGCGAAGTTGTAGAGCGCAACGAATACGAAGAAGCCAGCCGCGGCGCCCCACAGCATGTAAGGGGCGAGCTCGAGCGTGCCCGTGCACAGCCCGTAGAGCACAACTCCCGGAAGAAAGCACCAGCCCTGGAGCATCAGGAAATGATGGGCGCGCACGCCGGCCGCAGCGCCTCGCTTGTAGACCAGATCGGTGAACCCCAGCAACATCATCGCGCCCAGAGCGAGCCCGAGGCCGCCGGCGGCTTCCCCTTCCATCTAAGGCGTGTCCCGCAACGGCTCGGGGGCGATCTCGTGACGCACGGGCTGCGCCGGGCGAAGCGGGCCACCGAAGGCCCGGAAGCGCACGACAACACGCAACCCTGGATGGTTGTCCGAGAGCTCGACCGTTGCACCGTGCAGGTCGGCCACGGCTTTCACCAGCGCAAGACCCAGACCGCTGCCCGGCGTACTCCGGCTCGCATCCAGCCGGTAGAACCGGCGAAAGACGCGCTCGCGCTCCGCTGCGGGAATACCCGGCCCGTTGTCGGCAACGCGCAGCACCGGTGCGCCGCCTTCGGCCGCGAGCCTGACTGCGATCAGCGCTCCGGGTGGACAGTGCCGGATCGAGTTCTCCAGCAGGTTGGCCGTCATCTGCATGAGCAGATCGCGGTCACCGTCTACCAATGCCGCGCATTCCACAGAAGCTTCCAGGCGCTGGCCGTTATCCTCTGCGACCGGAGCGTAGATTTCCGAGACCGTGTGCACCACGCCTTCGAGACTCACGTCCGAAAACGAAGCACGGCGGCTGCCGGCCTCGATCTGGGCGATGCGAAGCAGCGCGGCGAACGTTTCGAGGATGGCGTCGACTTCCGCGAGAGATCGATCCACGACGGCGGCGTAGTCCTCCGGCGTCCTTGCACGATCGCGCGCAACCTCGAGGCGCTGGCGCAGCCGGCTCAACGGCGTGCGCAGGTCGTGCGCGATGTCGTCGGATACCCGCTTGAGGCTCTCCATGAGGACCTGGATGCGGTCGAGCATGGCGTTGAGGTTGATCGCGAGCTGGTCCATCTCGTCACCGCTGCCCCGCGTGGGCACGCGGTTGAACAGATTGCCGGCCATGATCGAGCGGCTGGTGCGGTTGATTTCCTCGATGCGGCGGAGAAAGCCGACGGCCAGCAGCGCCCCTCCCGCAAACGCGAGCAGGACGGTGATCGCGATGCCGCCGCCCAAGGCGCCGATGATCGCCTCCTCGGCCTTCACCACGCGGTAGCGATTCTCGCCCACCAGCAGGAATTCCCCGTTCGGAAGCCGGACGCCCTGCGCCAGCAAGGACGATCCCGCGGATGGTTTGACCGGGCCCTCGCCCGCGCCCGCAGCCGGAATCGCCATCACCGCCCATCCTTCCCTGGGCGTCATCGGCGGGAAATTTCCGGCGATGCGCCGGCCGGCCGCGTCCTGCAACAGGTAGTACATGCGCGGAGGGCTCAGCTCAGCCACTCGCAACTGGATTCCGGCCGCGGCCCGGTCGACGCCGCGATTGCGATACACCTCCGTCAGCACCGTCAGCTCGCGTTCCACGGCATCGCGCAGCTGCTGATTAAGCGCAGACACGACGATCCAGTAGACGATCGCGAGCAGGAGCGCGACCGACGTTCCGAAAACGGCGGCATACCAGACGACGAGCCGGAAGCTCGCGCTGCGCAGGAATCTACGCGGTTGCACTCAGGCAGTATCCCGAGCCGCGCACCGTGTGCAGCAGCGGCCGGTCGAATCCCCGGTCGATCTTGGCGCGGAGCCGGCTGATGTGGGTCTCGACCACGCTGGTGCGGGGGTCGAAGTGAAACTCCCATACGTTTTCGAGGAGCATGGTGCGCGTCACGACCTGTCCCGCGTGGTGCATCAGGTACTCCAGCAACCGGAATTCCTGCGGCTGCACCTCGATACGCTTGCCGCTGCGCGTGACCGTGCGCTTGAGGCGGTTCAGCTCGAGGTCTCCGACACGCAGCACCGACTCGCCCTCGGCGATCGGAGGCCGGCGCGCGAGCGCGTTCACGCGGGCCAGGAGCTCGGCGAAAGCGAATGGCTTGATGAGATAGTCATCGGCCCCTGCCTCCAGCCCCTCTACGCGGTCATTGACGCCGCCCAGGGTCGTGAGCAGGAGCACCGGCACCCTTACCCCTGCACCGCGGACCGTTTTCACGATCGCCAAGCCGTCGACGCGGGGCAGCATGCGGTCTATGACCATGACGTCGTAGCCCTCGCTCGAGGCGAGGAACAGTCCGTCGCGGCCGTCGGCCGACTGGTCCACGACGTGCCCGTGCTCGCGCAACCCGTTGGCGACGAAGCTGGACGTATCCGCATCGTCTTCGATGAGCAGTATCTTCATGGAACGGGATGCGCGGCTCGAAGCCGCCGGAAACGAGTACGGTAACGTAGGCGTAACCTCCTTACAAGCAAGGACTTGGCGATTTGCGGCGACTTACGAAAATGTAACTCGCGCGCCAGGATCTGTAAAACAGCCGACTCGTAGAGTGCTCCTGCCTATCGAGGAAGTTGATAGGACGTCTACCTCGCCAACTACAGGAGAAACCAACATGACACGCAACATACGCCTTATCTCCATAATCGGTGCCATAGCGGCCACTGTGCTCACGGGGTCCGCTTTGGCGGACGGGGGCGAGCGCACCGCCCTGCTGGGCGGGCCCGCGTCGCCGGAAGACCCCGTGAACAAGGTGGTCGCGATCAACGCCAGCACGCGCTGGGCGAACGTCAATCAGGGTGAAACGGTGAAGTTCATCGTCGGCGACAAGAGTTTCGCCTGGCACTTCGAGACGCCGAAGCTGGCCGTCAACCTCGCGGAGATTGCGCCCACGGGCACGATTGATCGGCCGATCTACGTCTACGTCACGCCCAGCCACGAGACCGACGAATAACGGCCACGGCGTCATCCCCACCTACGGCGGGCCATGGCCCCGCCGGCTTTATCAGCCGATGCCCAGTTCCTTTTTGAGGTCCTGCACCACCTGCACTTGCGAGCGCGTGCGCCACTTCACGCGCGAGCCGATCGGCTTGTTCTCGATGTCGGCCCGGACTTTGAGCGCCACGAATACCGGGCCAGGCTCGCCCAGGATGCGCTCGACGTTGATGGAGAAAGTTTCGAGGTTGTCGTAGGCATACGTGCGGGCATAGCCGCAAGCCCGTGCGATCGCGTCGTAGGCTATCGTCTTGGCGTGAGGAACCGGCTGCCCGCCCGTAGTGGCATAGCACTCGTTGTCGAGCATGAAATGGTAGAAGTTCTTCGGTTGTTGCTCGGCGATGGTCACCAGCACGCCCATCCCCATTTGTATGTCGCCCTCGGAGTCGAACAGCACGATCTTCTCGCCCGGCTGCGCCAGAGCGAGCCCCATCGCGAACGAGGCATGGCCGCCCATCGCAGGATCGCCCAGCTCCACATCGCGGCCGCGCCGGCTGCTGATCTTCACCCAGTGCCGGCCGCCGCGCCCCGGCACGACGATCGCGTCCCCGCGATAGCGGTTGTAGACCTTGAGCATTTCCGCGGTGTCCATCATTGCTTGTTTCCCTTTGGCAGCGTTCAGTTGAAGCCGTGATACTCGTCCGCGACCAGCACGGCCACCGGCCGCTTCGTCTTCCTTGCTTCCTCGAAGGCGATCGATATGCGTGACGCATCCGCGCCGTCTTCCACCAAGTAATAATTGATGCCGAAAGCATTGAGAAAGCGCTCGGTGTAGGTCGCAGCCGTATCGGTGTTGACGCCGTGACGCGTCCAGCCGCGGTAACCCACCATCAGCACTACCGGAATCTGCAGGCCCAGGGCCCATCCGCGCAGCGAATCGCCCGACTCCATCAGGCCGGTGTTCTGGATCAGTATCAGCGGCGTCCTGCCGCCGGCCGAGATCCCGGCCGCGGCGGAAAATGCGAGTCCCTCCCGATTTACCCCGACCAGGGTCAAGGAAGGTTCGGCCTTCATCAGCAGGTAGAGCCAGTTGGTCTCGCTGTCAGGCAACCAGACGACGTGCGTCACGCCGTTCTTCTTCATTTCGGCGAGCACCGTTTCCGGGCTGAGGCTCGCCTTCTGGATGTCGCTCACAATGTGGTCCTTCCCTGATGCCGCGATTTTCCATTCTACCGAGGAGTCGCCGCGTGCGCGGCACGGCACCGGATACGCGCGCCGCAAGACACCCGGAAGCTGCAATCAGCGTTCTGCCTGGAGAGCTACCGGGAAGAGTCCACGACCGGGTCGGGTTCAGGTTCGAGCACCGGGAAGATCCGTCCACTCACCACTTTCACAATGTCCCCCGGTTTTCGCAGCGGCGGGTTGACCTCGGTCACCATCCGGGCCGAGCCATCGTCGAAGCGCACGGTGGTCTGATAAATCGCAGGCCGGTTCGTTTCGTGGTCCGCCGGCGACCCGGTCACGGCGACCACCAAAAGGCCGAGTACGTTCGTGACGCTGCTGAAGCCCCCTAAATGCTGGGCTAGCGTCGCTCCAGTAAGTGTGCGGTTGGAGACGCCGTGGCCGCTGCTGATCTCGCGCACGGCCTCGACCCGGCCGCACCTGCCACAAGGCACCGTCGCTCCGGTCAGTTCCGGCCGGGTGCTGTGGACTACGCTTGTGCCGGGCGCGCTGTGTGTCGGCAGCCAGCCCAGATAGGTCATGACGCCGGCGCCGGCGAGCAGTACTACTGCGACGCCGGCGAGCACAGGCATCGGAGGCATACCCTTGCTCACTTCTTGTTAGGCAGTCAGTGGAACAACGAGACGACTCGGTTCATTTGACAGGGTGCGGCAACGCAGGTTTCACCGGATCATCCCCGCCGCCCGAATCTATCGCGCGCTCGCCAGGACTGTCGCGTAGAGCCGGCCAGGTGATTTTCCCGCGGCGCCTACACCCACTGCCGTCCTCGTGAAAGATTGTCGCGATGCGGCGACGGTTACGAGCGTTGCTAAACAAACTCTTAGCGCGCGCATGCGGGCCAATGTCTCCGCAGGACAACAATCGCACCGGGGCGCGCGGGCACGACTTTCCACTTGTACTTTGATTGAAGGCATATTTTTCTCTGGCACACGAAATGCAGGAAAGAAGCGTCCACAACTCACAGGAGTAGTTCGATGAAAGCTTTGGTCCGAATTGGCATCGTCACCATGGGGGTTGCCGCGGCCGTAACCGTTACGAGCGCGACGTTTGCCCAAGGCGAGTACCGATACTCGTACGGCCCCGCCGGCACCATGGTCTACGATCGTGGTGGCGGGCAGCGCTATGGTGTCGAATGGGACCGCCGGCCCGGCACAGATAAGTACGGAAGTCCCGCGGGAAACATGGCGTACGACCGCGAGATCAGGCTGGGGGCAGGTACCCGCTCCGTCGGCGTCGCGCACAACGAGACGGTGAAGTTCGTGTTCGGTGGCCGTGAGTTCAGATGGCGATTCGACACCTTGCGTGAAATCGACTCGTTCCCGCTGGCGCGGATCGTTCCAAACGACATCGCCGTCGACCCGAACGTGATGGTTTACATCAACTCGGAAGTGTCACGCAACGGATAGAGATGGCCTTTTTTGACCGAACGAAAGGAGCAGATTGATGAACGCTTTGACTCGTAGTGGTTTCGCGACCGTGGGGCTCGCGGCGATGCTGATCGTGTCGCCCGTGACGGTCATCGGAACGGAATATTCCTACCCGCAGCCGAGCATCGCGGAGGGAGTGACTTCTCCGTACGATGTTCCTACCGCGGATACGATAGGACCCGCGCGCTTGCGCAGCGAGCGATATGGCTCTAGTGCGCTGATCGCGCCGGACGACCGCTATGGGACCCCGGCAGGCAACATGAGCTATGACCGCGAGATCCGGCTCGGCCCCGGCACCCGCACGGTCAGCGTAGCTCACAACGAAGTCGTAAAATTCGTCGCCGCGAACGGTCACGAATTCAGGTGGAAGTTCGATACCCTGCGTCAACTCGACGCGTTCCCGCTGGCGCGCATTGCGCCAGCCGACGTCCCGACGAGTCCCAATGTCACCGTGTACGTCAATGAAGGCGAGATACGGGTGAACGGTTGACCGGATTCCATGTGACGAGCGAAAGGGGCGCGCAAGCGCCCCTTTTTATTTACGGCAACCCCGGCTACAGGTACGGGTAGCCTCTCGTCAGCCGGGCGCGGGCGCGGATCTTCGCCGCACGCGCCAGAAACGTCCACACTCTTTCCATCCAATCGTGCCATACCGTGCGGCCGTGGGGAATGCGCACGCGCACCAGGCTGGGCTCGAGAGCGGTCACCAACGTAAGGCCATCGCGCTCGATAGTGTAGGTATCGCCGCGACGCAAATTGATATCGCGGGTGTCGCCTTCCATCGTGAGCCATACCCGACCCGTGCTTGAGGTCAGCTCGACTCCCGCCGCATCCGTCAGCGAAAGCCCGTAGCCGGCCTGCAGGCACAGATTGGCGCGCGTCAGGGTCGTTTCCAGGGCGGTGGTTCTCATAAGAGCCTCCTTTCGAAGGGGTGTGACGACATGCGTAAGACTCATGCGTTACTGGACGAATTCTGTCTCTAGCGTTGGCGTGTCGCAAACGATTGTTTGTCATCATTCACATGAGTTAAAATCATGTGACGGACATGCCTGTCGCTCGCTTACCCTCGCTCGACCTGCTGCGTGGCTTCGAAGCCGCAGCGCGGCATTTGAGCTTCACCAAGGCGGCGGCAGAGTTGCACGTTACGCAATCGGCGGTGAGCCGTCAGATCAAGACGCTGGAGGGCCAGCTCGGCGTCAGCCTGTTCCGAAGGTTCAATCGCGCACTGCTGCTGACCGAAGCCGGCCAGTCGCTGCTGCGCGCCGTGACGCCCGCGCTCGGCGGTATCGAGCACGCGGTGGCACGCCTTTCCGCCATCGCCGACGACCGGCCGGTCACGCTGACGACCACCATATCGTTTGCCGCGCTGTGGCTGATACCGCGGCTTGCGCAGTTCCGCGCTGTTCATCCGGACGCAGACGTGCGTCTCGACGCGAACAACGATTTCGTGGATCTCGCGCGCGGCGGCATCGATCTCGCCGTGCGCTTTTGCGAGCCGCGGGCGGCGCCCGCCGGCGCGGTGCCACTGATCGGCGAGGAAGTGTTCCCTGTGGCGAGCCCGCGGCTCGCGCGCAACCGCAAGCACCCGCTGAAGGTCGCGGCCGACCTCGCGCACCACGTGCTGCTCCACTACGAAGATCCGCGGGACAGCGCGTTTCCGTGGCTGACCTGGCGCGAGTGGCTGCAGGCATTGAAAGTTCCGGATTTGAAGCCGGCCGGAGCGCTGCGCTTCAACCACTATGACCAACTGGTACGCGCCGCGATCGAAGGCGAGGGCGTGGCATTGGGACGCGCACCGCTCATCGAGCGCGTGTTGAACCGCGGCGAGCTCATCGCGCCGTTTCGCGGCCGCGTAACGGTGGGGCGGAAGTATTTCGTGATCGTCGCGCCCGTCGCGCGCGAGCGTGCGCACGTGCAGCACTTTGTCGAATGGCTGCTGGCGGAAGCCGCGTCCGGAAATCCCGTCGCGTCCGGCAGCGCGGTGCCACACCCCGGGGAAAAACCCAGGTGACGGCCGCCCAAGCGCGGAAAAATCCCGACCTACGCCGCCGCGACGACCGGTACGCCGAGCTTTTGCGCGAGCCGCGCGAGCTCAGCGAAGACCGACCGCGGCACGGGTATTCCGTCGCGGCTGCGCTTCTCGAATGCGCGGCTGGCGCGTTCGCCGGGTATCAGTATCTCCGCGACTTCGGGGTCGCGCGGCAGCCCCTTCAGCGCCTGAGCCAGGCGATCCACCTCCCGCCCGAACGCCGCCGCGTCGCCGAATCTTGCGACGTCGATTGCGATCGCAAGGCCGTTCTGGCGATGCCGGCGTTGCCTGGCCGGGCGGCCCACCGTATCGGCCAGGATCGGATTCGACACCAAGAGGCTCGTCAGGCATTCGACCATCAATGCGAGTCCCGAGCCCTTGGGCCCGGCTATCGGCAAGGGAATCTCGGCGAGCGCCGGGTCCGTCGTCGGGCGGCCGTTCCGGTCGAGCGCCCAGCCTTCCGGTATCGGCTGTCCGAGCCGCCGCGCGTGGGCGAGTCTGCCGAGCGACGCGATGCCCGAGCCCATGTCGAGGACGATCGGTCCGCGTGCACCGCCGGGAACGGCAATGCAAACCGGACTGGTCGAAACGCCGGCCGCACGCGCGCCGTGGTACACCATGTTGGGGACCGAGCCTGACGTCGCGATCGCGGCGAAGCCGGCCTGCGCCGCATTCAGGGCGTAATACCCGAGCGCAGCCGTATGCGTCGTAGCGCGCACCAGGGCAAGGCCGATGCCTGCTTCCCCGGCCTTGCGCGTAGCCGCGTCCATCGCGGCGGTCATCGCGATCGGGCCGGCTCCCCGGTCGGCATCGATCAGCACCGAGGCGACCGTTTCGGTCCGGACTTTCATGTCGGGCTTCGGATTGAGATCCCCGACTTCGATCATCTCGACGTAACGCGGCACCCGCGATACGCCGTGCGAATCAACCCCGCGCAGGTTGGCCCAGACGAGCACTTCGGCGACCGTCGCGGCGTGCCCTTCGGGCATGCCAACCCGCACGAAAACCCGCGCGACGAACTTCTTCAGCGCCGCGGCCTCCACGACCACCGGCCCTTCCCGCTCACCGCTCACTGTTCACCGCTCACCGCTCACCGCTTCAGCGAAAAATGCTTGTCGAGCCAGTTGCGCAGCAGGCCGATCACCAGGGTATTGCCTTCCGCAAACATGAAGTGATCCACGTCGGCAATCAAATGCAGATCGGTTGGCTGCCCCGCCCGCGAAAACAGATCGAGAGACTGCTCCGTAGGCGTCACCGAGTCGTTCGACGAGTGCAGGAGCAGCAACGGTCGTGGCGCGATGTTGCCAACCACGGCGTTGGCGGTGAACGAGTACATGCTCTCGACCACCTCGAAGGGAAACTCCATGATCGAGTTCCGCGACAGATTCCCGCGCAGGTCCGGCGGGATCGGCACGATGTCGTAGCGCGGCACCATGATGGACTTTCCGGTCCGTTCGCGCTCCTGTTTTCCGCGTTCCATCATTTCGGTGAACTTCTTCCAGGCGTCCGGCGACGCGTGCTGCCTCCGAAACTTCTTTGCGCCGTCGCCCCAGCCACCAGAGGAGATGCACGCCGCGATCCGCCCGTCCACACCCGCCGCGTAGATGGCGACCGCGGCGCCGAAGCTCTGGCCCGACGCCCCGATGCGTTGCGGATCCACTTCGGGACGGCCGGCAAGAAACGTGAGCGCGTTGCGCGTATCCTCCACCTGTTCGAGGCAGATGACTCTTCCGCGCGGTCCTTCACTCTCGCCGCAGCCGCGCATGTCGAAGCGCAGCGCCACGTAACCGAGGCTGGCGTACAGGCGGGCGGTGGCCACCGTGCCGCCGCTGTCCTTGTTGCTGCCGAAGCCGTGCAGGACCAGGAAGGCTGGCCGGCGTCCGGCTGGCGCCCTCCCCTCGGGTACGTGCAACACCGCGGCGAGCTTCAGACCGTCGGAAACAAAAGTAACGCGCTCTTCCATGGCCGGTACGTCAGCGACGGAAAGTTATAGTGGGTGGCTCGCTCGTATAGAGCACCAGCCGGTAATCAAAGCCATTCTTGGCTCCGTAGTAGCCGCTTTTTTTCTGATTGTAGCTGCGGCAAGTTCTGCCGATCAGCCGGTCCTCGTCGTAGTCGGTGCGTTTGATCAATGAATCATCGGCCCTGAGAAATGATGCGCTGTACACGCTCTTGCCGCTCGTGAAACCTTTTTTTATCAGCACCTCGATCTTGATCGTATCGTCGGTGAGGTCACCGAAAACCGCACGTGGAAACCAGTCTGTCATCACGTGCTGAGTGTGCTTGAGCGCGTCCTCGCCAAAATGATAGCCCTCGGCAACACGGGAGCGTATCAGGAGATATCTATCGAGAGGGCTTTCCATCATCACAGTTCCATATAGGAAAGCGGCCGCGCACTCCTTATTCTTGCCGGGCAATGCCGCGGCGACGCCGAGGCCGATTACCGTCCGGCGCGGGTTTCCGCATCTCCCAGCTGCCGGCGCGCCCACTCGGCGTAGGTGCCGGTGTCTATCATTTTGCGGCAAACCACCTGCCTCAGCACGCGCAGCTCTTCGCGCGACGGTGCGGGTGTAACCGTTACCGTACCGCTCGGCCCCAGGTCAAATCCCGTGTTCTCCCGGACATGGTCCAGCGTATACGGGGCGTGTATGGAATCGAGCTGCAGCGATCCCCGGGTCCTGTCGAATCGGAACGCGGCTTTGGGGGTCAGCACCTTGCTGGGATGGCCGAGCCTGAGCACGTCCGGCGGGGTGGTAGCGGCCGCGGACACGAAATCGACCCGCTCGACCAGCGAGCGCCGCGTGTGCTCCGTGCGAAAAACCACCGTGCGGCGCGCGGCGTAATAGATCATGCCGCCGCCATAGCCCCCCGGGAAGCGCGCCCGCGGTCGCTCCGGATCCGGACCGAGCTGATGCAGGTTGTAGTTGCCGCAACGGTCTATCTGCACGCCGCTCACGAAGAAAAGATCCAGCTCGCCGCGTTGCGCCAGGAAGTGAAACTGGCGGGACGTGTGAAAGGGCTTGAACACGGTATTGAGGATGATCAATTCCGCGTTGGGCGCGTGCAATTCCTTCGCCAGCAGCAGAGCGGCGGCCGGGATGTGAGAGAGCGCCCCGCACGCGGAGACCTCGCCGTCGCGCACCTCTCGTGACAGCAGTACCGCCATCAGCTCGGCTTCGTTGTATTCCTGGC
>DATFWO010000175.1:0-3277 GCA_035259205.1 Burkholderiales bacterium | reverse complement strand
CAAGACTGCCACCGCTCTGCGAGAACAACTGCTTCCGGGTGGTCATCGACGGCGAAACCGCCGCACCACCAGCGAATCCACCGCTACAAGCCAACGCCACCGACAAGCGCTCCCAGCCCCTGCTTACCCCGAAATGACAGTGATCTGCATGCCCGACGTCAAGCTCGACGCCGCCGACGCTGCCGAACTCCGGAGCGAGCGGGCCTCGACGGGCTCCGGCTTCACGACCTGCGGCACGGCTGTGCGACGTTCATGCTCGCCGCAGGGGTGCCCTCCCGGGCGATCATGGAAGTGCTCGGGCGCTCCGGGATCAGGGTGACGATGAACACCTACGCGCACGTCCTGCCAGTGCTCCGCCAGGAGGCGGCCGACGCGATCGATGAGCTGTTCGGGGCATAAGGATGGCCCCTTTGGCAGCAGTTTGGCAGCAGTAAGGGTCTTTGCAAGATCGCAATGGGCCGTTGATCTGGGCGCGCTCGGAGGGACTCGAACCCCCAGCCTTCTGATCCGTAGCAAGATTAGGGTTGTCCAGACCAGTCCACACTTGTCGGACCGGCCTGCTCGCAGGGGCTGTGGATAGTTGCCTGATCCAGCTGCATCCGGGTTGTCCAGAACCGTTGTTAGCAAATCCGTTAGCAAGATCAGATAGTTGTAACTGATCATCCCGGTCATTAGAGCGCGCGGGCGAGGTCCGCACCGATGCCTTGGAGCCAGCCCATCGGTTGCCAGATCATCTCTGCCCAAGCGGGTGGACCTTCAGGTAGGTCACTGGCCCGAAACGGGCCGGAGGTACCGGCGGTGGCTTGGGACCGATTCCGGCATCGGTTCCCTTAAAGGTCCTGGCGTCGATCACGAGCGACAGGTAGGTGCCGGTAGGCGCGTGACTTCCCGGCGGGCCGCTGCATAGACGGCAAACGAAACGGCCCTTGATGGTCACCAGGTAGACGATGGCCTTCGCTCCCGGTGTCGTGTCGCCGGGCGTAGCCGAGGTCAGCGCCTTGGCGTGTGTGGTGACTACCGCCGTCGCCCAGGCCACGGGATGCCCGCCATTCAATGTCACCGCCCGGTCGGCTATGGCGGTGAGCCGGTGAACCGCCGACGCGGGTACCGGCTGGCCGGGCTCGGCCACGGCTGGACGGTGGGTGAGCGTCATCGTCGTCCCGCTAACCGAACCGCAGGCTGCAGCGGCAAGTACGGGGATCAAACCGATCAGCCAGCGAGCATGCTTCATGAGCCTTGGACGCTTTTCGCTGGATGCTGGTTCCGCGTCATGCTCGTGCCAATACCGGAGAAACCGCTGCGGTCCTGGTCGCTCGGGATTCCGCAGGTGCCAAGCGTGTCATCGAGCCTTGCCCGAAACTTGACGCCTCACCTGGGTGAGCCGCCGCGTCTCGCCTCGATCAGGCCGTCATCGATCCGGGTTGGTCTCCATCCCGTCGCAGCGAGTAGCGCGGCCCATTGCGCCTCGTCGCGCTCACGGCTTGCGAAGAGCGCGAGCATCAGTAGGTCGAGCCAGTTCGGGTAATGGGGGTCGTTCCCGGTCCCGATCACCGACTCGAGTATCAGCAGCCGAGCGTGCGGCGGCGCGGCGGCGCGGATCGTGCGGAGAATCGCCGTCGCCTGGTCGTCGGGCCAGTTATGCAGGATCTCCGACAGGACGTACGCGTCGCCGGCGGGCACCTCGTCGAAGAAGCTGCCGGCGACGAACTCGATCGCGCCGCCGAACAGCGACTCGTCGCGGTCGGTTTCCGGCAGATCGAAAGCGACCCCGCGCAGCCCGGGCCGACGACGGAGCAGCTCGGCGAGCAGCGTGCCGTTGCCGCCGCCGACATCGACCACGACGTCGCCGTCGTGCCACTCGGCCTCCATAAGCAGCTCTGCGCTCTCGTCCTTCCCGCCGACCATGGCGCGGTCGAAGGCGCCGCGTTCTGCCGGATGTGCCGCGAGCCAGCTCCAGAAATCCGCGCCGAACGTGCGCGGGAAGCTCGCGTTTCCCGATGCGTCCAGCTCGCCGACGGCGCGGTGCCAGACGCCGCCGAACAGGTGCGCGGCGGCACGCCAGTCCGGCCTGCGCAACAACTCTGATACTTCGGTGTTGCGGAAGACACCCGGCTTCTCCTCGGCGAAGACGCCATCGCCCGAAAGGGCGCGCAGGAAGCGGTGCAGGGTGTCGGCATCCGCGCCGACCTGGCCCGCAACCTCCGCAACCGGACGTTGCCCGTCTCCGATCGCCTCGGCAACGCCAAGTTCAGCGACGAGTGACAGCACCTTCGTCGTCAGCACCCCGCGCATCAAGCGCCACAGTCGTTCTTCCGGCGGCTCGTTCACCTGCATCTCCAACCATGCACGATGCGGCGCAGATCGTCCTCGATTGCCGCGTCTTCGCCGATGATGCCGCCGTTTCGTCGTGGTTACAACAGCTTCACACGCGGCGCCTGGACAGGCGTACGGGCGGCATGCCTGCCAGCCCCGATCTACGCATTACGAGCGTGTCACGTGGCCTTACTCCCGGCTTGAAAGTCCTGCGCGACCTTCAGGTTCACAGGTTGCTGCTGATGGCGATCGTTGGCTGTTGACGGCGGTTCGGGGCATCTCAGGGGCATGTTGGGCGATGATGCACAGGCCAGGTGTGCAAGATCAAGGCTGAACTCGAAATTGATTGCGGGCAGGGCGGGCGCGTGGTCACCCTGTGAGGATGCGAGTCAAGACCGTGCAGGCTAGCGAGTGGCGGGAGTATCGCGAGATCAGGCTGGCGGCGCTCAAGGACGCGCCGTCTGCGTTCGCCTCGACGTGGCGGCAGGAAGCGGCGCATAGCCCGGACCAGTGGCGTGAGCGTGCGGAACTGTCCCAGGACAGGCTGTCCCAGACCATCGTGGTAGCCGTTGATGACGGCGGGCGCTGGATAGGTCTGGCGGGTGGCTACAGACCCGGCGACGACGGTGCCGATGCTGAGCTGACCTCGATGTGGGTAGCGCCGAACTGCCGGTGCCGCGGCGTGGGTCAGGCGCTGGCTCGTGCTGTGGTGTCCTGGGCCGAGAATCACGGTAGCCGCGTGATCGGCCTGCGGGTGAATGTGGCCAACCACCCGGGGATCAGTCTCTACAAGCGGATCGGCTTTTGCCGCACCGACGAGGTTGCCCCGCTCCCTTCCGATCCCACGCAGCAAGAAGTCCGGATGCTCCGGAACGGCTAATGCTTCGCACTATCAGGCTCCACCCCTCGACCAGCAATACACGGTGGACGGTGCGTCAGCGATTATCCCGAAGCCAGAGTGCCC
>DATFWO010000174.1:0-18659 GCA_035259205.1 Burkholderiales bacterium | reverse complement strand
CCCCGCCGGATCGCCTCCTCGAGCCCGCCGCCGGCCGCCGCAACCGCGTCGGTGCGTCCGATGATGACGAAATCCCGGTCCCTGCGCGCGTCGAGCGCCGCCCGCAGCTTGCCCACGGCCTCGTCCAGCGACACGACCTCCTTGCCCGCCGCGTGTCCGCATCGCTTGGGGCTCACCTGGTCTTCGAAATGAATCGCGGCGACGCCGGCAGCCTCGAAGTCCTGCACGGTCCGCACGACGTTGATCGCGTTGCCGTAACCCGTATCCACGTCGGCGATGACCGGGAGATTCACGGAGCGCGCGATGTTGCGCGCGTTGTTGAGCATCTCGGTTTCGGTGATCAGGCCCACGTCCGGCAGTCCGAGCAGGGTGAGCGAAACGTCGTATCCGCCCACATAGACGAAATCGAAGCCGACTTTCTCGACGATCATCGCGTGCAGCGGTGTGGTGATCCCGGGGGTGATGAGGTATTTCTTCTGAGCCAGCAAATCCCTCAGCTTTCGTCCCATGCTCATGTTTGCACCCGTTTTGATTGATTGGTGGATCGCCTCGCGGCGCGGTTCATCGCGTGATTGTATCGGTTCATTCCTTCACGCCTGTGCGTTTATGCCATGCGACGCTCAGGGGCGCCGCTGCGATTGCGCGCTCACCTCGGCCGGTGACGTGCTAGAGTCCAAGATAGCCTTCACGATCTCGCCGGACGACCGGATCGTGGACGAGATGGCGAGACGGGAGAGAAGCGGACATGGCCGACAAGACACTGGGGGCCTACAACATTGCCGACCTGAGGGAAATGGCGCTCAAGCGAGTGCCTAAAGGGCTGTTCGAATTCGTCGACCGCGGCACCGAGGACGAGATCTCGCTGCGCAACAACCGCGCGGTCTTCGAGCGGATCCGGTTCCGGCCACGCACGCTTGTCGACGTCTCCAAACGCAGTCAGGAAATCACGCTGTTCGGACAACAGCAGAAGATGCCCATCGTCATCGCGCCTACCGGTGCGGCCGGCCTCATGTGGCACGAAGGCGAGATCGCGCTGGCGCGTGCAGCGAAGGCAGCCGGCATTCCCTTCACGCTTGCGACCGGCTCTCTCACCTCCATGGAACGCGTCGCCGAGGAAGTCGGGGGGCGGCTCTGGTTCCAGCTCTACATGTGGTCGAGGGTCGACCTGTCTTACCAGCTGGTCGAGCGCGCCAGAGCGGCCGGCTACGAGGCCCTGCTGCTGACCGTCGACGGCGCGGTGGCGGGCAACCGCGAGTACAACCTGCGCAACGGCTTCACAATACCGTTCACCTTCACGCGCAAGAACGTTACCGACGTGCTGATGCATCCGCGGTGGCTGCTCGACGTGCTCGCGCGCTACGTGCTGACGTCCGGCATGCCGAGCTACCGGAATTACCCCGCGGAATTGAGAACGACGGTCACCGCACGTCCCATGGGCCGCTCGATGATGAAATGCGAAGAGATGAACTACGAGCACCTGCGCGCGCTGCGCAGGATGTGGCCAGGCCAGCTCCTCGTCAAGGGTATCGCACATCCGCAGGACGCGATCCTGGCGGCCGAGTGCGGAGTCGACGGCGTCGTCGTCTCCAACCACGGCGGGCGCAATCTCGACGGCTCGATGGCGCCCCTCGAAGCGTTGCCCGCGGTCGTGGATGCCGTTGGAAAGCGGATCACGGTCCTCGTGGACAGCGGCTTCCGGCGCGGCTCGGATGTCGTCAAGGCGCTGGCGCTCGGCGCCCGGGGAGTGCTCATTGGACGCTCAACACTGTACGGAACCGCCGCCGGGGGCGAAGCGGGAGCCGCGCGCGCGATCCAGATCTTCCGCGAGGAGATAGACCGGGTGATGGCGCTGATCGGCTGCAACAGCATAGCCGACCTCGGCCCGGAATACCTGCATATTACGGATCCGTCGTTCCTGGCCGCTCTGCGGGGCAAATCGCACTCGGTGGTGGAGTTTCCGAAGTCCGCCGCGCGCGCGTGAGCATGACCGCAACGGTGATGACCTCTCATACGACGGCGGGAGAGTAGCGGTGCCTCACAAGATACTTTATTCCGACAGCCGGGCACAGGAGCTCGACGTCGAGCGCGGCATCATCGGCGCGGATTCCGTCCTCATCCACGCGCGAAAGACCCGCTTCGAGGACGTGGATGCAGACGCCGTGGCGTCCTGCGACGCCCTCGTCGTCAACCGCCTCCAGATCAACGCCGCCGCCATCGCCCGCCTCGCACGTTGCCGGCTCGTGGTTCGCAACGGCGTCGGCTACGACGTGGTGGATCTCGAAGCGTGCGGCAAGGCGGGCATCGTGGTGTGCAACGTGCCCGACTACGGCACGACCGAGGTGGCCGATTCCGCGATCGCCATGATGCTCACGTTCGCGCGCGGAACGGCAGCCTACGATGCCGCGCTGCGCGCCGACATCAAGACGGGGTGGTCCCACTTGCACAACCCGGCCTCGCGCCGGCTGCGCGGGGCCTGCTTCGGCGTGATCGGGCTGGGTCGTATCGGCACTGCGGCGGCACTGCGTGCGCGCGCGTTCGGCATGCAGATCGCGTTCTACGACCCGTATCTGCCGAATGGAGCGGAGCTGGCCGTCGGATTCAACCGCGCGCGCACCCTGCACGAGCTGCTGGGAATGGCGGACGTGGTGAGCATACACACCGAGCTCAATCGCGAGACGCGCGGCATGATCAACGCCGCCGCGGTTGCGGCCATGAAGCCCGGCGCCTACCTCATCAACTCCGCGCGCGGGCCGATCTGCGACACGGCGGCCCTGCTCGAAGGACTGCGCAGCGGGAAGCTCCTCGCCGTGGGGCTCGACGTGCTGCCCAGGGAGCCGGGCGGCACGGAGGATCCGCTTGTCGCGGCGTGGCACGCCAACGAGCCCTGGATACGCGGACGGGTGATCCTGGGACCGCACGCCGCGTTCTTCAGCCCCGATTCCTTCGCGGACCTGCGGCGCAAATGCGCCGAGACCGTGGTCGATTACCTGCGCGACGGCAAGCTCGCGAACTGCGTCAACGCGGGCTACCTTACGCACCGGCGTTGACTTCAGTGAGCATCGCATTGTTCCGCGCGGTCGCTATTCAAGCTGCGCTGGCGGGTTTCTGCGCCACGACGGTGCCGGCCGAGGCGCAGCCCTACCCCGCCAAGCCGGTGCGGGTAATCAATCCATTCGCGGCGGGGGGCGGCCTCGATCTCGTGCTGCGCCCCACGCTTCAGAAAATGGGTGAAAGCCTCAAGCAGAGCTTCGTCGTAGACAACCGGCCCGGCGCGGCCGGCGTTGTCGGCACCGAGCTGGCGGCGAAATCGCCTCCGGACGGCTACACGCTGATAGGCGCGACGACGGGCACGATCACCATCAACCCGAGCACTTACGCAAAGCTGCCCTTCGATCCGGTGCGGGACCTGGCGCCCATCACGAGCATAGCCAGCGCGTCGTTCGTGCTCGTGACGCATCCCTCGCTTGCGGCGCGCAACGTCCGCGAGCTGGTGGCGCTCGCGAAGCGCAGGCCCGGCGAGCTCACCTTGGGCTCCCCGGGCTACGGCGGTATCAATCACGTCGGTGGAGAATACTTCTCGCAGCTCACCGGGATCCGGCTCACGCACGTGCCGTTCAAGGGCAGCTTCCCGATGCTGATCGACATCATGGGCGGGCACGTGATGGTGGCTTTCGATTCCATACAGGCGACCTTGCCGCACATCAAAGCGGGAAAGCTGAAGGCGATGGGGATCGCGGCGGAAAAGCGCTCGCCCATAGCCCCGGATATTCCAACCATCGTCGAAGCGGGCGGCCCCGCGATGACCCTGGCTTCCTGGTACGGTCTGCTGGCACCGGCCGGAACGCCGCGCGAGGTGCTCGCCAGGCTGCACGCCGAAGTCGTGAAGGCGATCGCGCTGCCCGATCTGCGCGAGCGGTTCGTGGCGAGCGGCATCGAGCCGGTCGGGAGCAGCCCCGACCAGTTCGCGGCGGCGATCCGCGAGGATCTCGCCCGCTGGGCGAAGGTCGTGCGCGCGGCGAACATCCGGGCGGAGTGACGATGCAAGCCTCACCGCCAAGGGCGCAAAGAAGCTTCAACAAGACGGAACGGTTTCCCGGGTACTGTGTCGAAACCGTGCCATGACGCATTCCGGCCGCACCATCACCATCGACGCGACGGGAGAGATACGCTCCGTCGACGCCGACGACACGCGACGGCGTCTCGATGAGCTCGCCTGGCTCCTCGACAGCTCGATTCCCATTCCAGGCACACGGCTCACGATCGGCCTCGACGCGCTGATCGGTCTCGTCCCGTTCATCGGCGATCTGATCGGGGTGCTGCTGTCCGGCTACATCGTCGGCGAGGCGGCACGGCTCGGAGCGCCGCGCGTCGTGCTGGCGCGGATGGCATACAACATCGCCATCGAAGGAGTCGTCGGCATCGTTCCCCTGGCGGGCGACGTGTTCGACGCGGCGTGGAAGGCGAACCAGCGCAACGTGCGCCTGCTTCAGGCGTGGATCGACGATCCCCGCAAGACCGCGCGCTCGAGCTCGGTGTTCGCCGCCTCCCTCGTGGCGGCGCTGGCTGGATTCGCTATCGGAGCAGGTACCCTCGCGTTTCTCCTTCTGCGCTGGATAGCCCAACTCTTTTGAAAAGATCAGCGGTAGCCGCCTGCCGGTCACCGCTCACCGTCTTTCGGGACGAGTAATGTATGATGGGCGTGGACCCCGGACTTCGCCGGGGCGACGGGCCGTCCCACGTCACCACTAGTCGTCACCCCTACCTCGTCACCATCAATCGTCGCCCATCTCAAGATCAATGGACTTCTCACTCAACGAAGAACAACGCGGCTGGCAGATCAAGGCGCGGGAATTTGCGCGGGAGGAACTGCGCCCGGCGTCGCTCGCGCGCGATCAGCTCGAGGGCGGGTTCGCGCCCTGGGACTGGGAGATCATCAGGAAGGGCTCGCAGCTCGGTTTTCGTACCCTGGCCGTACCCGAGGACTGGGGCGGGCCCGGCGCGGATTTCGTCACGCAGGGCCTGGTGATGGCGGAGCTCGCGAGCGGCGACAGCGCGATGTCGAAGGCGTTCAGCCAGAACTGGAAATGGAGCCACCAGATCGCCGAGTTCTGCACGCGGGACCAGAAAGAGCGCTTCCTGAAGCCGTTCCTCGCCGACGATACTTTCGTAATGGGCTCGGGCAGCACGGAACCCAACGCCGGATCCGACAACCGCTATCCCCCGGACGACGATCCCCGGGCGGGCTATCGCCTGCGCGCGGAACGCCGCGGCGAGGACTGGATATTGAACGGCGAAAAGGCGTTCATCGCGAACGGCAGCGTGGGGAAACTCTTCTTCGTGAACACGCGAACCGATCCGAACGTCTCCATCCGCGACGGCAGCACCGTGTTCCTGGTGCCGATCGACACGCCGGGCTTTCGCATCGGCAAGGTCTTCAACAAGAACGGGTGGCGCTTCTACCAGAATGCCGAGCTCGTATTCGAAAACGCGCGCGTGCCGCATGCCAACGTGGTCGGCGAGGTGAACGCTGGCATGAAGGTCCGCAGCGGCGCCTCCGCGGAGTTCAGCGATTTCGAGCTCGCTGCGAACGCGCTCGGGGTCTGCGACGCGGCATGCGAATACGCCATGGCCTGCGCGAAGAGGGAGCGGCGCGGCGGCAAGCCGCTCTACGACCATCAGCTCGTCCAGCTCAGGATCAACGAGATGCACACGCTCACCGAAGCGCTGCGCTCGTTCGTGATGCGCGTCGCTTGGGAAATGGACAACCACGTGCGCAGCGCCAACCCCGTCCTGGTGATGAACTACGCCTCCGGCGCGATCCAGCGCGTCACGCGCCTCAACCTTGAGATACACGCCGCCGCCGGAGGTGTAGTGGACGCCATGGCGGAGAAGCTGGTCCGCGACGGCATTATCTGGACCCACCTCGCCGGCGACACCAGCCAGCGCCTCAAGTCCATCAGGCGGATGCCGAAATAGGCCCGGTGTTCAAGATCAGGGAGAGAGTTCGACGATGCGGAAGCGCAACAAGAAGAAAACAGCGGCGGCGAACTGGCACGTAGCGCGGTCGGGGGTGCGGTTTACGGTGAAAAAGGGCAGGAGCACGCTGCGGGGGAAGGACGGCCAGCCTCGTACGTTCCGCACGCGGGACGCCGCGGCGCGAGTGGCGAGAGAGCGGAGCCGCCGCAGATAACCCGCAGACCGAGGACCAAAGCCACGTCAATCGCGTTAAAGCTGTTAATCTCAGACCAAAAAGCATCAACGCAAAGGCCGCAATGGAAAAACGGTGGACGCCAAGGAAATCTTGAATAAGGTTAGCCCATCGCGACCGTGGATTTTCCTTCGCGTCCGTTGCGTTGAAGCTGTTAGCGTCAAGCAGAAATCATCAACGCCAACGCCGCCATGGAAAAGCGATGGCTGCAAAGGACATTCTGAATCAATTTAATTCGCGTCTATTTGCGAGTATCTGCGGCTGATCCCTGCTTCGCCGTGGGCGAGTACCCCTTGAACACCCACTTGTAAGCGCCCGTGCCGCCGCTCTTGCCGTCGGCCCCGGTGAGCTCCGCCTGAACCACGTAGACGTTGCCTTTGCGGTCGGCCGCGATCTGGTGGCCTGGAGGATGATCCTGCTGGCCTTCGCCGACGTCGAACGAGCCCAGCACCTCGAGCGTCCTGCGATTCAGGATGTAGACGACCGGGGTTCCGCCGACGTAGAGAAATCTCTGGTCCGGCGAGAAGGCCGCGCCCCGCGCCTGCAGGTAGTACTTGCTGTCGAGACCGACGAACTGCTCCGCCACGAATTTGCCCTCGATCGTGAATACCTGGATGCGCTTATTGCCGCGATCGCAGACGTACACCAGCCCATCGTCGGAAATGAGCACGTCGTGGACCGGTGATCCGAATTGCTGCAGGACCTCGGCGACTCCGACCCATGGCACCGGGCCCGGCTTGGCGCGCGGCGGACGGTCCTCCTCGTCGAGCGGCTTGTTGCCGTACGCGCCCCACATGCGCCTGAGCTTGCCGGTGTCAGCGTCGTACACCATGATGCGGCTGTTGCCGTAACCGTCGCTCACGAACAGCTCGTTCGTCCTGGCGTAGTAGCGCAGGCCCGTCGCGCCCCTGAGGACTTCGGTCTTGTTGCTTCCCGTCTGGCCGCTCTGGCCGATGGCCATCACGAACTTGCCGGACTTCGTGAACTTGAGAACCTGGTTGTCGTTCGGAAGATTCGCGGGGTTGTTCCTCTTGCCATCGGCGTTCCCCACTATCCACACGTAGCCCCTGGAATCCACGGTGATGCCGTGCTCGTTCGAGGGCCATTGATAGCCGGGGCCGCTCTCCCCGCCCCAGCCCTGGATGAAGTTGCCTGCGTTATCGAACTCCATCACGGGCGGCGCGGCCACCGATTTGGTGTCGGGCTCGGTCGAGCGCGGATTCGCCAGCGTTTTCGGCCGGCTCAGGATCCATACGTGGTCCTGCTCGTCCACCGCGACCGCGGAGCCGAATCCCATCTTCCACTTGGCGGGAACCCTGGGCCACGCGGGGTCCTTCTCGAACTGCGGCAGCCCGCCTTCCCCTAGGTGAGGAGCCTCTCTCGGAGCGGCCTGGCCGAACACGGGCTGGGAGACGCTGAGAACCGCCCAGAGCGCGAATGTGCCAGCCAAGGTAATTCCCAACACCGTGAGCTTCATGATCCTCCCCTCGAGTTCGTCAGTGACGGAAACCGCAAAAAAGCAGCAACGCGAAGGCCGCCATGGAAAAACGATGGACGCTAAGGGCATCTTAGGTTAGCCCATCGCGACCTTGGATTTTCCTTCGCGTCCGTTACGTTGCTGCCTTGTTCTCCGTCGCGACCTTCGGTGTTCCTTTGCGCCCGTTGCGTCGAAGCTGTTGACGCGAAGCCGATCACTTCGCGGCGCCTGGCACCAGGTCATTACGGATGACTTTGCCACCCTTCATTACGAATCTCACGCGCTGCAGCTCAGTGATATCGGCCAAAGGATCGCCGGCGACAGCCACGAGATCGGCGTACTTGCCCTTCTCCACCGATCCGACCCGGTCGGACCAGCCCATGGCCTCGGCGTTGATAATAGTCCCCGACTGGATGGCCCGGGCCGGACTCATCCCCGCACGCTTCACCAGCCACTCGAATTCCAGCGCCTGCGTCCCGTGAGCGAAGGTCGAGCCGTCGACGCCGCTGCCCACCATGATCCTCATTCCCCTCGTAGCGGCCGCCATCGTGACCGCCTTCTCGAATATGGGAATCATGCGGTACTTGCCGCCGGTGTTCTTGTTATCGTTGTCGTCCATGTACGGCTCGGTGTAGCGGACGATGGTGGGATCGTAGTAGAGCCCCTTCTGCACCATCATGTCGGCCTGCTCCTGATTCAGGCCGAACGCGTGCTCTATGGTGTCGCACCCGGCCACGATGGCGTTCCGCTGTCCCTCTCCGCCCAGAAGGTGGCAGGCGGCCTTGCGGCCCAGGCGATGCGCTTCGTCGATCAGCGCCTGCAGCACGGGCATGGGATAGGTCACAACGTATTGGTCTTCGCCCATGGCGCTGAACGAGTACGCGCCCCCGGGAAAGAGCTTGATCCAGTCCACGCCGCGCTCGACGTGATCGCGGACCGCGGCGCGCGCCTCGTCGACCGACCCGACTACCGTGCTGCGGAGCGGATTCTCCCTGACCTCCTTCGAGGCCGTGCCCGCCCACACGATGCCGCGGCCCGACACCTGGAATCGCGGGCCTTCCAGGCGCCCCTCGTTGATGGCGTTGCGTATATCGACGTCGGCGTAGCCGTTGCCGTGAGAGCTCATGTCCCGCGCGCTGGTGAAGCCCGCCCGCAGGTCGGCTTGCAGGTTGTGGATGGCGATGAGTGTCGCGGCCTCCCTCGACATGCCCGGCTTGGGATTGTTGAACATGTGCGTGTGGGCGTCGATCAAGCCGGGCAGTACCGTCGCGCGGCTGAGGTCTATGACCTCCGCATCGGGCGGTATCCTGACCTGTCCCTCCGCTCCGACCTCCGTAACGCGCTCGCCCTGGAGCAGCACGACTTGCTTCGTCAGCATCTGGCCGGTCTTGCTGTCGAATAGCCGCCCCGCGCGAACTGCCACCGCGCGCGCAGCGGGAGAGCATTGATGTATGCCTCCGTCGGAACCGACGCACGGCGTCGGGCCCGCCCCACGCCACGGCGCCGGCGGCACCGCGAGCTGCGCGCAAAGCGTCGTCGAGAACAGCAGCATCCCGAGCAATAAGGCAGGTACCGATATCGTTTGCATCGCGAAATCTCCGACAGAATATGCGTCAGCGCGGGCAATTCACCGTAGCACGCGATAGATCGTGCAGCAACAGCGCGCAACGCAACTACCGTTACTCGACATTGCGGCTGATCCAGGCGAGCAGCCAGTCGGCGATCTCCAGGCTGTTCCGGTCCTGCATCAGCATGTGCGAAGCGCCGCGGATGCCGATGTCGGGCAGTACGACGAGCTCGGCCCTGCCGCCCGCCGTGGCCGCGGCCCGAACGAAATCCCGGCACATCCTGAGCCGCGGCGCCCAGCGCGGTGACAAATCGACATAGTCGCCGAACAGCACCAGGATCGGCATCTTCAGATAGGGGCTCAAATCGCCGGTCGCTGCCGGACAAGCCCCCGGCTCGATCGAAACGATGGCGGCTATGCCCTTCGTACTGAGAGCCGCCGCCTGGAACGGGTGGATGCCCGACTGCGAGTGACTGACGAGCACCGTGCCATTCAGCCGGATCGCCAGCTCGGACAGGGCGGGCACGGTCGGGACGGGCACCGGCAAGGACGCATTCCAGTCGAGCACCATCTGTTTCCAGAATTCTGCCTGGGCTTCGAGCGGGAACTGCATGCCGGGAAACACCTTTGGATACTCGGGCCCGAAACGGAAGATCGCCCACGCGTCCTCGTGCGCGGCCATTACGATCGGCGGCAACTGGTCGGGCGGCATCCTGCCGAGCTTCGCGCTGATGATGGCGGAGGGATTCGCCCCGGAGCGCCCGCGCCAGGCCTGGTCGATGACGTAGGTCGCGTATCCCCTGCGGACGAAATACTCGTCCCATCCCATGCGCCCGTCCGGCGTAGTCTCCCAGGTCTTGCCGGTCAGGCAGCAGCCGTGGATGAGCGTAATGGGATAGCGTTTGGCGTTGACCGGCACCTGGTAGCGCACATACATCTGGTCCACCGTGATCGTGCCGGCCGGCGCGTACTGTGGGAGCGTCGAGAGCGTATCGGAGTGCACGTCCCGGCCGCCGACGAAGAAGCTGCCCTGCTTTTCGATGACGAGCGGGCCGCCGGTCGCTACGGGCTGCTGCGCACACGCGGACGAGAGCAGCACGATTGCGGCGCATGTGACTGCGAATTGCGGCAAGGAAAGCTGCCTCATGACTCCTCCGATGTCGAACCACTATTCTTGCTCGTCGAAGAGCGGCATGCCCGCCCGTCTCGCGACGAGACGGATAGTACTACTTGAACAGCAGCGCCGTTCCGCTCACCAGGAGCAGCACGCCGATGCCCAGGTTGAACCAGCGCTGGTCGAGGCGGCCGGCGAGCCAGAGCCCCAGCGCCGAGCCGAGGAGCATGAGCGGGATTGCGGCGGCGAGGAACGTCAGCGTGGTGGAGTCGTAAAACCCCAGCCGCACATAGCCGGCTATGCGCAGGGACCCCTGCACCGTGAGTATCGTGGTGATGGTGACGCGGAATGCGTCGCGCTCGAGCTGCCGCGCGTTGAGGTAGATGACGTATAGCGGGCCTGCCGCCGCGCCGAAGGTGGCTCCCATCGCCCCGGCGAGCACGGCCAGCACCGCCCCTGCCGGATACAGCGCGCGCGGAGGGATGGTAAGCGGGCGCGAAGCGGTTGCCAGCGCGAAGCAGCCGTAGAGGAGCACGACGACGCCGAACGCCTTGATGAGCACCCGGATATCGAGCAGCTCCAGCAGGTAGAGACCGGCCAGAACGCCGATCACCGAATACGGCAGCAGGCGCCGGATCTCCGCCCACGCTATCTTCGACCGGTCGCGTCGCAGGTGTCCGATCGCCGACAGCACCATCAGCGCCACCATGGCCGCAAGCGCCGTACTGAGGGGCAGGACGAGGGCGAGCAGCGGGACCGCGACCGCCTGGCCGCCGAAGCCCGCGGTACCGCGCACGGCGCACGCCACGACGACGACGAGCGCCGCGAATATCCAGTCGAGCACGCTCAGGGATTCCACCGGCGCAGCTTAAACTGGTTTGCCGCCCTGGCGGGCTCGGTGTAGATTGCCCGGATACACACCGGGAGCTCGCTCATGCGAAGAAGCATGATCTCGCGACGGCGATTCATCAGGACGCTGGGAACGGCTGCCGGCACTGCGGCGCTCGCTCCCATGGTCGGAAGAGCGCAAGCGCCGGCGGTCGGATATGAGACCGCAGTCGTTCGGAGAGGAGGGAGCATGCTGATCGTCGACGCCCAGATCCATATCTGGACGGGGCACAAGCCGACCAATCCCAACCATCGCCAGATCGCCGACTTCACGGCCGAGGACGTGCTGAAGGAGATGGACGAGGCCGGCGTGAGCGCGGCCGTGATCCATCCGCCGGGCTGGGACCCGAACTCCAACGCGCTGGCCGTGGAAGCGGCGCGCAAGTACCCCAGCCGCTTCTCGATCCTGGCCAACTTCCCGCTCGACAAGCCGGACAGCAAGTCCGGGATCGAGCGCGTGAAGGGCCAGCCGGGAGTGCTCGGGCTGCGGTTCGCGCTGAATCAGCCGCATCAGAAAACGTGGCTCACGGACGGGAGCCTCGACTGGCTGTGGCCCGCTGCCGAGCGCGCCGGCATGCCGGTCGCGCTGATCGGCGACGACATGCTGGTGGCGATCCCGAAGATCGCTCAACGCCATTCCGGCCTCAAGCTCATCATCGATCACTACGGGCGGCCCGATAAAACCTGGTCGCAGCTGCCGGATCTCCTCGCAGCGGCGAAGCAGCCCAACGTGGCGCTGAAGGCGACAGGCGGACCGAGCTATTCGAGCGAGGCTTACCCGTATCGCGACATACACGGCCATATCCGCAAGCTCTACGACGCCTTCGGGCCTCAGCGCATGTTCTGGGGCACGGACATCACACGCATGCCGACATCCTGGAAGCAGTGCGTGACGATGTTCACCGAAGAGCTGCCGTGGCTGCCGGCGAAGGACAAGGAGCTCATCATGGGCCGCGGCCTCTGCAACTGGCTGGGGTGGCCCTTGAAGGCGTGATGAGTGATGGGTGATGAGTGGAACGGCAGGACTGGCCAAACCGTTGAACCGCCAAGACGCCAAGACCGCCAACAGAACCGGGCAACATCTCGGGACGCGGAGAGCGAACGATTCCCCGGTCCGAAAAATGTGTGCGCCCCTATTTCCTTCCTTACTCGATCACCTCGTCGGAGCGGGCTAGCAATTTCTGCGGAACGGCAAGGCCGATCGCTTTCGCCGCTTTGAGATTGATCACGAGTTCGAACTTGGCCGGCTGCTCGACCGGCAGGTCGGCGGGCCTGGTGCCTTTGAGTATCTTGTCAACGTGGCTGGCGGCGCGCCGATAGCCGTCCGCCAGCGAGGGTCCGTAGCTCATCAGGCCCCCGGCCTCGATGTATTGGCTGTGCCCGTAGACGGTCGGCAGCCGATGCTTGGCGGCGAGCTCCGCGATTCTTGCTCGATGGAAAGTCGCGAAAGTATCCGAAAGGACGATCAGCCCGTCGGCACGCTCGCGTTTCATGGAGTCGAATGCACGCTCGAATTCGCCGGGGTCCCTGACCTCCAGGGATTGGAGGCTCACGCGCAGCTTCGGCGCCGCGGTTTTCAACGCGCCCCAATAGGAATGCAGGAATGCGGTGGTCGGATTCCACAAGACGGCCAGGCGGGATGCCTTGGGGACGATCTCAATGAGCAGCTGCGCCTGCTTGGCGGTAATGTCGGAGCCGGCGTCGAAGGCGATCCCCGTGACGTTTCCACCCGGGCGCGAAAGACTCTGAACTAAGCCCTGGCCGACGGGATCGCCCGCGTTCGCAAACACGATCGGGATCGAGGCAGTCGCCTCCTTCGCCACCTGGGTGGGTGCGGAAGCAGCCGCGACGATCACGTCGACCCTGAGACGTACCAGCTCGGCAGCCGAATCCTTGAGCCGGTCGACACTTCCCGCAGCAAAGCGGCGCTCGATGACGATGTTTTGCCCTTCGACCCAGCCCAGTTCGACCAGGCCTTTCAGGAAGGCATCGTCGGCAGACATGGGCGATCTCAGCGCGAGATAGCCTATGCGCGCGGACCTGGACGCGCGCTGCGCGACCGCGATAAACGGCCTAGCGAGCGCGCAGCCCGCAAGGCCAATGAAAGCGCGGCGGTTCATTCCTCCCCCGGACTCAAGGACTACGCCGAATTCTATTCAAGAAGCAGCGGTGTCGCCATGCCGTGTCGTGGGCCTCAAGGGGCGGACAATCGACACATTTGCTTGACACGCGAACGGTCCGCGACTCACGATGCATGCCTTCTGCATTCACCTGAAGAGGAGCCCGCCATGCCTATCGCTCAGATCGATGGGATCAAGACGAGCTATCAGGTCACCGGCAGCGGCGTGCCGCTTCTCATGCTCGCACCGGGCGGCTTCGACTCCACCATCGCCAAGTGGAGCACCGGAGGCAACGCGACGTGGAAGCCGCTCGATCCGTTGAAGTCGCTGGCGGACGAGTTCAAGGTCATCGCCTACGACCGGCGCGAGGCGGGCGATTCGGGCGGACGCGTCGAGACCCTGACGTGGGAAACCTACGCGCGGCACGCGATGGCGATGCTCGATCACGTCGGGGTCGGGCAGGCGTTCATCCTGGGCGGCTGCATGGGCTGCTCGGTGGCGGCCGCGATCGGCCACTACTACCCGGAGCGCTGCCTGGGCCTCCTGATGCACTGGCCGGTCGGCGGCTTCCGCTGGATGAAGAAGGGGCACGACAAATTCGACGGCCACATCGCTTTCGTGCGACAGCACGGCCTCGCCGCGGCCGCGGAGCGCGCCAGGCAGTTGAAGGCGTTCTGGGCCGGCGATCCCGACGGCGGGCCGTGGACGTCGGTGATCGCCACCGATCCGGCGTTCGCCCAGGAGTTCGTCAAGCAGGACCGCGACCGCTATCTCGCCCACGTGCAGCAGTCGCGCTTCAACCTCTTCAACGACACCATGCCCTCCGGCGCGAGCGGCGAGCAATTGATGGCGATGAAGATACCGACGGCCGTGATGTCGGGCGACGACGCGTCGCACGCCACCTCGGCCGCGCACACCTTGCGCGAGCTGATGCCGATGGTGACGCTCTCCTCGCTCATGCCGCCGCAGCAGAGCCCGCAGGCGGTCGGCCAGTGGATACGCGAGTCGGCGCGCGCCATCCAGAAAACGGCGGTGGCGGCCTAGCGGCTCAACTGCGTAACTGAGACGCCCGGGCGGCGTGACACCCGGAATTTTCACCACCCGTCAGTCGTCACTCGTCACCAAGACCGAGTCAGTCGGTCTTGAGATACGCCGCATGGCATGAGTTGCAAACCGTGCGCAGCTCGGAGACGAGAGTTCTCAACTCGCCCTGCTCCTTCGCGCGGCTGGCAGCGTAGGCGACCTTGGACGCCCTGCCGGCGCGCCCGTAGAAGTCCGCGAAATTCTTCCACAGCTCCGGCGACGCGTAGGTATCGCGCCCGGCGTCACGCTCGGCGTTGGCCTTCCATTGATTCGTCGCGGGTGGAAAGAGATGCGGGAACGCCATGAACATCACCGAAATCACGTCCGCGTGCTCGCGCGCCTCGGCCATGTCGACCTTGTCCGCCGCGGCGAGCATGCCCTCGAGCTCGTCCATGTGGTTGTTGATCGTGTCCATTACGATCTTGCGCGAGAAGATCGCGTCGCCCGGGGTTGCCACGCTCTGATCCGGCCCGGGCGTCGCACAGCCGACGGCGAGAACCGCGGCGGTGGCGCTCGCGCAGGCGATACTGCGGAAGCGTAGTGCTTTAACTAGCAAGGAATTCGATCACTTCGCCGGCTGTTTGAAGTACTTGAGATCGGGCGGCGGCTGGCCCTTGCGCGCCGGCATGAGGAAGCCGTCGTCGCTCACGTAGTAATTCTCCTTGCCGATCAGGACGTGATGGTTGCCTTCGGCGCAGACGTGCTCGAACCAGATCGGATTCTTCTCGCGGCGGAACTTCTTGGTGACGGTCCACGGGCGGGTCAATGCATTGTCGATCGTGGTGATCTCGTCGATCAGCATCTCGGGGTTGGACTTGTCGAGGTAGATCCGCTCCTTCACTATCGTCTGGTTGTCCTTGTGCAGCGGGATGCCGCTCTGGTCGAAGGTGCGCGGGCCTTTCATATAGCGCGTCTCCACAGTCAGCGTCTGGAAGCGGCCGTTCGCGTCCGCGTCTTCCCACTTGCCGATCGAGTAGCCCAGATAGGTGGGCTCCACGAAGTCGGGCCACTTGCGCCCGTCCGTGTAGATGCGCCGGAACATGCTCGCGGTCTCGATGGCGATGTAGGTCGTGGCCGGCGTGATGATGATCTCCATCGGATAGACCACCGTCATCGCTCGCGGCATGCCGCCCGGGAGACACAGGTAGTTCGTGTCGTTGCCGTGCCCGCCGGCCGCCTGGTCGGCCAGCCCGGCCTCGAAGACGGCCTGGTACTCCGGTGTCAGCGGCGGCTGATTGCCGCGGCCGAGCGGCTTGCTAGGATCCCACTGGACGCCGCCGATGCGCTGCCACTGGCCGCTCCAGTCGGGATGTCGCTTCGCATCGTACATCTGAGCGCTGGCAACCGCGGCGCCCAGCAGGCCAGCCAGCACGAACAGGATGAAGGGGCTTCGGGTCAGCATCACCGTCCTCCCCGGGTACGGAAAGAGTTTTAGAACCTAGTATTCCCGGGAGCCGCCGCCGATCGGCTTGCCGTCGCGGAAGTTGATCTGATCGACGTTCCAGCCGCCCCCGGGCGCGCCGCTGCGCAGCGGCCAGATCTTCAGCTTGATCTCGTCGCCGGTCTTGAGGGTCTTGCTCGACCAGCCGCCCCGCACCAGGTTGCTCGGGCTGGTGCCTTCAAGATTCCAGGTCTGCACGCTGCCCTTCTCGTCCTTTACGGACAGGACGATGAAAGTGTGCGGATTGGTGAACTTGAACTCCTGGACGACGCCTTCGAGCAGGACCGGATTGTCCTGATCGAACATCGCGAAGGAGTGATGCGCGAGTGCCGCACCGCTTGCGAAGAGCGATCCACATGCTGCCAAGGTCAGCCGCCATTTCATAGACGCCTCCCGTGGGCCCGGCTCGGTTTGCGCCGAGCTTCGATGGATGAGTCTTGGCAGTCTAGGGGATGGTCGCGCCGGGCGTCAACAACACGCCGCGAGCGGCGAGCCGATGCGCGCGCTATCCCGTTGGAATAGCGGCCTTTTGTGCTGCGGGCGATGAAATACGCGCTAAGAGCCGCGAGCTGCCCTCTGCGGCGTTAGTAGGTGGCGTGGACTGCGGGAGCTTCCCTCATCCCTCATCCCTCATCCTTCATCCCTCATCGTGTCAGCCAGGATCGCGCCCGCACGGTCAGCACCGCGTACGGAAATATCCACAACAGCGTAAAGAACGAGAAGTACGCGTAAAGCACCCCGTACATGAAATCCCACGAGCGCTCGCTCTTCAGGTAGTACAACATGTAGAAGATCGAGATCACGCCGATTCCGATCAGCATGCGCAGGAACGTCAACGGGTCCTGCACGACATAGGTAGCGAACAGGGCGACCGACGTGTAGGCGACGGGAAAGCGCAGGTTGGTGATCGTCGTGTCGACGAACGCGATCGCGCGCGACAGCGCAGGCCGCTTCCACACGATCCTGCTGAAGCGCAGCTCCTCCCGCACGTAGCTCCGGTCCCAGCGCAGGTACATGCGGCAGAGCTGGGCGTAGGTATCCGGCACCACCGTATGCACGACGGCGCTTTTTTGATAGACCGTGTCGTAGCCCGCTTCGAATATCAGGTTCGTCAGCGCCCGGTCCTCTCCGAAGGTGCAGGGCACGCCCAGGAAATGCTGATGTTCCCATTGCTCCAGCACCTCGCGCACGACCGCGGCGCGGTACGCCGCGAGTGCGCCCGGGCAGCAGTACACGGTTCCGTACGTGGATTGCGCGCTGCGCAGGAAATCGAAGGAGAGCGTGAAGCGAACGTGCAGCATGCGCGGCAGCAAGCCCGCGTAACGGTTGTAGACCGCAACCTTGCCCGCGACCGCGCCCACCCGCGCTTCGTGAAACGGCCCGGCGATGGCGAGGAGCGTCCCGGGCTCGATGACGCTGTCCGAGTCGATCGTGACCACGACCTCCCCGCGCGCCCGCCGAAAACCCTCCGCGAGCGCGGCCCGCTTGCCCCGGTTCTGCGCGAAGCGCACCGTCGTCACCAGATCGGGATGGCGAGCCGCGGCGCGCTCGATGTAGCGCCACGTGTCGTCCCGGCTGCCGTCGTCCACGGCAATGATCTGCAGCCGGTTTCGCGGATACTCGGCGCGGGCGACCGAGTCGATCGCTTTCCCCACCATGCGCCCCTCGTTGTATGCGGGGATGACGACGGTGAGCAGCGGCGCTTCGGACGGCGCCGCCGACGGAAAAGGACGATACCTCAACCACAGCGCCGTGCGGAAAGAGAGCAACAGGGTCCCCATGAACACCCACAGGATGGTGGGCCGCATGAAAAGCGACGACCACCGGCCCGCCTGCGCCAGGTCCACCCAGTGATCGAACAGCGGCGTTCGCAGCCCTGCGTACGCGAGCGCACCGATACCGGCGAAGATTCCGCATACGATGAGCCAGTCCCACAAATCCGTGGGAGGCGTGACCGCCAACCCCGCCGCAGGCGAGCCGTAGCGATTCATTTGTGTCGTATGGCAGCGTGCGGCGCGCGCCGCGAAAATGTATCGGGCAGCATAGGCTCCGTACCTTGCAGGAATCTTGCAATGTCAGCCTTCGACCGAAATGCCTGCCCGCGGTTTCATCCGGCCTTGTTTCACAGCGGCTACGCAAGTCTCGTGCCTGAAACGGGAACATTACGAAAGAGTCATCTTCCTCGTGCATCGGGCCGGCAGGCAGACCGCAGGCCGGCACGCCGCGCCTCGGGCTGGTGTGGCCGGGGCCCGCCATGCACCAAGGTTGCGACGGTCTTTCGTGCGCTCGATTCCGCGGGCGTAGAATGAGCCGGGCACGGACGCAGCGTCCGGCGCGCACCAAGGGGGAGAAAACAATGAACATTCGTGCTCATCGCAACACGTGCGTGCTGGCGGCCGTGCTTGCCGCGGCGACGGCACTCGCACAGGAAACACCCTACAGAGAGGACGGCTGGGCGAAGCTCCCCGATGGGAGAAAATGGGGCGCTACCAGCGCAATCGACGTCGACCGCGACGGCAACATCTGGGTGTTCGAGCGCTGCGGCGGCGGCGGCTGCGCCGCCTCGAACGTGCCGCCGATCGTCAAGCTCGAGCCGTCGGGCAAGTACATCAAGAGCTTTGGCGCCGGGATGTTCGTGCAGCCGCACGGCATACACGTCGACCGGGACGGCAACGTGTGGGTGACCGATTCACAGGGAAAGGACGGCAAAGGCCATACGGTCGTCAAGTTCAACCAGGACGGCAAAGTGCTGCTCACCCTC
>DATFWO010000173.1:0-19819 GCA_035259205.1 Burkholderiales bacterium | reverse complement strand
CCCCCCCCCCCCCCCTTGGCGCTATACTGCCCAGTGGCGTCCTGCGCACTACGCAACGCCAGCCCGCGCGAACGCCAATTCAGAATCGCCGCCGCTACGGCGGTGTCTGTCTCAAAGGGAAGGGAATTTCGTGCCGGAACGCACGTCGATTCGCTGGAGCTTCGTCCGCCATGCCGACGGCGGCTGGCTGTGGCAGCTCTTCGGCCCCGATGGCAGGCTGGAGAAAACATCCGCGCAGCATTCCACGTATGGCAAAGCGCTCCTCGACGCATTGGCGCGCGGCTTCAAGCCGTCAGACCACGACTACAGCATCGATCTCCCGCACGGCCGGCTGCACTATCCGCCCGGGCGGGATCCGGAGTTTGTTTCGTTGCACCCGCGGCCAGTCCGGCCCTCGCTCGACTCTTCAGCTGAGCCTGACTCTCCCGAACTGACTGGTCGCCGCGACTAGTCCTTCCGAACCAATCACTGAAGCCCGGCTGCGAGGATTGCACAGCCTATCCCGCACGCGGCACGTCGAAACTGAATTTTGGAATTTGCAATTTGTCCGTGGTTGTCTGCGGCTCATAAGCCGCTGACTTCGGGATCGATCCACATCCGGCGCATCGCAGCCTTGAGATCCACCCTTTGCGACGTCACCGGTCCGTCGTTCGCGCTGCCGGACGGCGGGAGCGGCGCGGCGACATCGAAGCGGGCGAGGTCGCTCTCCGCGATAAAGCGGCTGCGCGGAGCGTAAACGTACCGGTCCGCTCCCGAGGCTTGCCCGCGCACGTAGAACCGCTGCGGCTGGACCAGCACCAGGTCGTCCCTGGCGCGCGTCATTGCGACGTACAGCAGGCGGCGCTCCTCCTCGATCTCCTCCGGCGTTCCCGTCGCGAGGTCGGACGGGATGCAGCCGTCCACCACGTTCAGGACATGCACCGCGCGCCATTCCTGGCCCTTGGCGGAATGGATGGTCGAAAGGACCAGCCAGTCCTCGTCCTTGAGCGGCGGGCCCGCTTCTGCACCGCATGCGTCCGGCGGATCGAGCGCCATATCGGTCAGGAACGACGCTCGCGACGGGTGCTGCGCGGCGATGCGCTCGAGCTGGTCGAGATCGGCGAGGCGCGTCTGCGCGCTGTCGTAGAGGAGGACGAGCAGGGGGTCGTACCAGCACCGTATGCGCCCGACATCGGCCTTCCATTCGCTCGCACGGGCGAGGTCGTTCATGAGCGGAACGAACAGCGCCCACGATTCGGCCGCGGCGGCAGGCGCCTTGAAGTCCTCGAGCGCCGAAAATCCCCGGCGCTCGCCGCCCAGCAGGCCGTAGGCGCGCCGCGCGGCAGCGGGGCCGAAGCCGGGCAGGAGCTTCAGCACGCGCAGCGCGGCGACCTGATCGCGCGGGTTTTCCGCCCAGCGCAGCACCGAAACGACGTCCTTGACATGCGTGGCCTCGAGGAACTTGAGGCCGCCGTATTTCACGAACGGAATGCTCCGCCGCGTGAGCTCGACCTCGAGCTGGCTCGAGTGGTGCGAGGCGCGCATCAGCACGGCCTGGTCGCGGAGCTCCATTCCCGCTTCCCGATTGGCGAGAATGCGATCGACGATGAATTCGACCTGCCCGGCTTCATCGGCGACGGTCGCGATGACCGGTCGTCCCCCGCCGATACGCTTCGAGAACAGCCGTTTCGCATAACCCTCGGTTGCGCGGCCGATCACGCGGTTGCAGGCGTCCAGGACAGGCTGAGTAGAGCGGTAGTTCTGCTGCAGCTTCAAGGTCGCGGCCGGCGGGTCGAATTGCGCGGGGAAGTCGAGGATGTTGCGTACCGTCGCCGACCGAAAGGAATAGATGGCCTGCGCATCGTCGCCGACGACGGTAAGGCCGTCGCCGCCGGGTTTCAGGCCGAGCAGGATCGCCGCCTGCAGCGCGTTCGTATCCTGGTACTCGTCCACCAGCACGTGGTCGAAGCGGCCCGCCACCTGCTGCGCGGCGGGGGGCACTTCCATCATCCGCGCCCAGTACAGGAGCAGGTCGTCGTAATCGAGCACGCCCTGCGCCTGCTTCGCTTCCACGTAGGCCGCGAAGAGCTGGGTCAACGCCCGCTCCCATTCGGAACACCACGGGAAGGCGCGGAGCAAGGTTGGCGCGATGCCGGCGCCGGCGTTGACGGCGTAGCTGTAAATGGCGAGACAGGTCGACTTCTTTGGAAAACGGTTTCTCGAGGCGGAGAACCCGAGCCGGTCGCGGACCAGGTCCATCAAATCCTCCGCGTCGCCGCGGTCGAGGATGGAAAACGACGGATCGAGACCGATCGCATCGGCGTGCAGGCGCAGCAGCCTTGCACCGATGGCATGGAACGTCCCGGCCCACTCGATCGTATCGGTGGATAGCGCCGGACGGGTTTTCGAGGCGTAGCCGCAGATATGCCGCACCCGGCGCGTCATCTCGGCGGCCATGCGGCGCGCGAAGGTCATCAGGAGTATGCGGCGGGGATCGGCGCCGTTGAGGATGAGATGGGCGACGCGGTGGGTGAGCGTCTTGGTCTTACCGGTCCCTGCGCCGGCGATGATCAGCAGGGGCGGTATGCGGTCTCGCGTTTCCGAAATGCCGAACGTCGCAGCCGCGCGCTGCTCGGCGTTGAGGTCCGCGAGATGCGGCGGGTGCCCTTCGCCCGCGGCCTCGACGGCGTTCACGCCGGCTCTCCGTCGGCAGTGCGATCCCAGTCGTTTGCGGGATCGCCAGGCCGCTGCAAGGGGAGGATGCGCCTGCGCGGAAGGCGGTGCAGCGTCCGCGAGAGCAGCGCGAAGATTTTGTCGTCGAACTCCGCGCGCTCTTCCTGCAGCGCGGCCTGAATTTCGTGTTCGCCGCGCGCCGTCCCCAGATAGCGCCAGTTCTCGACGATGTGCAGGTCGGCGCGCTCGCGGATGCCGATCGGACCGGCATACGGCCAGGTTGCAACGCGCAGCGGCAGGAGCGCCGCGTACGCCTGCGCGAGGCGCTTGAGGCGATGCGCTTTCCGTCCGCAGTCCGGCAGTCTCGCGGCTCTGCTGCACGCGGCGCAGGCGCGGCCTTCCAGCTCACGAATCCCGAGGAGCGCGTGACAAAGGCCGTTCCGCGCCGCGAGGCGCAGCAGCGCATTGCGCGCCTTGCACTCGCTGGCAAACAGGCCGAACGACTCGGCCGCGGCGCCGGAGCGCTCCGACAGGGTCGCGAGCTCGACGGCAGGTTGGGCGTCCGGCGCAAAGCGCCACGAGTAAAAGCCGTGTCGCGCCCGTTTCTTTACGGCCGGGAGCAGCGTCCTCGACAGCATGGCCCGCTGCAGTTGCGCGCCGAGCCTGGCCTGCGTGATGCGCCAGGTAATGTTTGTGATCAAGTGCGACAGAGCCGACGACCTTCCCGAAGCGCGATCGACTCTGAAATAGCTCTGCAGGTGCAGCCTGAGGTTTTCCGCCGCACCGACGTGCAGCGGCCGGTCCGCCCCATGCAGGACGTACACGCCCGGGGCTTCCGGCAGGCGGTCGATCAACGACGGGTCGAGGTGAGCCGGCAGGAGCGGGCCGGCCAGCAGGGCATCGATCGTGTCGGCAATGCGGTTTTTGGCGTGGTCGCGATGAAGGACCTGCCAGAACTGCCAGATCAATCGGGCATCGGGCAGCGCGCGATGCCGGATTTCCGCCGCCAGTCCGTGCCGGTCCATCAGGGCATCGAGATCGTGCCGCTCGCAGCGTGGATAGAGCTTGCGGGACAGCATGACCGAGCACAGGACGCGCGGGTCGAACTCGATCGCGACCCGCCGAAACTCCGCCCTGAGGAAGCCGTGGTCGAAACGGGCGTTGTGCGCGACGAGCAGGCGTCCGGCGAGCCGCGCCGCAAGCTCCGCGGCAATTTCCCCGAAGCGAGGCGCCGCGGCAACCGATTCGTCGTCGATTCCGGTCAACGACCGCGAGCGCTCCGATATCCGCCGACGTGGATTGACGAGCGTGCTCCACTCGCTCGCCTGCGCGCCGTCCACCGCGACGACGCCGATCTCGACGATGCGGTCCGCGTCCGGGCTGAGGCCGGTCGTTTCGAGATCGACGAATGCGAGGCGCGGCTCGCTCATGAGGGCGGCGAGGGAAAGCACAAACGGACGTCACGACGCCATGACGGCGAATTGACCGGAAGAACGCACATTCTGTATTATCGAACAAACGTTCGATAACGTCCATCGCGGAATCGCCCATGGGACGACAGCCTGTCTCCGACGCCGCCTATCTGGCGAAGCTCCAGGACTATTACGCCCGGTACAGAGTATTTCCGTCGTACGCGGCTATCGGGGAGCTGGTGGGCCTGAAATCGACCAGTTCGGTAGCGGCATTCCTGTCCCGCCTGAAAGCGGAACGCTACATCGAAACCGCAGCCCGGCGGCTGCGCCCCGGGCCGCGGTTCTTCGAGCGGCCGCTCATGGAGAGCCGGATCGCTGCCGGGCTGCCGAGCGCGGCCTACGACGCCCCTGCGGAAGGTCTTGCAATCGATGCGCAGCTGGTGAAGCGTCCGTCGCTCACCTTCCTGCTCCAGGTGAAGGGCGACTCGATGATCGGGGCCGGCTTGATGCCCGGCGACACCATCGTCGTGGAAAAGAGCAATGCGGCGAAGGAGGGCGACATCGTGGTGGCGCTCGTGGACGGCGCCTATACCGTCAAACGGCTGGCGCGCGAAAATCGCAGGTTCGTGGTGAAGCCGGAAAACAAGGCGTTTCCGGTCCTCCGCCCCGATCCGCTCGAGATCGTCGGGATCGTCACGGGCAGCTTCCGGACATACAGATAGCCGCGCAATAACCGCCCGATCTGCCGCCGAATCGTCACTCGAGCCGCGCGAGAAATGCAGCGGCTTGCCGCGAAGCGCCGGTTCGTTCCATCAGTGGAAGGTGAGCTAGCCTGGTCTTCGGTCCACTTGCTCCAGCACCGCCGGCCAGAGGCGGAAAAACTCTGCGCGGGTACCCTTGGCGGCCGCGAACGCGTTGTAGGCTTTCGCCATCAGCATCGCCTGGCCCTCGAGCACTTTCTCCGTCGCGCGAACGTCCCGCTCGACTGTATCTAGACGCTCTCGAAGATGGTCGTGCATCGCGTCGACCTCGGCAGCCCGCGCCCGCACGTTGGCTATTCTGGCCGACTCCAGGAGGGCGTCGATCAGGACTCGCACGACGATCAAGTCGACCGGCGCCGAAAGACATCCCTGCGATACTGAGTCTTCGACCTCGGGATATGGCATGCCTTCGGCATCGTCGTAGAAGAGCAGGAGCGGCGTGTTCGGATCGAACTTGCGGATGCGGCGGCTAAGGTCGACGCCGTCCACGTCGGGCAGACGTGCCGCGACGATGTAGAAATCGAACGTCTCGTTCTGCACCGCTACCATCGCCTGCTGCGCGGTGTGCGCCCGGACGATCGAGCAGTGGGGCAGCGCGTGGGTGAGCCGGGATTCGATCTCACCTCCGTCCTGCACGCAGAGCAGGCGCGGCCGATTCGTCGTAGCGACGCGCTTCCTGCTGTACTGCTCGCTCCGGTTCTTCATCGAAAAGATGATGAGGCGCTGCAGGCCTCATGCGCTCAAAGGCGGGAAACGGAAATTGCCTTCTTATTATCGCGCCGAGGGAGGGGAGAAAGTTCAAGAGAATCCGCGTGCAGCATGCGCACTCCGGGATGCAATGAACTAAAGACTCTTCCCGGACCCTTACCGACATGGCCGCGTCAGCACCGTCCCGCCGATCAGATCCGGAAGGCGCCGGCCGCGACATCGTCGTGGTCGGAACCTCGGCTGGAGGAGCCGATGCTTTACTGCGCTTGTTCAAGCAGTTGCCGAGGGATCTGCCCGCCGCCTTCTTCGTCACCTATCACTTGATTCCCGGAGCGCGGGCGGTGATCGCTGATCTGCTGTTGCAGGCCGGAAGCCTGCGGCCCAAGCTGGCGGAAGACGGGGAGCCGATACGTCGCGGGGTGATTTACGTTGCCCGGCCGGACCGGCACCTGATCGTGAAGCGCGGCGAGGTGCGGGTCACGCGCGGGCCCCGGGAAAACCGCTGGCGTCCGGCGATCGATCCGTTGTTCCGTTCCGCCGCTGTCGCATACCGGTCGCGCGTAATCGGGATCGTGCTGACCGGCATGCTCGACGATGGAACGGCAGGGCTGCTTGCGATCAAGCGCTGTGGGGGTATTTCCGTAGTCCAGGACCCGCTGGATGCAGCTTACCCGGAGATGCCGCAAAGCGCGCTGGACAACGTCGATATCGACTACCGGCTGCCGATCGCGGACATGGGACAGGCGATCATCCGGCTGGTGGCCGAGCCCCCCGGTCCTCCGCCGGAGGTTCCCCGCGAGATCCTGGAAGAAGCCCGGGCCTCGGAAGAGGGCACTCCGATCCAGTTCGAGCCCACCAACGACGGCACCGAGCTGATCTGCCCGGAATGCGGCGGCCCGCTGCACGAGCAGCAGCACGGCCCCATGAAGCGCTATCGCTGCCTCGTCGGCCACGGCTGGAGTCCCCAGACGCTGCTTTCGAGCACGAGCGAATCGGTGGAGAGCACTCTATGGGCCGCAATCCGGCTCTTCCGGCAGCGCGCCAACCTCGTCAATGCCATGGCGAAGCGCGAACGGGAGGCAGGCCGGGAGACCCTGGCGATCCATTACGAAAACGTTGCGACGGAGGCCTTGGGGCATGCCGGCCGGCTGCAGGACATGGCGATGAGGTCGGTCGACCTCACCGACCGGCCTTCATGACACGGCCTCGCACGCCCGTCGCTCGGCTGCCCCTTTTGCACTCTTGATTTGGAGACGGTTTCGGCGCACGCTGCGTACAGCCGTAGACTGAACGGCGAGCCTGCGGAAACATGGCACAGAGACGGTCCAGATCGGCGCCCAAAAAGAAGAAGCCTGCACCAACAGCGAACGACGGAAGCGAGCGGATTGGCACGGGGGACGTGCGGCCCGCGAGCGATAAAGCGTTGCCTTTTTGCATCGTCGGGATCGGTGCCTCCGCGGGCGGCATCGAAGCGACTACGCAACTGCTGCGTGCGGTGCCTGCGGACACCGGTCTCGCGTTCGTGCTGATCCAGCACCTCGATCCCTCCCACCACAGCATGCTCACCGAAATCCTGGCGCGGGCCACGTCGATGCCGGTGCAGGAGGTAACGGAGAACATGGCGGTCGACCCGAACCATGTTTACGTGATTCCGCCCGCCTCGGACCTCACCATTTCCGGCGGCACGCTGATCCCGTCCAGACGGAGGGAATCGCGCGGCCAGCACCGACCGATCGACCTGTTCCTGCGCACCCTGGCGGAAGACCAGGGGCACAAGGCGATCGGCATCATCCTTTCGGGCAGCGCCACCGACGGCACGCTCGGCCTGGAAGAAGTCAAGGCGGCGGGCGGCATCACGTTTACCCAGGACCATTCCGCGCAGCACGAAAGCATGCCGCGCAGCGCGGCGGCGGCCGGCTGCGTGGATTTCGTGCTGCCGCCGGCCGAGATCGCGCAGGAGCTCGGGCGCATCGCCCGGCATCCGTACGTCGCGCCCGATTCGGCAGCGCCGAGCGAGCTGCTCCTTCCCAAGTTCAACATCGGACCGATACTCGAGCAGCTGCAGAAGAGCCACGGCGTCGATTTCAGCCACTACAAGCGCAACACGCTCTTCCGCCGCATTACCCGGCGCATGGTGCTGCACAAGCTGGAGGGCCTCGACGAGTACGTGCAGTTGCTCGAAAGGACGCCCGCTGAAATCGAAGCGCTCTACCAGGATATTCTGATCAACGTCACGAGCTTCTTCCGCAACCCTGAAACCTACGAGGTGCTGAAGACCGACATTTTCCCGAAGCTCGTCGAAGGCCGCTCGCGCCACGACCCGCTGCGGATCTGGGTGCTCGGCTGCTCCACGGGCGAGGAGGCTTATTCGCTGGCGATCACCTTGTTCGAGTTCATGGAAGCGACGTCGCGGCAGCTGCCGATGCAGATCTTCGCGACCGACCTGAACGGCGCGGGCGTCGAGCGGGCGCGGACCGGCATGTACTCGAAGAACATCGTCCAGGACGTCACGCCGGAGCGGCTGCGGCGCTACTTCGTCGAAGTGGAAGGCACCTACCGCATCCGCAAGGCGATACGCGACGTCTGCGTGTTCGCCCGCCACAACGTGCTGACCGAGCCGCCGTTCTCGCGCATCGATCTCGTGAGCTGCCGCAATCTCCTCATCTATCTCGGCCAGGACATGCAGCAGCGGGTGATCCCGATACTGCACTACGCGCTGCAGCCCAAGGGCTATCTGTGGCTGGGGAGTTCGGAGACCATCGGCTCGTACCGCGATCTCTTCGAGATGGAAACGCCCAAGCACAAGATTTACCGCAAGAAGCCTCAGGCACCACGCTACAATCTCGGTCCGGTGGTGCAAGGTCTGCGGCGCGATCACGGCCCTGAGCGGCCACACATCGTCGCGCCTCGCGAGGTGCCGATGGCGGGAATGGAAACGCAGAAGGAAGCCGATCGCCTGCTGCTCGCGAAGTACGCTCCGGCGAGCGTGCTCGTGAACTCCGACCTGGAAATCCTCCAGTTTCGCGGCAATACCGGCCTCTACCTGACTCCGGCACCCGGCCGGGCCAGCTTGAACGTCCTCAAGATGCTGCGCGAAGGCCTGCTGGTGGCGGTCCGCGGGCTGCTGCACAAGGCGAGGAGAGACGAAGCGCCGGCGCGCCGGGAGGACCTCAAGGTCAAGACCAACGGCGGCTACCAGGACATCGACGTGGAGGTGATACCGGTCCGGGTCGATTCGAGCGTGAGCTCTTTCCTCGTCCTGTTCGAGGAATCCGAAAAACGCGCGCCGGCGGCCGCGCCTGCGAAAGGTCAAAAAATGGAAACCAGGGCCATGGATCGGGAGCGAGCGGACCGCGAGGAGACGCGCCTCAAGCAGGAGCTGGCTGCAACTCGCGAATACCTGCAATCGGTGATCGAGCAGCAGGAAGCCGCCAACGAGGAACTGCAGTCCGCGAACGAGGAGGTCCAGTCCGCCAACGAGGAGCTGCAGAGCATCAACGAGGAACTGGAGACCTCCAAGGAGGAGGTGCAGTCGAGCAACGAGGAGCTGGCGACCGTCAACGAGGAGCTGAACCACCGCAACTCGGAGCTTTCCCAGACCAACAACGACCTCATCAACCTGCTTTCCAGCGTGCACATGGCGATCGTGATCGTCGGATCGAACCTGCGCATCCGGCGCTTCACGCCCGCAGCCGAGCGCATGCTGAACCTCATTCCGGCCGACATCGGACGGCCGATCAAGGACCTCAATCTCAACCTGACGATCCCCGACTTCGAGCGCCAGCTGGAGGAAGTGGTCGATACGGTGAGCGTCAAGGAATTCGACGTGCAGGACAAGAACGGAAAATGGCATTCCCTGCGCCTGCGCCCGTATCGCACGCTCGACAACAAGATCGACGGCGTGGTCATCGTGCTGGTGGACATCGACGGCCTCAAGCGCAGCGAAGAAACTCTGCGGCGTCACACCGAGCTGCTGGAACACGCCTACGATCCCATCATCATGTGGGAAGTGGGAGGGGGCATCACTTACTGGAACCGGGCGGCCGAGCGCGCCTATGGTTACACCAAGGAGCAGGCCCTGAACCGTCGCGCTTACGATCTGCTCTCTACTGCGCCGCCCTGGCATGACGTCGAGAGCGCGCTGAAAAAGGACGGGCTGTGGACCGGCAAGCTCACCCAGACCCATCGTGACGGAAGCCGTGTCACCGTCCACAGCCGGATGTCACTCGTGCGCGAGGCCGATGGGCGTGATTTCGTGATCGACGCGAGCCGTCCCGACCCGGATGGCGAAGCCAATCCAGCCGCAGATAAACGCGGTGGATGAACACAGACTCCAGAATTAAGGCCACCGTGCAGCGCGTACCTCATCCAGGGCTCGCGCTGCCTTGATTTTCTGTGGTTTCGGGGGTTGACCTTATCCGGGTGTATCCGCGTCTATCGGCGGCTCCAATGGATTTTTGAGTTTCTTGAGCGAGGAGAGACCGTCGCCGGCGGTCTCAATGTCTACAGTCTCTGGTTCCGGTCTCTAGAACCGGTCTCAAAATAGCCACGGAATCACGCAGAAATACACGACAAGAATCCGGTTCGGTTAGTGTCCCTTCGTCATTCGAAAACTTCCGTGTGCTTCCGTGGCTGTAATGGATTTTGGGATACCTGCTAGTCTCCGGTCCCTTCTTGTTGCTACACTCGGCGCCGACAACGCCTGCCGCATTCCGGAAATCCAGCACATGGCTCCACGGCCCACCGCCAGCATCCTGATCGTCGACGACGACGGCAGAAACCTCATGGCGCTGCAGGCGCTGCTGGAGGACATGGGGCATCAGCTGGTGCCAGCGGCATCGGGCGGCGAGGCCCTGCGGCACTTGCTGAGGAAAGAATTCGCCGCAATCCTGCTCGATGCCCAGATGCCGGGCATGGACGGCTTCGAGACGGCCCGGTTGATCCGGCAGCGGGAGCGCCTGCGGCACACTCCGATCATCTTCCTGACCGGCGCCTACGAGGATTCGTTCTCCATGTTCCGGGGCTACGAGGCCGGCGCCGTGGACTATCTGGTGAAGCCGGTGGTGCCGGAAGTGCTGAAGTCCAAGATCGCCGTGTTCGTCGAGCTGTATTTGAACAACACGAGGCTCGCCGGCGAGGTGGCGGAGCGCAAGCTCATCGAGGAGCAATTGCGGCAGTCCGAGGAAAACCTGCGGGCGCTGGCGACGCACCTGCAGTCGGTGCGCGAGGAGGAGCGGATCGGCATCGCGCGCGAGATCCACGACGAGCTGGGTCAGGCCCTGACCGGCCTCAAGATGGACCTGACGTGGCTGGTGAACCACCTGCCAGCGGCGCAGAAGCCGCTCGTGAAAAAAGCGGATTCGATGTTCGATCTGATCGACGGCACGATCCGCTCCGTGCGCAGGATCGCCACGGGGCTACGGCCCGAGGTCCTGGACGAAGGAGGGCTTGCGGCCGCCATCCGATGGCAGGCGCTGGACTTCCAGAAGCGCACCGGCATCAGGTGCACGGTCGAGCTGCCGCCGGACGGCCTGGAGCCTGACCAGGGCCGGGCGACGGCGGTGTTCCGGATCTTTCAGGAGGTGTTGACGAACGTCGCGCGCCACGCGAATGCCACCAGGGTCGACATCGCCCTCAAGGTTGATCGCGACAATCTCGTGCTGGAGGTACAGGACAACGGGAAGGGTATCGTGGAGCACCTAGCCCGGAATTCCAAGTCCTTGGGATTGCTGGGAATGCGCGAGCGGGCCCTGCTGTTCAAGGGCCGCGTGGAGATCGCCGGCAACAGCGGCAAAGGAACGCACGTCAAGGTGCTGATTCCCGTCTCCCGATAAGCCATACCGCATGCCGATGTGCCGGAGCGCACGATGTGCCGGAGTGCACGTGGCGGCCGTTGCAAATTTCCTCCCGGCATTTTCCGGAAATAGCGGAGAGTGCGTGTAGTCAAATCGTTACAATAAATTCAAGCTTCCGTGATTGTGAGGTAACGCGCCGTCACACTATGATTGGTGACTCGTTTCGCTACTTCCCCAAGCTCGAGTAAGAACAACAGTCGGTATCGACAGGGTATCCATGAAAGTTCTTGCGCTCGTCCTGGCCGGCGGTGAAGGGACGCGGCTCCAGCCGCTGACCGCGGAGCACTCGAAGCCCGCGCTGCAATTCGTCAACGGGTACCGCATCGTCGACTTCGTGTTGAGCAATCTGGTCAACTCGGGGATCACGACGATCTTCGTGCTGGCGCAGTATAAGCCCCAGTCTCTGATCAGGCATATCGAAAGCAGCTGGCGGCCGGAGCTGAGGCGCAGGAAGGGCTACATCAGCGCGGTATTGCCGTCGCCGGACGGTCCCGGTGAGTTCCGCGGCACCGCGGACGCCGTCTACCAGAATCTGCACCTGATCGAGCGTCATGCGCCCGATCTGGTCGCGATCTTTGCAGCGGACCACGTCTATCGCATGGACGTCGGGCAAATGGTCGCCTTCCACGCTGCGCGTCGGGCCGATGTGAGCGTGGCCGCTGCGCCCGTTCCCATCGAGCAGGCGAGCTCTTTCGGCATTATCGTGAGGGGACCAAAAGGCGAGGTGCTGGAATTCCAGGAGAAACCCTCCAGGCCCGCACCGATCCCGGCCAACCCGGCGCGGGCGTATGCGTCCATGGGCAACTATCTGTTCGATCCCGACGTGCTCGCCGGGTTGCTCCATGCGGCGTATCGCGACGACAGCACCGACTTCGGCCGGGATATTCTGCCGAGAATGGCGGGCCGCGGCCGCATCTATGCCTACGATTTCAGCCGGAATTACGTTCCCGGCGTCCGGGCGCACGAGGAGCGGGCCTACTGGCGCGACGTCGGCACGCTCGATGCCTTGGCGTCGGCACGGGATGATATCAGGGGTCCCGCGCCGCGGTTCGATCTTTCGAATCTGCACTGGCCGATACTGGGCGAAGCCCCTGCGCAGCCGGTGACTGCCCGGGAAATGCCGCTCCCCGGGAGGCCGCGTACGCCCTCGATTCAGCTCGCCGCCGCGAAGCGCGAGGAAAACCTGCGGATTTCAAACCCCGCAGCCTCGTAAGCCCCGGCTCCCGCCTTCAGCCTAGAACCTAAACCCGCTGCCCCGCTGGCGTGTCTGCTGCATCGCCCGACAGGGGACGGGTACGGGCGATTCGCTTGTATATCGCGGCGTATTGCGCAGCCGATTCCCTCCAGCTGAAATCGCGTGCCATCGCATTTCGTTGCAGCGACCTCCAGCTGCGGGCATCGTTGAACACGGCCACGGCGCGCCGTATTGTCCCCGAAAGGGCGGCCGCCGTCGGCTCCTCGAAAAGAAATCCGGTCGCTCGCCCGTCGGCGAGCGTTTGCGGTGTGCAATCCACGATCGTGTCGGCGAGGCCGCCGGTCGCGTGCGCCACCGGTGGAGTGCCGTAGCGCTGGCTGTACATCTGGTTCAGGCCGCAGGGTTCGAATCTCGATGGCATCACGAACATGTCGGCGCCGGCTTCGATGAGGTGCGCGAGTCTTTCATCGAAACCGTATGTAACGGAGACCCGGCCGGGGTAGCGGGCGGCGAGCAGGCGCAGGGATTCCTCGTGCTCGCGCTCGCCGGCCCCCAGCGCCGCGAGATGCACGGGTATGCCGGCAAGCTCCGGTACGGCCGCGGCCAGCAAGTCGGTGCCTTTCTGGTGCGTGTAGCGGCTTACCACGCCGAGCAGCGCGATATCGGGAGCGACGGGGAGATCCAGCCGGCGCAGCAGCGCCTCCTTGTTGGAACGCTTGTAGTTGAGGGTGCCCGGCCCATATCGGCGCGCGATCAAGGGATCGGTCGCGGGGTTCCACACGCCGGTGTCGATTCCGTTCAGGATGCCGGTGAGCGCCGCGCTGCGCATGCGCATTACGCCTGCCATCCCGCCGCCGTGCGCCTCCGACTGGACCTCGCGCGCGTAGGTCGGGCTGACGGTGCTGAGGGCGTCGGCGTAGATGAGACCCGCCTTGAGGAAGGACATCCGTCCGTAGAATTCCAGTCCTTCGATGGCGTAGCTCGCGGGCGGCAGGCCCAGGGCTGCCACCGTCTCAGGCGGGAAGCTGCCGTGGAACGCGAGATTGTGCACGGTCATGAGGGAGGCGGCGTGCGGCCCCGCGGTGTAATGCAGGTAAGCCGGCGCGAGGCCCGCCTGCCAATCATTGCAATGGACGATATCGGGCCGCCAGGCGAGCGGACTCGAGGCACTGCCCAGCACAGCCGCCGCCTGCGACAGGGCACCGAATCGCAGGGCATTGTCGAGCCAATCCTCCCCCGCTTCGTTCTGATAGGGACCACCGGGGCGTTGATAAAGGACCGGGCAGTCCAGAGCGAGCAGCGGCACTCCAGTGCTCAGCCTCGCCTCGAGCAGCCGCGCTTCGAATGGCGGCGCGGACGACGACAGCCGGGCAATCTCCCGGCTATCGGGAATACCGGATAGCACCTCCGGGTAGCCCGGCAGCAGCACGCGCACGTCTATCCGCAACTGTTTGAGAGCCGCAGGGAGCGCGGCGCTCACGTCGCCCAGGCCGCCGGTCTTGGCGAGCGGCGCGCACTCGGGCGTGACGAACAATACCCGCAGCGGGGATGCCTTTTCACGCATACCGAACGAGGCGGTGAAAGGTGATAAGCGATAGGCGACAGGCGGGAACGCGAGTCAAGCGGCGGATGCCGTGGCGCGAGCGGCTTCTTCGCCTGCCGCCCGTTTCGGAGCAAGGGGAAGAAAGAACCGGAAGACGCTGCCGCTTCCGGGCTTGCTTTCGACCCGGATCTCGCCGCCCAGCAGCTTGGTGAGCTCCAGGCTGATCGAAAGGCCCAGACCGGTGCCCCCGTACTGGCGGCTGGTCGTGCCGTCGGCCTGCTGAAAGGGCTCGAAAATCAGCTTGTGCTTGTCCGCGGGGATGCCGATGCCGGTGTCGGCTACGGAAAACACGACGACAGTTTCCGCGCCATCGAGCTGCGCATGGCCCGGCGTCCAGCCGGATGTCGCCGGCGCGATCTCCAGCGAGACGCTGCCCTGGCGGGTGAACTTGAAAGCGTTGGCGAGCAGGTTCTTGAGGATCTGCTGCAGCCGCCGGGCATCGGTGTCGACTGCCGCCGGCAAGCGTTCATCCACGGTAATGGTGAACTGCAGCTCTCTCTTGATTGCCACCTGTCGGAAGGCCATCTCCACGTAGTTCCGGAGCTCGATCAACGGTACCGGCGCGATGCTCGGAGTGATGCCGGCGCCGGATTCGATCCTGGCGAGATCGAGTATGTCGTTGATGAGAGTGAGCAGGTCCATCCCGGCGTCGTGGATGGTGGTCGCGTAGGTCACCTGCTTCGGTGTCAGGTTTCCCGTCAGGTTGTCGGCGAGAAGCCGGGCCAGGATGAGCAGGCTGTTCAGCGGCGTACGCAGCTCGTGGGACATCTTCGCGAGGAATTCGGATTTCGCGCGGTTCGCCTGCTCCGCGGCGGCCCGGGCATTTTCCATCTGCAGCTCGACGCTCTTGCGCTCGCTCAAATCGCGCGTCACCTGGCAGTAGCCGATCAACTCGTCGGCGGGGCCCCGCATCGGGGTCACGATCACGCTCGCCCAGAAGCGATCGCCGTCCTTGCGGATGCGCCAGCCCTCCTCCTCGCAGCGTCCTTCCTTCTCGGCTGCGGCCAGGTCTCGCTGCGGCTTGCCGCGCTCGACGTCCTCGCGGTGATAGAAGCAGGAAAAATGCCGCCCGAGGATCTCTTCCGAGCGGTAGCCGTTAATCCGCTGTGCTCCGGAATTCCAGCTCACGACCTGCCCGTGCGGATCGAGCACGAAAATCGCATAGTCGACGATGCTTTCCACCATGAGGCGAAAGCGCTCCTCGCTGCGTTGCAGCTGCTCTTCCGTAATCTTCCGCCGCGTCAGGTTCCGCGTGATCTTGGCGAAGCCGCGCAAGGCCCCGGATTCGTCGCGCAGCGCCGTCGTCAGCGCGAGCGCCCAGAAGGTCGTGCCGTCGCTGCGCACGCGCCAGCCTTCGCTCTCGTGCCGTCCTTCTCGCGCCGCCAGCTCGAGCGCGCGCTGCGGCTCCCCGCGCTCGATATCCTGCACCGTGTAAAAGCACGCGAAGGGGCGGCCGATGATTTCCGGGGATGCATAGCCCTTGATCTTCTGAGCGCCCTTGTTCCAGCTGGCCACCCGTCCTTCCGCGTCGAGCAGGAAAATGGCGTAGTCCTGGATGCTGTCGAGCAGGGTGCTGAAGCGCTGCTCCGTCTCCTGCAGCAACTTCTCCGTGCGCTCGCGCCGCTCGATGTCCTGGCGCAGCGCGCGGTTCGTGCGCTCGAGCTGGCGCGCCCGCTCCTCGACGCGCAATTCGAGCTCGGACTTTCTCCTTAGCAGGCTGTTCATCGCGCGGCTGCGCTCGCCCACGACCGCGCTCAGCACGAGCCCCGTCACCGCGACGGTGCTGTTGAACGCCAGCAGGACCAGCAGCGACTCGTTCGAAAAGGCGGGCGATCCGAAGTCGTCGAGCATGTCGAAGACGGCCATTCCGGAGATGATGAAGATCGCCGAAGTGACTTCGCGCTGGCTGAAGCGGAACGCGGCCCAGATGATGAATGGCAGCACCAGGAATCTCAGCGGAAACGAGGAAGGCGCGGTAACGCCGTCGCTGAAGGCGATAGGGGCGACGATCAGCAGCAAGGCGAAGAAGCAGACGGCCTCCAGCTTCTTCTCGAACGACCATGCCAGGTCCTGCCGCGTGCTCCAGGTGAGGATCAGAGGCGCAACGATGATCATTCCCGAGGCATCGCCCTGCCACCACGTCACCCAGTTCGAGAGCATCTCGCCGGCAGCGAGAGAGTGCGGGAGAGCGACCTGCACGACCCCGATCGTGGCGGCGATGGCGGCACAGAGGGCGGAGGCGCCAACGAACTTGACGACGTCCTCGCTGCGGTCGAAATAACGGTTGCGGCCGATCAGGCGGCGGACGAGGGCGGCGCCCACGAGGGCTTCCAGAGTGTTGCCCGTTCCGACCAGCACGGCTGCGACGGGCGACGTCTCAATCGTGAGATTGACCAGCGCGGCGCCGAGCCAGATGCCCGGCCAGGCGCGGTTGCCGAGCAGGAGGCTTGCCGCGAGGGCAATGCCAGACGGTGGCCATACCGGCGTTGCGTATCCGGGCGGGATCGCGAACAGCAACGAGAGCTTTGCCGCCGCGAAGTACACACAGGCGAGCAGGAACACCTGACCGCCGTACGGTATCCGCTGGACGTGGGTCGACGGCTGCTGCACAGCCTCCCTCTTGCGCAGACGAGCTTGAAAGCGAACCGGGATTATACGTCGCCTGTAGCGGGCGACGTGTCGCGCAGGTGTGACTTCCTGCCGCCTTGCCGGCGCACGGTGGGCAAAAAAAAGCCCCAGCTGGCGCCGGGGCTTCCTACCTACACACGCACAGGGAGGGAGGGTTGCGCGTCTGCAAGGCAGAACCGTTGATGGGCGAAATCATAGTCTTTTGCGCCCGCCGTCACTATCGCGCCGCCTTGATTTTTCTGTGGTGATCCCGCGGCGTTTCGTAGGGGCACAACTACATACGGCGCGAGACTGCTTGAAACAAGAGAAAAAACCCACTGCAACTCTTGCACACTCCGGATACTCTGTTATCTTGTCATCATTGTTGTGACATTTGCGGCAGACGCTGGCTTGGGGCCTTACGAGGAGGTATGGCTGTGAGGATACTGATTGCGGACGACCATCCCGTGGTGCGACACGGGTTGAAGCAGATTCTGGCCCTCGACCCGGAGTTGACCGTGGTGGGCGAGGCGAAGAATGGCAGCGAGGCGCTGGAGTTGGCGCGGCGGCTGGAGTGGGATGTCGCCATACTCGACTATTCGATGCCCGGCAAGAGCGGCCTGGACCTGTTAAAAGAGATCAAGCGCGAGCATCCGAACCGGCCGGTGCTGGTGTTGAGCATGCATCCCGAGGATTTGCACGCGACGCGGGTATTGAAGGCGGGTGGTTCCGGTTACATGAACAAGGAAAGCGCTTCGGAGGAGTTGACGGCGGCGATCCACAAGGTCGTGGGCGGAGGCAAGTACGTGAGTCCGGCCCTGGCGGAGCGGCTCGCCTTCGAGCTGGGCCCCGGCACCCAGAAGCCGCTGCACGAGACTCTGTCCGACCGCGAATACCGTGTAATGTGGCTGCTCGCCTCGGGCAAGCAGATCAATCAAATCGCGAAAGAGATGTTCCTCAGCCCGAATACCGTGAGCACGTATCGGGCGCGGATACTGAAGAAACTCAACCTCGCCAACAACGCGCAGCTGGTGCATTACGCCGTAAAGAACCAGCTCGTTCAGTGAATGGGGAACGGTAAACGGCGAACGGTAGCCGTAGCAAAAAAAGGCGCCGCCCGGCGCCTTTTTTTTCGCAGTCGGCAATCAGCCGCCGATGAACGTGGCGCATACCGCCGTTCGCTTTTCATGTTTCGCTTTAGCCGCCGTCTCGGCGCCATTCAGAACGGGCGCAAGTTGTGTAGTGGAATCCCTACACCCGGTCGCTTAGCATCGTTACAAGAAAATCACGGAATCCGGGATGGTGATCCGCAGTAGCGCATCCTATTCTAGCCACAGGCAAATCGGGTTGGTGGCGTTTCAAATTTGCATGCACAAAAACGAGCGGTATCGGCAAGACGCAAAAAGAATGCCCGGCAGGGGAAGCCTGAAGTTGTCGACAACTTCGCAGGTATCGAGGTGCCCGGGCGCCGACAGCCTGTGCGCGAGTCTTACCTTTGCAGGGAGATGTCATGAAGAATCTGGTGGGTACGGGCTTTCTGGTGTTGCCGTTTCTTTTCATCGGGGCCGGATTCGTTTCGAGCCATCCGGTGCCGGTATCGAGAACATTCGAGGTGCGGGGCGCGGCGCTGCAGGATTTGCACTTTCAGCTGTACGAGGAGCATCTGGCCAGGCTGGAGGCTGGCGGGCGCAATTGCCGCTGAGCGTCGTATCGAGCCGCCGGCACCTCCCGCGTTTCTAGAGGGGTAATGCAGCGGGGCGCGGGAAAAGCAGTGCAAAAGACCGGCTGGCGGACAGGGGGTTTCATGCTTCAGATGGATCTGGCGCGCTCGTGCGAGGAACTCGCGGGCGAAGTTGGCGAGCGTTGTTCTGCGCTCGGACAAGTCATCAAAGTGACGGCATATCCTGCGCGCTCGGGCGCTTCCGCGCGTCCGTTTGCGATCGTTTCCATGGCGCTCCGGCTCGAGGCGGAAAGCGTGGCCGCCACGTTCGGCGGCCGTACCGTAGGAAACTCGGTCGTCATCTTTCTGGAAGCGACGGCAGAGGCGGCAGTTCGGCCCGCGGCAGCGCCACCGGGCACGGCTGCGGGTAACTCAAGTTTGAGGGCGATGTTACGGGAGTCGACATGACGGACCTTCGATTTTCACCGGCTGTGGTGGACCAGCGGGAGCTGCTGAAGGCGCTGCGCGCGTTTCGGAAGGGAGATTTTTCCGTGCGCATGCCGCTCGATCTCGTGGGGATCGACGGGGAGATCGCCGCCGCGTTCAACGATGTGGTCGAAATGAACGAGATGTTCGCCGAGGAATTCGCCCGCATCCGCGACGAAGTAGGCAAGGAAGGCAAGTTCAGCCAGCGGATCAACATGCCCGCCGCGACGGGAGCATGGTCGGACTGCGTGGAGTCGGTAAATACGCTGATCGGCGACGTCGCTCATCCGATGGCCGAGGTCGCGCGGGTGATCGAGTCGGTAGCCAAGGGCGAGCTCGGACAGACGATGCATCTCGAGATCGACGCGCGGCCGTTGCGCGGCGAGTTCCTGCGTATCGGAAAGGTCGTAAATACGATGGTCGGCCAGCTCGGAGCGTTCGCGTCCGAGGTATCGCGCGTGGCGCGCGAGGTAGGCACGGAAGGCAAGCTCGGCGGCCAGGCGCGGGTCCCGGGGGTGGCGGGGACCTGGAAGGATCTCACCGACAACGTGAACTTCATGGCGGCCAACCTGACTGGCCAGATGCGCAACATCGCGGAGGTCACGACTGCGGTCGCAAAGGGCGACCTCTCGAAGAAGATCGCGGTGGACGCCAGGGGCGAGATCCTGGAGCTGAAGAGCACCGTCAACACGATGGTGGACCAGTTGAATGCGTTCGCCTCGGAAGTCTCGCGCGTGGCGCGCGAAGTCGGTTCGGAAGGCAGGCTCGGCGGCCAGGCGCGGGTCCCGGGGGTGGCGGGGACCTGGAAGGATCTCACCGACAACGTGAACTTCATGGCGGCCAACCTGACTGGCCAGATGCGCAACATCGCGGAGGTCAC
>DATFWO010000172.1:0-62576 GCA_035259205.1 Burkholderiales bacterium | reverse complement strand
GCCATCCAGACGAGCGAGATCGCCCGTACCTTTTCCGAGATCGAAGCAACTTTGGTCCGCTAGCTCTGTTGACAGCCTGCTGGTCGGTGTTTATAGTTTGTTCAAGCATTAGACTGAGTCTAAAATCTCCCTTGCCGGTCTGATGTAAGTGCACACTATAGTAGCTGTGTATTGAAGTAATAACTTGATTAGAAGGAGAAAACTATGCAACTAAAAGGATCCAAGACTCACGACAATCTAAAAGCTGCCTTCGCCGGGGAGTCGCAAGCCAATCGCCGCTATCTGTACTTTGCTGCGAAGGCCGACGTCGAGGGCCAGAACGACGTAGCGGCTGTTTTCCGCTCGACGGCGGAGGGCGAAACGGGCCATGCCCACGGACACCTTGAGTACCTGGAGACATGCGGCGATCCGGCGACCGACCTGCCGTTCGGCAAGACGCGGGAAAACCTGAAGGCGGCCATCGCAGGCGAGACGCACGAGTACACCGACATGTATCCGGGCATGGCGAAAGCTGCGCGCCAGGAGGGGTTCAGCGAAATTGCCGACTGGTTCGAAACGCTCGCGAAAGCCGAGCGCTCACACGCCAATCGCTTCCAGAAGGCGCTGGACGTATTGGCCGACTGAACGGCAAGGCGGAACGATAGGGCGGAAGGCAGACATCTGCTTTCCGCTTTTTGCATTCCTCGGCCGCCATCACCCCTCAAGACCAGAATGACTACCCGAGAGGGGAGCCTTGAGGCCCCCACGCGCCATCCGATCGATTGGAAGGCACCGGCGTACTACGACGACGCTCGCATCGAGCAGGAGCTCGGGCGCGTATTCGAGATCTGCCACGGCTGCCGCCGTTGCGTGAACCTGTGCACGGCATTCCCCAGACTTTTCGATCTCATCGACGAAGGCTCGACTGGCGAGCTGGACGGGGTACCGAAGGAGCGCTATCGGGAGGTCGTCGATCAGTGCTACTTGTGCGACATGTGTTACATGACGAAATGCCCGTATGTGCCGCCGCATCCGTGGAACGTCGATTTTCCCCACCTGATGCTGCGCGCGAAGGCAGCCGGCTTCAGGAAGTCGGGCGCGAAATTTCGCGACAAGGCGCTGTCGAGCACCGACGCGCTCGGCAAGCTCGCGACCATACCCGTCGTCGTACAGTTTGTGAACGCCGCCAGCCGCAGCGGCATCGCTCGCCGTGCGCTGGAGCTTGCCCTGGGCGTGCACCGGGAGCGCGAGCTTCCGGCGTATGCGGGCACCAAGTTTCGCAGCGCGGCGCGGCCCGCTGCGTCGTTCACTCCGCGCGCCGGCAGACTGACCCCGGGCAAGATCGCTCTGTTCTCCACCTGCTACGTAAACTACAACGAGCCAGGCATCGGCCACGATTTGCTGAAGGTGCTCGCGCACAACGAAATACCGGTGGAACTGGCGAAGCGGGAGGCCTGCTGCGGCATGCCGAAGCTGGAGCTGGGTGACCTCGAGTCCGTGGAGCGTTTCAAAGAGCTCAACATTCCAGTGCTTGCGGCGCTCGCCGCGCACGGATACGCGCTGGTGACGCCGGTGCCCTCCTGCACTCTGATGTTCAAGCAGGAGCTGCCGCTGATGTTTCCCGACGATGCCGGCGTCAAGGCCGTCGCTGAAGCGATGTTCGATCCTTTCGAGTATCTGGTCCTGCGCCACAAGGACGGGCTGCTCAAGACCGATTTCAAAACCGGCCTCGGCACGGTCTCCTATCACGTGCCCTGCCATCTGCGGGTTCAGAACATGGGACAGAAGACGCGCGAGCTGCTGGAGCAGATACCGGGCACCAAGGTCCATACCGTCGAGCGCTGCTCGGGCCACGATGGCACCTGGGGAGTCAAAGTCGAGTATTTCGAGAACTCGATGAAGATCGGCCGGCCGGTCTTCCGCCAGATGGGCGAGGCCGATCCGGCGTACGTGAGCTCAGACTGTCCGATTGCCGGCCGCCACATCAGGCAGGGCATGGGGGAAACGCGGGCTGAAAAGCAACACCCCATTACGCTGCTTCGCATCGCTTATGGACTCTGAAGTCGCGTGAGTCGGTGAGCAGGATCAGCCGATCACGACCGCGGCAAATGCCCTCGATCCATTCAACCTACTCAAGCACCCACCTCGTGCCTCGGATCACCCGCGACAGCCTCATGACACTCGAGGCCTACTCCCGGGCGCGCGCGGAGTTCCGTGCGCGCGTAATCGAGCACAAGAAGCATCGTACGGTAGCGTTAGGCGACCATATAACGCTCATCTTCGAGGACGAGCTCACGATCCGCTACCAGATCCAGGAGATGCTGAGGGTCGAGCGCATCTTCGAAGAGGCCGGCATACAGGACGAATTGGCCGCGTACAATCCGCTCATCCCGGACGGCGCCAACTGGAAAGCGACCATGATGATCGAATACACCGACATCGAGGAACGCCAGCGCATGCTCGCCAGGCTCATCGGCATCGAGGACAGGGTCTGGGTCCAGGTTGCGGGGCACGCGCGCGTTCACGCGATTGCCGACGAAGACCTCGAGCGGCAGAACGCGACGAAGACTTCATCGGTCCACTTCCTCCGGTTCGAGCTCGAGCGGGCGATGGCACGCGCTTTGAGAAATGGCGCGGCGCTCGCGATCGGGGTGGACCACCCGGCCTACAGCGTGAGCACCCCGAGCGTGGATGCCGCGACGCGGATCTCGCTGGCGGGAGATCTCGTCGATTAGCAGGCAGGGTTTGTCCCGTGGCGGCCGCGACCGGGCCTGTGCTATTCTCGAACACCCTCTCCGCCTGACAGGTGCTTCATGCTGAGCTCACTGCGGATTGACCAGTTCGAGCGCCGCCTACAGGAAAGCGGACTGTCGCTGAGGGTGCGGCTGTGGAACGGAACGACCGTCGGCGCGGCGCAAGAAGCGCGCGTCCAGATAACCGTAAAGACGCCCGCGGCGGTCGCTGCGCTCGTCAAACCCAGCCTCGGCAAGTTCGCGAGAAACTACGTCGAACAGATGCTCGACGTGGAAGGCGCGGCACGCGACGTGCTCCGCATCGTGGAAGCGCTGTGCGGCGATCCTCAGATCGAGGCGCAGCGTAGCGGGCGTTTGCTGCCGCCCTGGATACGACACACGCGCGTATTCGACCGCAAGGCGATCAGTCGCCACTACGACGTGAGCAATGAGTTCTTCGGGCTATGGCTGGACCGCCGGCGAGTCTATTCCTGCGCGTATTTCAAGCGCGCCGAGGATACTCTTGATCTCGCGCAGGAGCAGAAGCTTGACCATATCTGCCGGAAATTGCGGCTCGCGCCCGGGGAGCGCTTTCTGGATATCGGCTGCGGTTGGGGAGCGCTCGCGATGTGGGCCGCGAGCCACTACAAGGTACACGCGCTGGGGGTGACCCTGTCCAGGAACCAGCACGAGTACGCACGGGAGAGGATCAGGAAGCTTGGACTGGAAGGGCTGTGCGAGGTGCGGCTCCTCGACTATCGCGACGTGGCGGAAGACGGCTCCTTCGACAAGATCGCGAGCGTAGGCATGTTCGAGCACGTTGGCCGAAAGAATCTGCCCAAGTACTTCGGCAGGATTGCGCGCCTGCTCAAGCCCGGTGGGCTGGTTCTGAATCATGGCATTACCCTCAACGCGCCGGGCCAGGCCGAGCTGGGCAGCGGCATCGGGGAGTTCATCGACGACTACGTTTTTCCCGGCGGCGAGCTCGTGCACATCTCGCAGGTCATCGGCGAGATGTCGGAGCAGGGCCTGGAATCCGCTGACGTCGAAAGCCTGAGACCGCACTACGCAAAGACGCTGTGGTCCTGGGTGGAGCGGCTCGAATCCAGCCGCGAGACCGTAATCGACATCGTCGGCGAAAAGACGTATCGAATCTGGCGAGTCTACATGGCCGGGTCGGCGTACGCGTTCGAGCGGGGGTGGATGTCGATCTATCAGGTGCTGGCGGGCAAGCCCCTGCCGTCCGGGGGGCTTGCCCTCCCATCCACGCGCGACTACGTTTACTCGAGGTAAGCCGTCCGAACCGCTTGCAATCCTCGACGCGCGCGTGCGCTCGCCGCGCTCGTCGCGATTTTTGCGCTCGCTCGCCCGGCGCAGGCGCAATGGCGCCCGTTCGAGTCCGACTTCGACGAGGAGAAAAAGCCCTGGGCGGAGATCGAAGCGCAGCTCCCCGCCTACCCCAAGCAGGAAAATTTGATCGCGTTTGATGCAGGAGCAGCTACCCCGCACCGTTTCTACATCGACGCAGCGTCGCTATCGGTGGGTGAGGACGGCGTCGTTCGCTATACGTTGGTGGTGAGGTCCGGTGGCGGTGCTACGAATGTATCGTTCGAAGGTATCCGCTGCGCAACGCAAGAGCAGAAGCTGTATGCGTTGGGTCGGCCCGAGGGCGGCTGGGTGCGCGCGCGCGAGTCCCGCTGGCGACGCATAGAGTACCGGGAACTCAACCGCCATCACGCCGTGCTGTACTCGGAGTTCCTGTGCCCGGAACGCCACGTCCGCATGGTAACCGCTAAGCAGATGCTCGAAACGTTGAGGCGCGCGAGCGCCGGGCTGCGCTGAAACCGGTCTATTTCGTACACTCGCCGAGGTGCCGGCCCGAGAAATTGAGGGTCATGTTGAGCGCCTTGCCCTCGACGCTCATTGACATGGTCTGCGTGCCGGTATATGAGGTGCCGGCGTAGGTGACGGTGCCGCTGCCGGTCATTGCGTTTTCGCCTTCGCAGGCCAATTTCCAGGTCGCGGTATTCCCCTGCAGACGGTAGTCGGTCATCTTGCAGCGCTTGTCACCCTGCAGGCCGGGCGCCGTTTTGCTCGGGTCTTCGAGATCCTTCTTCGTAACGCAGCGCTGCATCGTAGTCGGGGGCATCCCGCCCGGCATCCCCTGTATTTCGGACTTGGCGGTCAATTCCCACAGCCCTTCCTTCATGTCCGGCGCGGCAGCCTGGGCGTGACAGGCCAGCGCGACGGTTGCGGCTAACGCAATGACGGCGAGGCGCATGGTGTTTCTCCGCGTGATTGACGGTACCGTCGCATCATAGCAAGACGAGGTTATCCCGGTGGATGAGCTCGGGCTCGTCCACATAGCCGAGCCGCGCTTCGATCTCGCTCGAAGGCGTACGCAGGATACGGCGGGTCTCCGCGGCGTTGTAGTTCACCAGGCCCCGGGCCATCTCGCGACGGGACTCGTCGAGGCAGCTCACCACCTCGCCGCGCTCGAACTCGCCGCTCACCTCGTGGACGCCGATCGGAAGGAGGCTCTTGCCCTGTACCCTGAGTGCCGTTACAGCCCCGTTGTCGAGCAGCAGCGCCCCGCGCACCTGCAGATGGTCCGCAAGCCACTGCTTGCGCGCCGCGAGAGTGGGCCGGTCGGCTATGAGCCGGGTGCCGAGTGCCTCACCCTGCACGAGTCGCGTGAGCACGGCGTCCTCGTGACCGGAGACGATAACGGTATGAGCACCGCTGCGCGCCGCGCGCCTGGCGGCGAGCACCTTGGTCAGCATCCCCCCGCGAGCATAAGGATTTCCGGCGCCGCCGGCCATACTTTCGAGGGCGGGATCGTCCGCCTTGGCCTCGGAGATCAGTTGCGCGTTCGGGTCTTTGCGCGGATCCTTGCTGTGCAGTCCCGCCTGGTCGGTAAGAATAATCAGCGCATCGGCCTCGATCAAGTTGGTCACCAGCGCCGCGAGCGTGTCGTTGTCGCCAAAGCGGATCTCGTCCATCGCGACCGTATCGTTTTCGTTGATGATGGGAATCACGCCAAGCCCAAGCAGCGTGCGCAGCGTGGAGCGTGCGTTCAGATAGCGCTTCCGGTCGGCGAGGTCCTCGTGGGTGAGCAGGATCTGCGAGGCCAGCAGCTCGTGTCTGCGGAAGCATGACTCGTAGGCCTGGATCAGCCCCATCTGGCCGATAGCGGCGGCAGCCTGCAACTGGTGCAACGCGTGCGGGCGCTTCGTCCAGCCCAGCCGTTGCATGCCGGCTGCAATCGCGCCGCTCGAAACGAGCACGACTTCGCGTCCCATGCGGCGCAGCGCGGCGATCTGCTCCGCCCACCGGGAAAGGGCGGCGGTGTCGAGTCCCTCGCCCGGGTTGGTGAGCAGGCTCGAGCCGACCTTTACGACCAGCCGCTTCGCATTTGACAGGACGGATTGCATGTTCATACCGAAGTGCGAAATTCTTAAGTTCGTCAGGAAGCACGGACCTTGCTTGCGGTTGGTTTGCGCTTCCCGGCGTCTCGGGGTTTCGGTGATCCCGCTCGTTGCTCCAAGTGCTCGGTGATTGCGTAGATGAGTTCCCGGCATCCTTCGCCGGTGAGCGCGGAAATGATAAAGCTTTTGCCTTTCCAGCCAAAGTCGCGCAGGAACTGCCGGGCCGCGCGCTCGCGCTCCGCCGGGACGAGAAGGTCCCCCTTGTTGAGCACCAGCCAACGGGGCTTGCGGTACAGCGTCTCGTCGAATTTTCTCAGTTCCTTCACGATGGCCTTCGCCTGGCGCGCGGGGTCCGCGCCCGGATCGAGCGGCGCCAGATCGACGATATGAAGCAGCAGCCGCGTGCGGGCGAGATGACGCAGAAACCGATGACCGAGGCCGGCACCCTCGGAGGCGCCCTCGATCAAACCGGGAATGTCCGCGATCACGAAGCTGCGATTGACGTCGGCCCGTACCACCCCGAGCTGTGGATGCAGCGTCGTAAAGGGATAGTCTGCCACCTTGGGGCGCGCGGCGGAAACGGCACGGATCAGGGTGGACTTACCGGCGTTTGGCAAGCCGAGGAGCCCGACATCGGCAAGGATTTTCAGTTCCAGCTTGAGCCGCCGCCGCGCGCCGGGCCCGCCCCGAGTGAACTGACGCGGCGCGCGATTCACGCTCGACTTGAAGTGAAGGTTGCCGAGACCGCCGGCGCCGCCCGCGACGAGCAGCGCGCGCTCGCCCTCGCGCGCAAGATCGGCGATCAGCTCCCCGGATTCTTCGTCGGTCACCACGGTGCCTACCGGCATGCGCAGCATCACGTCCGGCGCCGCTTTGCCGTAGCAATCGGAGCCGCGACCCTTCTCCCCGTCCCGTGCGCGGTGTATGCGCGCGTAGCGGTAGTCGATGAGCGTATTGATGTTCTCGTCGGCAATCGCGTAGATGCTGCCGCCGCGGCCACCGTCACCGCCGTCGGGACCGCCGCGCGGCACGTATTTCTCGCGCCTGAAGCTCGCGCAACCGTCGCCACCCTTGCCGGAGTGGACTTCGATGATCGCTTCGTCGACAAATTTCACGAGTTGTCGTTGGGTTGAGCGGTGAGCTGCGGGCCCGAGCCGCCACGCTCAAAGCCCGCGGCACGCGGGCACAAACAAAAAAGCCCTGCCGCTCCGGCAGGGCCCTTACGCTGATATCGCGCGCGTCAGGCGGGAACGACACTCACCGTGGTACGGCTGTTCGGCCCCTGCTGTGCGAAACGGATGCGGCCCGCCACCTTTGCGAACAAAGTATGGTCGCGCCCGATGCCGACATTAGCGCCAGGGTGTACCCGCGTGCCGCGCTGGCGCACGATGATGGACCCCGCCGGTACCAGCTCGCCGCCGAAGCACTTGACGCCAAGACGCTTGGACTGGGAGTCGCGGCCGTTACGCGAGCTTCCACCCGCTTTCTTGTGTGCCATGTGAGCTCCTTGAAGATCGGGGAACGCATCCCCGCTGTCCCGGGATTCCTTATGCCGCAATACCGAGAATCTCGATCTCGGTGTAGTTTTGCCGGTGCCCCTGAGTGCGACGATAGTGTTTACGGCGGTTAAGCTTGAAAATGCGCACCTTGTCGCCGCGCCCGTGGCCCAACACTCTGACCTTGACCTGTGCTCCCGCGATCAGCGGCGTTCCCATCCGGACTGCATCGCCGTCTCCGATCAACAGCACCTGGTCGAGAACGATCTCCGCACCCACTTCGGCAGGTATCTGTTCTATCTTGAGTTTTTCTCCGGCACTGACGCGATACTGCTTGCCGCCGGTTTTCATCACCGCATACATAAAGCCGCTCTTGGCCGTAGCACGGAAAGGCGCGGATTCTACAAGCATGGTGTCCGCTAGTCAAAAAAACTTGACCGGCGAATTGCCGGTCCCTATTTGACATCAAACGCTTAACCGCACGGGTTGCGCTTCATTACTGGTATGATCCACCCCTCTTTTCTCGGGGCATGGCGGTGACGATCGAGGCGATACGCGAGTTCATTGCCGCCGACCTGGGCGCGGTGGACGAGGTCATTCGCAGCCGCCTTGCCTCCGAGGTCGTGCTGATCCGGCAAGTCGCGGAATACATCATCGGTGGCGGCGGTAAGCGCCTGCGACCTGCCCTGGTGATACTTTCGGCGGGCGCGTTCGGTTATCGCGGCAGGCACCATCTCGATCTGGCCGCAGTGGTCGAATTCATACACACGGCGACGCTACTGCACGACGACGTGGTGGACGAATCAAAGCTGCGACGCAGCCAGCCCACAGCCAATGCGCTCTTTGGCAACGCTGCGGCTGTGCTGGTGGGAGATTTCGTGTACTCGCGCGCGTTTCAGATGATGGTAGGCGTGGACAACATGCGCGTGTTGCAGGTCCTGGCGGACGCGACCAACGTCATCGCCGAAGGCGAGGTCATGCAGCTCATGAATTGCCACAATCCGAACGTGAACGAGGCCGGCTATCTCGAGGTGATCCGCTGCAAGACGGCGAAGCTGTTCGAGGCCGCCACGCGGCTGGGCGCCATACTCGGGGTCGCACCGAGGATGCAGGAGGACGCCGTGGCCGAGTACGGTTCCCATCTGGGCACTGCATTTCAGCTGGTGGACGACGTGCTCGACTATTCGGGCGATCAGGCGGTCATTGGCAAGAACGTGGGCGACGATCTCGCCGAGGGCAAGCCGACGCTGCCGCTCATCTATGCCATCGAGCACGGGACACCTGTGCAGGCGCAGCGCGTTCGCCGCGCGATCGAGCACGGTGGCCGCGACGATCTTGCTGAAGTGATCGAGGCCATCCAGGCAACCGGCGCACTTGATTACGCGAGCGAGCAGGCTCGCGCTGAATCGGGCATGGCATGCCGCGCGCTCGAGCGGCTGCCAAATTCAAAGTATCGCGATTATTTGCTACAATTGGCGGACTTCGCGGTGACGCGAACGTACTAGAAGAGTGAGCGGTTAGCGGTGAGCAATGAGCGGTAATCCCAGCGCGGCGCAGCCGCGCTTTTTTACTGATGAGCCCCCGCTTCCCGCCTACTGCTTACCGCTTACCGGTCTCAGTCGGGGTGTAGCTCAGCCTGGTAGAGTACTGCGTTCGGGACGCAGGTGTCGGAGGTTCAAATCCTCTCACCCCGACCACCTATCCCGGTGAACGGTGTGCACGTTGCCGCACAGGGAGATGATTTGGCGAAGATCATCCTGCTCGTTCTCGGCCTGCTTCTCGTCTACTGGATATTGAAGGGCTATCGCCGCGGCATCGAGCGTCGCGGTACGGCGCCGCCCGCGAGAGGTGGCGAGGACATGGTGCGCTGCGCGCATTGCGGGGTTCACCTGCCACGGAGCGAGAGCCTTACCACTCAGGGCGAGTTTTTTTGCACCCCAGACCACCAGCGGGAGCACGAACGTCGTTGAGTCGGCGTGCCAGTCGGTATGAATTCGGTCGATAGCGCGCGGCCGCTGCAGTGGGAGGTCGACCGCAGCCCCGCCTCCGGCGAAATTCCCGAGCGCTATTGGCGCCCGCTCTTCTTCTTCAACATATATCGGCTGATAGTCGCGCTGTTACTGCTCCTGGTCGTCACCATCTGGGGCAACACCATCTGGTTCGGCTCATACGACATGGCGTTGTTCGTGGTGACGGACATTGCGTACGTCCTGTTCAGCATCGGCTGCTTCGTGCTCATCAGCGCGCGATGGCAATTCAACCTGTTGTTAACGGGACAAGTGACGGCCGATATCGGCTTCCTCGTGATCCTCATGTTCGCGAGCAGCGGAATTTCAAGCGGACTCGGGTTGCTCCTGCTCACCACGCTGGCTGGAGCGGGTCTGATCAGCCGCGGCCGGCTCACCTTGTTCTTCGCCGCTCTGGCCGCGATCGCGGTGCTGCTCGAGCACACCTACGAGGTACTGCGGTTCGACGCATCGGTGGCGCAATACGTGCAGGCCGGCCTGCTCTCGGGGGGGTACTTCGCCACGGCGTGGCTCGCGCATACGCTCGCCAAGTACACCCAGGCGAGCGAACAGCTCGCGGCACAGCGCGGGATCGACCTGGTCAACATGGCGCAGGTCAATCAACTCGTCATTCGCGACATGCAGGACGGTGTGCTGGTCGTGGACGAAAAGGGCGTCATCCGTCTGTTCAATGCTCGTGCCGAGCGCTTGCTGGGCCCGATGTCACAAGAGCGCGAGGAACCCATGCTCGCGGAGTACGCGCCTGCGCTCGCTGCGCGATTCGAAGTCTGGCGGCAGCAGAACGACGGCGGTGCGGATGTCCGCCCGACCTTCGGTCAGAACATGGCTGCACGCTTCGTGCCGATCGGCGGGAACCGGCATCTTGGTGCGGTGATATTTCTCGAGGACCAGTCGCGCGTGCAGGCCCAGGCGCGGCAGATGAAACTCGCGGCGGTCGGGCGGCTGACGGCGAATATCGCGCACGAGATCCGCAATCCCCTCGGAGCGATCAGCCACGCCGCGGAGCTGATGCACGAGGAGCCTGCGATCAACGACACGACCCGGCGCTTACTCACCATCATCCACGAGAACAGCCAGCGCCTCGATCGCATGGTGAACGATGTGCTGCGCCTGAACCGGGGCGAACGCGCGCAGCACGAGCGTTTCCAGCTGGTCGATTTTCTCAAGACGTTCATCGAGCAGTTCGCCCAGGTCGAAAAGGTGGACCCCGCCATCTTTTCCATCGAGCTCGATGCCGAACCCGAGGTGCTGTTCGACCGCAGCCATTTGAACCAGGTGATGTGGAATCTATGCCGGAACGCGCTGCGCCATTCGCGCCGCGAACCGGCGAGCATCCGCATCCGCGTTGGTTTGGAACGGTGGGCCGGTGTTGTAAAATTGGACGTCTTGGACGATGGGCCGGGGATTGCCGTGGAGCTGCGTAGCCAGCTGTTCGAGCCATTCTTCACTACCGCCGCGGGCGGAACGGGACTCGGACTATACATTGCACGCGAAATTTGCGATGCGAACGGCGCAACGCTCGATTTCGTCGAGACTCCCAGCGGCGCACAATTCACAGTGCAGTGCCGTGCCGCATGACGGCAATGAGCAGTGAGCGGGAAGGGCCTTTTCTCGCATCTCAACTGCTCACTGCTCACTGCTTACTGCTTGCCGCTCTTACATGACTGCGAAATCGCAAGTTCTGGTCGTCGACGACGAGGCGGACATCCGCGAGCTGCTCGGCATGACGCTGTCGCGCATGGGCCTGGAGGCCCATTGTGCCGCCAACACTGCGGAGGCATTTGCGCTGCTGGCGCGCAACAACTACGAGCTCTGTCTTACCGATATGCGGCTGTCAGACGGAGAGGGCCTGGCGGTGGTGGAATACGTCGCCAAGCATCGCCCGAACCTGCCCGTGGCCGTGATCACTGCTCACGGCAGCGCCGAAAATGCGGTGGCAGCCCTCAAGGCCGGTGCGTTCGACTATGTCTCCAAGCCGGTCCAGCTCCATCAATTGCGCACGCTGGTCCAGCAGGCATTGAAGCTGAGTGTCGTAGACAGGCCGAAAAAAACAACGAAATCCCCAATAACCGCTCCGCGCGAGCTCCTGGGGACGAGCGCCTCGATACAGAATGTGAAGACGATGATCGAAAAGGTCGCGAGGAGCCAGGCACCCGTCTACATATCCGGTGAGTCAGGCAGCGGCAAGGAGCTTGCCGCGCGGCTGGTGCATCAGCACAGCGCGCGCAGCGATGGCCCTTTCTTTCCGGTCAACTGCGGCGCGATTCCGGAGAACCTCATGGAGAGCGAATTCTTCGGCTACAAGAAAGGAGCGTTCACTGGCGCAGCGCACGACAAGGAGGGGTTCTTCCAGGCCGCACATGGCGGGACGCTCTTTCTTGACGAGGTGGCGGAGCTGCCCTTTGCGATGCAGGTAAAGCTGTTGAGGGTGATACAGGAAAAAACCGTCCGGCAGGTCGGCTCCAACGAGGAATTCCCGGTGGACGCGCGCATCATCAGCGCAACGCACCAGGACTTGCACCAGCTCGTCGCAGCGGGAGATTTCCGCCAGGACCTGTTCTATAGGCTCGCCGTCATCGAGCTCACGATGCCACCGCTTCGCGACATGCGCGAGGACATCCCGCTGATGGCATCGGAGATTCTGGCTCGCCTGGCTCCCCCGACGCACGACAACTCTCCCAGGCTGAGTCCTGCGGCTTCGAAAGCCCTTCAGTCCTACGCTTTTTCGGGAAACGTCCGCGAACTCGAGAACATCCTCGAGCGCGCCCTTGCTCTTGCCACGGGAGACGAGATAGGCGTTGAAGATCTGCAGCTCGGCGCTCACAAGGACGCCCAGACCATCACCAAGCAGGATCTCGTGGGGCTGCGGGCAGCCACGCCTTTGCCCGAGTATCTCGAGCGTATTGAAAAGGAAGCCATACTCGAAGCGCTCGAAAAGACGCGCTACAACCGCACTGCAGCGGCCAAGCTCCTCGGCATTACATTTCGCGCGCTGCGCTACCGCATGGAGCGGCTGGGCATCAACGACGAACTCGAATCCAAATCATGAAAGACGTGATCCGTGACCGGTGATCGGTGATTCGAGAGGAGTCAACGCGGTAGTTGGGGTTCACAAATCACACTCTTCCAGCTGCAGGGCACGGCGAATTCCCTTGAAGCTACGCCTGGATGAGGACGGAATCGTGGAGGGGGCCCGCTACGTCCCCTCGCCCAATTGCGACGAGCGGCCGGCTGGCTGTACGATCGAACTCATCGTCATCCATGCGATCAGCCTTCCGCCCGGGCGTTTCGGCGGCGCCGCGATCGAAGCGCTTTTCACCAACCGTCTCGATGCGACCGCCCATGCCTACTACCCGAGCGTCGTCGGGCTGAGGGTATCCGCGCACTTCCTGATCCGCCGCAGCGGCGAGCTCTTGCAGTTCGTGCCTTGCCGCAGGCGGGCGTGGCATGCCGGCGTATCGAGCTGGAAGGGCAGGCCTTCCTGTAACGACTACTCGGTCGGCATCGAGCTGGAGGGCACGGACGACGTGCCGTTCGAGGATGCTCAATACGCGCGGCTCGCCGAGCTCACGCGAGTGCTGTCGATGCGCTATCGGATCACCGGCATGGTCGGGCACAGCGATGTATCGCCGGGGCGCAAGACCGATCCGGGGCCGCATTTCGACTGGGGGCGCTACCGCGCGATGTTGGAAGATTGATCGTGGAAATCGGGCGCGCTGGTCCGGAGGACTACGCGGGCATTCTTGCGCTGCAGGCGGCGAACTATCTGGGAAAACTGACCGCCGAGGAGCGCAAAGAGGGGTTTCTCTCCGCGGAATTCACGCTGTCGCAGATCGCCGCGATGGCCGAAGATCTTGGAATCATGGTGGTGCGCGAGGACACCCGCATTGTCGGGTATCTGTGTGCACACCGAGTCGACATGGTGCCGCTGCCGCCTGTGGTCGAAGCCATGTTGCGCTGTTGCACGACGGCCGCTTACCGGGGACGAGCGCTCGCGGATGCGCGCTTGTTCGTCTACGGGCCCGTGTGCCTCAGCCGGTCTCATCGTGGTCGCGGCGTGCTGCGCCAGCTCTTTGGCGTCCTGCGGGATCGTCTCACCCGAAGATTCGAGTATGCCGTGACACTGGTCGCCGCCGACAATCCACACTCCCTGCGAGTGCACACGGCGGGTCTGGGCATGGATGAGATCACCCAGTTCGATCATGGCGGTCAACGCTACCATCTGCTCGCTATCGATGTGCGCTAGGCGCGTCGCAGTGTCTTGAAATCAACTCTGGCGTCGGAAAATCCGCGCTTGTTCGGGCGGACAGTCGAGCCTCACCATAGCTTGCGGCCGATGCGCTTTATGCAAAGTTTCAACGAATTGCCCCGCAGACTTGCGACAGGGTCGCAATGGCGATGCCGTGCAGCGCAGCAATGGCTGCCGATCGCAAAACCCCCACCCTATCAATACGTTCAGAGAATTGGCATGCATTCTGCTCAAGATGACGTCGGGGAGGACAGGGTTCGTAGAGCGCGGAATCTTGGTTCTCCGCGAGGAATGCTCGAATCACCTCCCCTCCAACAACGTTCGATTTGAACGGGAAAAGCGGCCTTCCAGGCCGCTTTTTTTTGGCTCTGATCGGCCCACCGGCGCTGGGCTTCCCACCCGAGTCCACCTGAATAACGGCCTATCCGGAGACCCATCCACGCGCCACTTGCCTTTGCTTTTGAAGCGTAGCTACCTGGCCGCTACCGCCGATCTGTACAACAGTGGCAACTGCTTATTTTTTAGGCATATTTGCCCATTTTTTCATCACCTTCCGCGAATTTTTTCCAATCCGGGCGAGGGTTTAAGAAATAGTTCACAAAACTGTTGCCTTATCCAAATGAGACTACTAGAATTTGTACACAAGCTCTCAATAACCACTACATATAGTAGTTTCTTTTATATAGTAGTCGCTCTGGATCGGGGGAGGGCAGGGAGACCGTCCCCCCTTGGGTAAAAAAGCTATAACTCAAGGAGTCAGCTCATGCAGTTAGTGACGGACGCGCTATCCGCCGGCGCAGTAGCCCCCCTAAGCCTCGCCGAGAGTCCCGCCAGCCAGGAGTCACCGTATCTGCACCATAAGGTCATCCGCCGCCACGGTGCGGTCGTCGCGTTTGAGCCCGCAAAGATCTCCGTCGCGATGACGAAGGCGTTTATCGCCGTGAACGGCGGCACCGGTGCGGCTTCCGCACGCGTGCGTGAGCAAGTGGCAAAGCTGACCGAAGCCGTAGTCGGCGCGCTGCTGCGCCGCCAACCTTCCGGCGGAACGTTCCACATCGAGGATATCCAGGATCAGGTCGAGCTCGCGCTGATGCGCGCCGGCGAGCACAACGTTGCGCGCGCCTATGTGCTTTACCGCGAAGAGCGGGCAAAGGAGCGCGCCAAGGATCGGCAGGCGCAGGAGCCGCGCCAGCAAAGCGTGCTCAACGTGAACGACGGCGGCGTGTTGAAGCCGCTCGATCTGGCCCGGGTGGCCGCTCTGGTACGGGAAGCCTGTGAAGGGTTGGGGCGCGAGGTGAGCGCCGAGCCCGTTCTGCAGGCGATGCAGCGCGACCTCTACGAGGGCGTGCCGATGGATGAGGTCCGCAAGTCGCTCGTTCTCGCCGCACGCGCGCTGATCGAGCAGGACCCCGGCTACAGCTACGTCACCGCGCGGCTGCTCCTGCACTCGCTGCGTCTGGAAACCCTGGGCGAGGAAGTGACCCAGAGCGGAATGCACGCGCGCTATGCCGAGTATCTGCCGCAATTCGTGCGGCAGGGAATCGCCGCCGACCTGCTCGATGAGCGCCTCGGTCGCTACGATCTCAGGTGTCTCGGCGCGGCGCTCGACGCGAATCGCGACCTGAAGTTCACCTACCTCGGACTGCAGATCCTCTACGACCGCTACTTCCTTCACATCCAGGGACGCCGTATCGAGCTGCCGCAGGTCTTTTTCATGCGCGTGGCGATGGGCCTGGCGTTGAACGAGCCGGAGGACCAGCGCGAAGCGCGGGCGATCGAGTTCTACAACGTACTCTCGAGCTTCGATTTCATGAGCTCGACGCCGACGCTGTTCAACTCCGGCACGCGCCGCTCGCAGCTCGCGAGCTGCTATCTCACCACCGTCGCGGACGATCTGGACGGCATCTACGAGGCGATCAAGGAAAATGCGCTGCTGCAGAAATTCGCCGGCGGCATAGGCAACGACTGGACGCCGGTGCGCGCGCTGGGCGCCCACATCAAGGGCACCAACGGCAAGAGCCAGGGCGTGGTGCCGTTCCTGAAAGTGGTGAATGACACGGCGGTCGCGGTGAACCAGGGCGGCAAGCGCAAGGGCGCGGTGTGCTCGTACCTCGAGACCTGGCACCTCGATATCGAGGAATTCCTGGAGCTGCGAAAGAATACCGGAGACGACCGGCGCCGCACCCACGACATGAATACCGCGAACTGGGTGCCCGATCTGTTCATGCGGCGCGTGATGGAGGGCGGCGAGTGGACGCTGTTCTCGCCGTCGGACACGCTCGACCTCCACGAGAAGTACGGAAAGGCGTTCGAGAAAGCCTATCTCGAATACGAAGCGAAGTGCGTGCGCGGAGAGATCAAGCTCTACAAGAAAATTCCCGCGACGCAGCTGTGGCGCAAGATGTTGAGCATGCTGTTCGAAACCGGGCACCCGTGGCTCACGTTCAAGGACCCGTGCAATCTGCGCTCGCCGCAGCAGCACGTTGGCGTGGTACACAGTTCCAACCTCTGCACCGAGATCACGCTCAACACCGGGCCCGACGAAATCGCCGTTTGCAACCTGGGCTCGGTCAACATGCCTGCGCATCTCGACCTTGCGACCGGCCGCATGGACATGGAGAAGTTGAAGCGTACGGTCGGCACCGCGATGCGCATGCTTGACAACGTCATCGACCTCAACTTCTACAACGTCAACAAGGCGCGCAACTCCAATTTCAAGCATCGGCCGGTGGGGATCGGCATCATGGGCTTCCAGGACTGCCTCCACCTGCTGCGCATTCCGTACGGGTCGCAGTCGGCCGTCGAATTCGCGGACCGCTCGATGGAGCAGATCGCCTACAACGCGTACTGGGCCTCAACCGATCTCGCCGAAGAGCGCGGGCCATACTCGACCTTCAAGGGCTCGCTGTGGGATCGCGGAATTCTGCCGGTCGACACCCTGAAACTGGTTGCCGAAGAGCGCGGCGGATACGTCGAATGCGACATGTCAATGGCCCTGGATTGGGAAGCCCTACGCAAGCGCATCCATCAGGTGGGGATGCGTAATTCGAACTGCATCGCAATCGCGCCTACCGCGACGATCGCCAACATCACCGGTCTCGCGCAGTCGATCGAGCCCACCTACCAGAACCTGTACGTGAAATCGAACCTGTCCGGCGAGTTCACCGTGGTGAACGAGTTTCTGGTGCGCGACCTGAAGCAGCTCAACCTGTGGGACGAGGTCATGATCGCCGATCTCAAGTACTTTGACGGCTCGCTCGCCACCATCGACCGCATCCCGCAGGAACTGCGCAGCCTCTACGCGACGTCGTTTGAAATCGAACCGAAGTGGCTGGTCGAGTGCGCGGCGCGCCGGCAAAAGTGGATCGATCAGTCGCAGTCGCTCAACATCTATATGGCGGGCGCGTCGGGCAAGCGGCTCGACGAGACCTACAAGCTTGCGTGGCTGCGCGGGCTCAAGACGACCTATTACCTGCGCACGCTGGGAGCGACCTCCGCCGAGAAGTCGACCGTGACGACGAGCCAGCTGAACGCCGTCGCGGCCAATGGCCACCTGTCCGCTCCCGCGACCGATGCGAAGTTCTGCTCGATCGACAACCCCGACTGCGAATCCTGCCAATAAGACATCAACAAGGTCGATAAAGGAGATTCATGATGTTGCAACAACAGGGAGTGACAGCACGCTCGGAGCTCGCGTTTCCCGCGGCCGATCCGGTAACGACGTTCCCGCCCCGGGGCTTGATCGGTGCTTCGCTCACCGATCCGGTCGAGTTGCGTCGCGTCAATGTCGCCGACAAGCGCGTGATCAACGGCAGCACCGACGTGAACCAGCTCGTCCCATTCAAATACAAGTGGGCCTGGGAGAAGTACCTGTCCGCGTGTGCCAATCACTGGATGCCGCAGGAAATCCAGATGAGCCGGGACATCGAATTGTGGAAAAATCCGAGCGGCCTCACCGAGGACGAGCGCCGGATAGTCAAGCGCAACCTGGGGTTCTTCGTAACGGCAGATTCGCTGGCGGCGAACAACATCGTCCTCGGCACCTACCGGCACATCACCGCGCCCGAGTGCCGCCAGTATCTGCTGCGCCAGGCATTCGAGGAAGCGATCCACACCCACGCCTACCAGTACATCGTCGAGAGCCTGGGACTCGACGAAGGCGAGGTGTTCAACGCCTATCACGAGATCGCGAGCATACGCGACAAGGACGAGTTTCTGATCCCGTTCATCGACACGCTCACCAATCCGTCGTTCAGGACCGGGACGCCGGAGACCGACCAGCAGTTGCTCAAGAGCTTGATCGTGTTCGCGTGCATCATGGAGGGGCTCTTTTTCTACGTCGGCTTCACGCAGATCCTGGCGCTCGGCCGCCAGAACAAGATGACCGGCGCCGCCGAGCAGTATCAGTACATCCTGCGCGACGAGTCGATGCACTGCAATTTCGGTATCGACCTGGTCAATACCATCAAGATGGAAAACCCCCACCTGTGGACGCCGGAGTTCCGCGAGGAAATCCGGGTTCTCATGATGAAGGCGGTGGAGCTCGAATATCGCTACGCGGAAGACACCATGCCGCGCGGCGTGCTCGGATTGAATGCGACGATGTTCAAGGAGTATCTGCGCTTCATCGCGAACCGCAGGTGCCAGCAGATCGGGCTCGACCAGCCCTTCGAGGGTGCGACCAATCCTTTTCCGTGGATGGCCGAAATGATCGATCTCAAGAAGGAGAAAAATTTCTTCGAGACCCGGGTAACCGAATACCAGACCGGCGGTACGCTGAGCTGGGATTGACGCAGGGAGCCAGTGGACGGCGGAAGACCAAATACATCAACCACGACAGGAGGGGACCCCTTGGGAATGAGCCTGTTGAACCGACGCTACCGCAGCCGCAGAGTCAACATGCACACCATTACCGAGTGCCGCGCCGAGAGCAACTATACGCTCTGGCTCCGGTTCGACGACGGACTCGAAGGCCGGGTCTATCTCGGGGACATTGTCATGACGAAGTCCTATCGCACCCTCTGCGACGAGGACATGTTCTCGCGTGTGGCGTTCGATCCGGTGTCGAATACCGTTACCTGGGGGGGCGGCATCTACATGGACCCCGAGGTGCTGTATAAGGATCTGGTCACCACGGCGCAGGCGGCTTGGCATTAGCGGTGGTCCCCGTGTCCATGCCCGTGCGCCGCGCGGGTCACTGACAGGAGGTCAGAATGGCGAGAGCGAAGAGGAGGTCGGGGAAGAAGAAGCGAAGCAGAGCTAGAGCGGCCCGGCGCAATGCGGCACGGGGCTCGGCCAAGAAAAAGACGGCGAGCAGACGTCCGGGCGCGGCCAGACGAGGGCGCAAGGTAGCGCCGCAGCCGGCCTCTGTGCCCACGCCGGCCCCTCTGGTCCCCCAGCCAGTTGTCGTTCCCGGTGCATGGCCGTTTCCGATGATCAGCAAACCTTAGGACGCCCGCAACCAGCTGGTCGCCGGTTCTCGGCAGCTCGTCTGCGTGCATCGTGAACGAAGACCGCGAGCTGGCTGGCCCTTTCCTGGCTCAACGACAATTCACTTGCTTGAACTGGCAGCACTCTGGTAGCAATCTATAGGGCTCGATGGACCGCAAGCACGTCAATGCGTCCAATATCCGCTCCGTCGGCTACGACGCGGGCAAGGAGGTGCTCGAAATCGAATTCACCAGCGGATCCATCGTTCAATACTCGGGGGTCTCGCCCGAAGTGCATCGGCGCTTCATGAACGCGCCTTCCCCGGGCAGCTTCTTCCAGGACCAGATCGACGAGAATTTCTCTTCCAAAAGAATACGTTAATGTCGGACGCGCGGCACGATGCCGGCGCGCCCTCGTAGCCCTCGTTTCGATCCTATAATCCGTTGTCCGCACTGCCTCGCGATGGGCTGCCCAGGGGGGGTCATGAAAATATTAGCTTCCGCAACTGCGCGCGTGCTCGCCGCGCTGCTACTCGGTGTCGCAAGCACCGCCATGTACGCGCAATCCGACGATTGCAAGCATAGAGGTGATCTCGACGCCCTTTACTGCGACGAGAACAAGGACCTCGTCGCCGATCCGCCCAAGGACCCGAAGAAATGGAAAAACCCGTCCACGCTGGTGTTTACCTACACGCCGGTAGAAGACCCTGCGGTGTATGAGAACATCTTCAAGCCTTTCACCGAGCATCTCGGTAAATGCACGGCCAAGCGGGTCGTCTTCTACCAGGTCCAGTCGAACGCGGCCGAGATCGAGGCGATGCGTTCCGGGCGATTGCACGTCGGCGGCTTTTCCACCGGGCCGACGAACTTCGCGGTGAACCTGGCCGGCGCCGTCCCCTTCGCCGTGAAGGGCGACGCGAAGGAATGGCAGGGCTACCAGTTGTGGCTGATCGTAAAAAAGGACAGCCCGTTCCAGAAGATCACCGATCTCAAGGGCAAGAAGGTCGCCCATGTGCAGCCGTCCTCCAATTCGGGCAACCTCGCGCCGCGCGCGCTGTTCCCCGCCCTGGGACTCACGCCCGAACAGGACTACAAGGTGCTGTATTCCGGAAAGCACGACAACTCGATCATGGGAGTCGGCACCGGAGACTACGACGCGGCCCCGGTCGCGTCCGACGTTTTCAAGCGCATGGCGGTGCGCGGACAGATCAAGGAGGACGATTTCCGGGTTATCTGGAAGAGCCAGACTTTCCCGACCTCGTCGTTCGCCTATGCGCACGACCTCGAGCCCAAGTTCCGCGACGCGATGCTCAAGTGCTTCTACGAGTACCGCTTCCCGGCGGAGATGCAAAAGGCGTTCGATGGAGCCGACCGCTTCGTTCCGATCACCTACGAAAAGGACTGGGCGGTCGTGCGCCAGGTCGCCGCGGGTAGCGGCGAGAGGTTCAACAAGGCTGCCTTCGACAACCTGGCGAAGAAGGAAACCGAAGCACTCGCCAAAAAAGGGGCGGAAAAGAAATGACGGCTGGCCGCTGCCGGGTTTCCGGCCGGTGGTGAATTGACGGTCCCAGCGTCCCGCGCGGCGCCGCACCCCGTCGCCGCCTCCATTTCGGCACCAGGCGCGGCGGCGCTCGCAATCCGCAATCTGATCAAGGAATACGTTCGGGGGCAGCCCGTCCTCAAAGGCATAAGCCTGACGATCGCGCCACACGGGATCACGGCGATCATTGGTCCGTCCGGCACCGGCAAGTCGACGCTGATCCGATGCATCAACCGCCTGGTCGAGCCGACCTCGGGGGAAATCGTCTTCGAGGGCCGCAGTCTCACTCTCCTTTCGCGGCGATCGCTGCGGGTAGTGCGGCGGCTGATCGGCATGGTGTTCCAGGAATACAACCTCGTCGAGCGCCTCACGGTAATAGAGAATGTATTGTCAGGCCGGCTCGGCTACGTCTCTCCATTCAAGGCGTGGCTCCGGCGCTTTCCGCCGGATGACGTGACGGAGGCGTTTTCCCTGCTCGAGGCCGTAGGCCTCGCCGATTACGCGCAGCAACGGGCCGATTCACTCTCCGGAGGCCAGCGCCAGCGCGTGGGCATCGCCCGGGCGCTCATGCAGCGGCCGAAGCTGCTCCTCGCGGACGAGCCGACTTCCTCGCTCGATCCCAAGACCTCGGTGGAAGTGATGACGCTCATGCAAGAGCTCACTTTCGAGCGCGGCATTCCGACGATCGTGAACATCCACAACGTCGATCTTGCCCGGCGTTTTGCGAGCCGGATGGTGGGCCTTTCGGGCGGCGCCGTGGTGTTCGACGGCCCGCCGGAAGCCCTGAGCGAGGACCACCTCAAGCAGATCTACGGCGGCGAGGACTGGCTCCACTGAAAAGATGCGCGACTGCAACCGCTTTGCTGTCACCGCGAGACTGATGGAGCGTGACTGGTACTGCGCGAGGGTTTCGTAAGATGAGTGCTGCTCCCCCCGCACTGGCCCACCCGCGGGCGTTCGTGCCGAACTGGCCGGTGCGGCTCGCCTGGATCGTCCTCGCGCTGTATCTCGCCTACGCGTTGTCCCATCTAGAGTTGACGCCGGCGCGCTTCCTGGCCGGTCTCGAATTCGGCCGAAATTTCCTCGCCAAGCTCTTTCCTCCCGATTTCGCGCGTTGGGAACTGCTGCTGAAGGGGCTCAAGGAAAGCCTGGAGATGGCCGTACTGGCCTCGGCGCTGGGGATCGCGCTTTCGCTGCCGGTGAGCCTCCTCGCGGCGCGCAACCTCATGCCAGGATGGGTGACGTGGCCCGCCCGCATGCTGATGGTCGTGTGCCGGTCGTTCCATCCCGTCATCGTCGCCATCGTGTTCGTGAAGGCGGTCGGATTCGGGGCGCTCGCCGGCATTCTCGCGCTGACGGTCGCCTCGGTCGGTTTCCTGGGCAAGCTCTTCACCGAGGCGATCGAGGAGATCTCGCTGAAGCAGGTCGAGGCGGTCCGCGCGACCGGCGCGCCCTTCATGAGCGTGATCGCCTACGGCGTGCTGCCGCAGGTGTTCGCACGCTTCATCGGTTTCGCCTCGTACGAGCTCGACGCGAACCTGCGCAACTCCACCATGGTCGGGATCGTCGGCGCCGGCGGCATCGGCGGCACTTTGTTCGCCGCGTTCCAGCGCTTCGACTACGATTTCGTCTGCGCGATCATCGTGTCGATCATCGCGCTCATCATCGCCGGCGAAATCCTCACCAACTCCGTAAAAAGGGTATTTCGCGCATGACGCCGGATGCGGTTGCGCGGCGCGAATGGCGGCGCTTCACGCCCACGGAGCGGCTCGCGCGCTACGCCGTGTATCTCGCCATCGTCACTGCGATCGTGGTGTCGATCCGCACCGTCGAGGTCATTCCGGAGTTCGTGCTCGACGCGCCGGAACAGATCGCCGACCTGTTCCGCCGGATGTGGCCGCCGGATGCGGCCTACTATCCGGAGGGAATACACGCGGCGCTGCTGGACTCGATCCACATTGCGTCCGTCGGTACGGCGCTGGGGATCGCGATGGCGCTCCCATTCGGCTTTCTTTCGGCCCGGAACGTGACTCCGATTGCGTGGCTCAACTGGCTCGCGCGCTTCGTGCTGGTCGCCGCGCGGTCGATCAACACGCTCGTGTTCGCGCTGCTTTTCGTGGCGATATTCGGCCCGGGCGCGCTTGCCGGCACGCTGGCGATAGCATTTCATTCCATCGGCTTCCTGGGACGTCTGTTTTCCGAGGCGCTGGAGGTGGCCAGCCCGGGGCCCATTGAAGCGCTGCGTGCAGCGGGCGCGCCTTGGGCGAGCCTGGTCGTGTACGGCTACTGGCCGCAGGTCGCACCGGCGTTCTGGGCACTCGTCCTGTTTCGCTGGGACATCAACGTGCGGGAATCCATCGTCCTGGGGCTCGTCGGCGCCGGGGGCATCGGCATGGCGCTCGACACGGCGTTGAACCTCTTTCAGTGGACGCGCGTAGCGATGGTGCTGGTGGCGATCCTGGCGGTAGTGGTGGTCGCGGAGGTTGCGGTAACCTACATACGCAAGAAGATTATCTGACGCCAAGAGTGGACGCCGTGCGCTCGAACGAATGACCTATCGCCGCTCAAGCCGCGGCATGGGCAAAATGCCAACGCTACCCCAAGATCCGGCCGCCCCACGGATTGTCCACTGCGATCAGCCACCGCCCGTCCGGTTGCCGCCTCAAAATGTCCGAGGACTCACCTCCCATGGAGACCGGCTGACCCGCCGGATCGGTACCTTGCAGGGTCCAGCGACCGATGTACATTGCGATGGCGTCGGCCTCAACAACATGCTGCGCCTGCGCGCGTAACGTAGGCCTCAGCGCAATGAAACGACCAAGCGCCGTGCGCAGTTCGTGTGATCCGCGTGCGAGTTCGCCGGGTTGAACGACCAGCACCGCGTTCGGTTCGTAAAGCGCGGCGGCTGCCTCGAGGTCGCCACGATTGAGTGCGTCCGTCAGTCTGTTGACTGTTTCGATTGGCTGTGACATCTATCCTCCGGAATAACTGCAAGGCGGCTACGACATCCGTACTGGTGCAGGAGTTCCTGGGCCACCAGAGCGTGGGGACTACGCACGGGATGAATAAAGGCGGCCGCGGGGTCCGAAGCCCGTCCGACCGATTCGGCCGGATATTCCCGGTTAAACCGGCGCGGAGCGTCTGGCTTTAACCCTATCTGAGCGACGCCTTGCCGCTGGAAATGTCCATGATCATGCGCACCGCGAGATAGAGGCGGGGCTGGACCGACTCGAGCAGGATGTACTCCGCGTTGGTCGAGTGCGACCCGAAGCCCCGCAGGCCGAAGCCTTCCACGACCGGGGCCTTGGTCTCGAGCGACGCGAACGCCGCGTCGGTGCCGCCGCCCGAGGCTCGGTCGCGGACGTCGAGCTCCTTGCCGAGTTCGCCGTAGATCCGGCGCGCGTGGGCGGCAAGCGCGCGCGACGCGTCGGTCGCCTGCAGCGGCGGGCGGCGGCGCTCGAAATCGAGCTCCACCTGCGCGTCGGGCAGCAGCTTGTTCTTGATCCGCTCCTTGAGTTTCTGCTCGATCCCGTCGTAGTCGGCGACGCGGTCGACGCGGATATCCGCCTGCGCCTGCGCTTCCGGCGGAATCATGTTGCGCACGATCCCGGCCTTGGACAGCGTCCAGTTCACCTTGAGCCCCACCGCAGGCTCGGACAGATCGCGTGCCTGCAGCACCTGGTGCGAGAGCTCGTATAAGGCGTTCACACCCAGCTCGGGCGCCGATCCGGCGTGCGAGGCCTTGCCGTGCACGGTGATCGTCGCGGCCGCTATGCCGCTCGTCGCGAGCCTTATCTGGTCGCCCTTGGGTCCGCCGCCGCCCTCGAAGGACATGACCGCGTCGTGCTCTGCACCGAAGCGGGTGAAGTGAGGGCGCGAGGCCGGCGAGCTCACCTCCTCGTCGCCGTTGATGAAAACGGTCAGGGTGCCGTAGTCCCTGAAATTCATCGCCTTGAGGATCGCGAGGGAGTGCAGTATGAGAGCGACGCCGTGCTTGTCGTCGGCGATGCCGAGTCCCCAGACGCGGTCGCCATCGATGCGGAACGGCTGCTTCGCGAGCATCCCGCGCGGATAGACGGTGTCCATGTGCGCGATGAGGAGGATTCTCTTCGAGCCCGTGCCGGCGAAGGTCGCCCGCACCATTTTCCCGATGCGCTGCGGTGTGTCGAACATCTTGTAGATCTCGGGACCCGGCTCCACTATCTCGACTTTCCCGCCCAGCGCGTTCAACCTGCCGGCGATCAGGCTCGCGATCCGGTCGAGCCCCTCGCGGTCTGCGCTGCCGGACTCGATCGAGACGAGTTCCCTGAGAGTATCGAGCAGGGCGGGCTGCTCCTTTTGCGCGAGCGAGAGCACGGGCTGAACCGGCTGCGCGGCAACGTGAACCGCGAGGCTCCCCAGGAACACCGCCATGACGATCCTGCGCGCGCGCTCGCCTACTGCGCTGTAGCTCATGCCGCCACCCCCCTATTTGGCTTTGCGGCCATGATACCGGTTGCCTTCGATCAGCGGGCGCGCAACCCGCCCGCGTATCGCCTCAGGGCGCGAAACAACTCGATGAGGTCGGCGAGCTGATGATGGGCATTGAGGCCGCTGGGATTGGGGAGCACCCAAAGCGCGGCTCCGGCGAGACCGCCCGGCTGGCGGCCCAGCGTGGCGCGCGGTTGCGCGAAAGCGGTCCGGTAGGCCCCGACGCCTAGCATGGCGACGACACGCGGGCGGTAGCGCCGGACCCTAGCCTCCAGGCGCTTGCGGCCCGCGATCAGCTCCTCGGGCTCGAGCTCATCCGCGCTGACCGTCGTGCGCGCGACGAGATTGGTGATGCCGAACCCAGACTTCAAGAGCTCGCGCTTTTCAGAAGGGTCGAGGAGGCGCGCGGTAAAGCCGGCTCCATGCAGCGCCGGCCAGAAGCGATTTCCGGGCCGCGCGAAGTGATGGCCCGTCGCACCCGAGTAGAGGCCGGGATTGATGCCGCAAAAGAGCACCGTTAGGCGAGGCGCGATAACGTCCGGTATCGTTTTTCCAGCGGCAGCGAGCAATTCTTCCCGCGTCGGCTTGCGCGGCGGCTTCACCGGTCGAAATCGCCACGCATTGCCAGATGTCGTATCGCCTGTACGCTGGCGTAGGTGGATACGCAATACGGGACCACATAGGTCAACGCAATTTGAGTCCAGATCGCCGACGTGAATTCCCCCGTGGTCACTGCGTGCCAGTGGTTGATCACGCCCAGGATGGTACCCACGACGAGCGCTACCTTGATGGCGCGTTCACAGACCGACCGCTGGAAGGCAAGCGCGAGCCAAGCCCTCATTGCTTTCGCTTCGGTGGCATCAGCCGAGTCGGGGCTATTGCCGATTCCACAGGGCCGCGAATGCGCCGACGCAGCTATCTATGTCCGCGGAAGAGATGTGCCGGTGGGTGACGAAGCGCAGCGAATAGATGTCGCACGGCGCCACCGCAATGCCTTTCTGCTTGAGATCCGCCGACCAGTGCGCGGCGCGGCGGCCGCTCTTCTTCACTTCCACGCGGACGAGATTGCTGTCGACTTCCTTTGGATTGACGAGGCTCGCATCGATACGGTGAAGGCCCTCGGCCAAACGCCTGGCGTTCGCATGGTCCTCGGCCAGGCGTTCCACCATCGTCTCGAGCGCGACGATGCCGGCGGCAGCAACCGGACCCGCCTGGCGCATGTTGCCGCCCACCATGCGGCGGTACGCCCGCGCACGCTCTATGAACGCCTTGCTTCCGCACAGAATCGAGCCCACCGGCGCAGACAGGCCTTTCGAAACGCAAAAGCAGACGGAATCGGCGTGCTGCGCGATCTCGCCCGGCTTCGCCTTCAGCGCGGTGGCGGCATTGAAGATACGCGCGCCGTCGAGATGCACCGGCACTCCGTGTTCACGCGCCACTTTCGCTACCTCGCTCATGTAGGAGAGGGACAACACCGAGCCGCCCGAGCGATTGTGCGTGTTCTCCATCCACACGAGCGCTGTGCCCATTTGATTGCGCGTGGTGGGGCGGATAGCTTCCCGGAAGTGATCCAGGTCCATCGCGCCGCGCCGGCCCGGGATTCCCTTGTAGAACAATCCCGCGACGCTCGCGATGCCTCCCAATTCGGCGTTGAGGGTATGCGAGCCATCTTCCAGCAGGACCTCGCCGCCGCGGCCGCCGTGCGTGAGCATCGCGACCAGATTTGTCATGGTGCCGCTCGGCATGTAGGCGCCCGTTTCCTTGCCCATGCGCTCGGCAGCCATCGCTTCGAGCTTCTGCACGGTCGCATCGCCATCGCGCGAGTCGTCGCCCAGCGTGGCTTCGCGCATCGATTCCAGCATCGCTTCGGTCGGACGGGTGAGGGTATCGCTTCTGAGATCGATCATGCTGTTACCTCGTTTGGGTGGAATCCAAGCCGCCAAGTATAGATGGACGGGGGAAAGCGCGAATCTTAAACCAGGTCGCGTGCGGCGAGGAGGAGGTCTGCCACTTCGCAGAATCCGGCCCCGTTGGACGCGGACGTCACATACGCCGGCTCGTGATCGAGCCGTCCCGCGAAATCCCGGATGTTTGCCACGCCCACGGAATGCGCGAAGCAGGCGAACATCGGGGCGTCGTTGGGAGAGTCGCCGACGAAAACATAGCTCCGCCGCGCCACGTCGAGACCGGTGCCGAGCACTTCTCGAATGAGAGTACTGGTCATGGTGAGCTTGTCGTAGGCCCCGAACCAGCCGTTCACGTGAATAGAGCTTACTTTCGCACTGAGCCCGCGCGACCGCATCAATCCGGCGATCCGCTCGACCGCTTCAGGCGCGAGCGGCGCGACGTCTTCACGGTAGTCGATTGCAAGGTCCGTCTCGCGATAGCGCTGATCTGCCGCGAGCGCCGCGCCGGGCACTGCCGCGAGGATCTCCTTTGCCACGGCCTCGAGCTGCGCCCGATATGCCGCGCGCTTCGGTGCATCGTCGATGTAACGGCGCTGCATGGTGCGCGCGGCGTGATCGTAGCGGAAATAGAAGGCGCCGTTCTCCCCGACCACCGCGAAAACCGGCCACATGCGGGCGATGTGATCGCACCAGCCCGCCGGCCGGCCGGTAATCGGGATGACGACAAGTCCCCCGCGCTGCAATCGCTCCAGAGCAGCATACGCTTCAGCGGTGAGATGCCCGCCGGTGGTAAGCGTATCGTCGATATCGCAGAGAACGCCGCAAACCGCGCGGCGTGCCTCGATCGGAAATTCACTCAGCGGCCGCATTCGTGATAACGGCTTCAACGCCGAGCCCGCAAAGGTTACGCAAAGTTGACGCTGCCGGCTGCGTTGCGCGCATCAGGGCTGCGGATCGCGAACAAAGGAGAACTTCTCCGGTACCTCGCGCGACGAGATCGGCTCGACCTTTACGTTGATTTCCCGCAACCTGAGCCACAGCGGCACCGACCGCTGGTGACCCGTGAGCTCCAGCAAATTATCGAGCACGGATTCTTCCACCGGGTTGCCGTTCGCATCCACGAAGCAGGGCGTGAGTCGGTCCAAGTCGCGATCATGCAGCACTCCCGGGCCGTGCTCGCTCAGCAGCAGCAGCGAGCCCTCTTCATCCAGCCACGCCCCTTCGATGGTGGTTACGCGCTTGCCGGTGTGCGTTTCGAGCTCGAGGGGCGCGCTCTCCGCGCCCGGCACTCGAAGCACGAGGGGCGTGTATTCCAGCCTTACGAAAACACGCTGCGGGCCGTTCTGAAAGAACCAGCACCCCCGCTCGTCCCGCTCGAAGTTACGGCCGATGAACGCAGTAACCGTCGGATTCGCGATGCGCTCGCCCTTGATCGTCCACTGTCCCCGACGGTCGAGCGCGAGCCAGCCATAGACCGCCGGCACGTTCGGCCATTTGGCCATGCCGCGGAGAACGATCTCGTCCATCAACCATCCGTAAGCGGTGAGCGGTAAGCAGTAAGCGGCAGGGAGTAAAGACCCCGCAGGGGACAGGGCCTTGGCGAAAAGCTACCGCTACCCGCTTCCTGCTTACCGCTTACTCTTCTTCGGCGTGGGCGGTCTTCGCGTGAGCCGCGACCAGGTCCTTCTGGATGCCTGGCGGCACCGGGTCGTAGTGCGAGAACTCCATCGTGAACGAGCCCTGCCCGGCGGTGACGGACTTGAGCCGCGCCTGATAGTTGTTCAGTTCGGACAGGGGCGCCTTGCCCTTGATGACGAGCGTGCCTGGCGAAAGCGAGTCCGTCCCGCTCAATTGCCCGCGCCGGGACGAAAGATCGCCCGCGATGTCGCCCATGTTCGCCTCGGGCGCCGTGATTTCTATGTTGACGATGGGCTCGAGCATGATCGCGCGCGCCTTCGCGATGGCATCCAGGAACGCGCGCCTGCCCGCGGTGATGAAGGCGATTTCCTTGGAATCCACGTCGTGGTACTTGCCGTCGTACACGGTGACGCGCACGTCCTGCACCGGGTAACCCGCAAGCGGTCCTCCGTCCAGCACTTGACGCACGCCCTTCTCCACGGCCGGTATGAACTGGCTGGGGATGGTTCCGCCTTTAACCTGATCCACGAATTCAAACCCTGTTCCCCGACGCAGCGGCTCGACCTTCAGAAATACCTCGCCAAATTGTCCCGCTCCCCCGGTCTGCTTCTTGTGGCGGTGGTGGCCCTCGGCCCTGGCCGTGATCGTTTCCCGGTACGGTATGCGCACGGGCTTCGTGGCGACCTCCACATGGTACTGATTCGCCATGCGGTCAAGGATGTAGCGCATGTGCAGGTCGCCCAGCCCGCTGATGATGGTCTGATTGACCGCGGCATTGTGCTCGACGCGGAAAGTCGGATCCTCGGCGGAGAGCTTGTGCAGGCCCTCCGAGATTTTCTGCTCGTCGCCGCGGCGCTTGGGCTCGATCGCGAGGCTGTTCATGGGCGTCGGGAACTCGAGCGGCACGAAATGAATGTGGTCCTCGTCGTGCGAGTCGTGAAGAACGGCGTCGAAATGGATCTCCTCCACCTTGACCACTGCGCCGATGTCGCCGGGCACCAGCGCGTCCGTTTCGACCACCTCCTTGCCCTGCACGAGGTAGGCGTGCCCGACCTTGAAAGATTTCTTGCTCTCGCCTATGTAGAGCTGAGTGTCCTTCGTGATCGTCCCCTGGTGCACGCGGAAGACGCCGACCTTGCCGACGAACGGGTCGATCGTCACCTTGAACACGTGCGCCAGCGCATGCTTCTTCAGGTCGGGCTCGGCCCGCACCGGCTGGGCCTTTTCACCCTCGCCCCTCACCATCTGCGGCGGGTTGCCTTCCGTCGGATTGGGCATCAACCTGGCGACCACATCGAGCAGCTCGGCGATGCCGGCGCCATTGCGCGCCGAGACGAAGCAGACCGGAATGAGGTGGCCCTCGCGCAGCGCCTTCTCGAACGGGGCATGCAGCTCCTCCGGGGCAACCTCGCCCTTTTCCAGGTAGGCAGCCATCAATTCCTCGTCCACCTCGACGACCTGGTCCACCAAGGCGCCGTGCGCTTCCCCGACCGAGGAAAAATCAGCTTCCCCCGCCGGGTTGAAGAAGCAGTCCACCACTTTCTTGCCGTTGTCTGCGGGCAGGTTGATCGGCAGGCATTCCTTGCCGAAAGCCGCCTGCAGCTTCGTCAGCAGGCCCGGCAGATCCACGTTCTCCGCATCGATCTTGTTGACGATGATCATCCGGCACAGATCGCGCTTGCGCGCCCACTGCATCATGCGGTTGGTGATCATCTCGATGCCGTTCTGGGCGTTCACCACGATCGCCGCCGTCTCGACCGCGGGGAGCGCGCCGATCGCACGCCCGATGAAGTCGGGCAGGCCGGGAGTGTCCAGCAGATGGATGCGCGTATCGCCATGGAGCAGGTGCACGCACGCAGTGCTCAACGAATGCTGGTACTGCTTCTCCAGCGGATCGAAGTCGCACACCGACGTGCCTTTTTCAACGCTGCCCTGGCTGGTAATGGCGCCGGCCTTGAACAGCAGGGCCTCGGCGAGCGTCGTCTTGCCCGAACCGCCGTGGCCGACCAGCGCAACCGTGCGTATCGCTTCTGGGGAAAACTTGGGCATGTCAGAGCTCCTCCGACCCTTCTGCTGTGACAGGAATGACCAGTGGCCTGCCGGCCGGTCCGACAAAAATCCTGGGGGTTGGTCGAGTATAGCGGGGGGTCCGGGCCCATTACAAGCCAGCTGCTTTAACCCCATTTCGATCGTTGGCTCGTTCACAGGAGGGCATCGAGTCGATGCTCTGACCGAGGAGGAAGGAACATGAAAGGCACGCTGATCACGGCGCTCGCCCTGTGCGGAGTGTTGTGCGGAACCGCGGAGGCGGTGGGCAACCTGGCAGACGTCGCGGTCTTTGACCGAAGCGAGAACCGCGCGCTCCCCGTCTACCAGCACGAGGGACGCTACTACGTGGTCGGCAAGCCGGGCAACGAATACCAGATCCGCGTCCGTAACCGCATGGGGACCGACCTCCTCGCGGTAGTATCGGTGGACGGCGTCAACGCGGTGAGCGGAGAAACCGCCAACTGGAACCAGACCGGTTACGTGCTCGGATCGAATCAGAGCTTCGATATCAGGGGGTGGCGCGAGAGCCTGCAGCGTGTAGCGGCATTTTTCTTCACCGAGCACCAGCAGTCGTACGCTGCGCACACCGGCCGTCCCGATAACGTCGGCGTGATCGGGGTCGCAGTTTTTCGCAGGAAAATAGAGCCCGTAGGCCGTATTCCGCGCGATGCGCTGTTCGGATCGCGCCGCGAAGCTCCTTCGTCGCAGGCGAGCGAGGCCGGTGCCGCCGCGGACAGCGCAGCGCGCTCTCCCGAAAGCTCCGGTCCGCCGCAGTACGCGCCCGCGCCGGTCGAGAAGTATTCCTCGCTGGGTACCGGCCACGGCCGCAGCGAGGTTTCGCGCGTCACCTACACCGACTTCGAGCGTGCCACCGCGGCCCCCGAGGAAGTCATCGCAATCCACTACGATACTCACAGCAACCTCGTCGCCATGGGTGTGATACGAGGGAACCGCATCGCATCCCCGACACCGTTCCCCGGACAGTTTGTTCCGGATCCACGATAGCCGGCGCCTATGGTGCGGAGTCTACTGTGAGGGTGGTTCTTGGCTGTCGAGCGCTCATCATCACTCGCCACTCATTCCAGCTCTCTTGGCGAATCGTCGGGTTGCCGCGATGTAAACCGTCGCGCATACTGGCAACCCGCCATGTCATGGAGCGCCGAGAGCAGCGACGAAGAGCTCATGCTGCTTTATCGTGACGGCGACGCGAGTGCCTTCGACGCGCTCTACGCGCGCCACAGGGGCGGGCTTTACCGCTACCTGCTGCGGCAGTGCAGGAATCAGGCGCTGGCAGAGGAGCTGTTTCAGGACGTGTGGATGAACCTCATCCGCGCGCGGTCGAGCTATACCGTCCAGGCCAAGTTCACGACGTATCTCTACCGACTCGCGCATAACCGCTTCGTAGACCATTACCGCAAGCAGGGGCACGTCGAACTCGAGTCGTTTGACGCCGAGGATGGTCCGGTGCTCGAGGAACTGGCGGACGACCGCAACCCGCCGCCGGCCGCCGCGTACGACGCCAAGCGCCAGGCTGCAGAACTGCTCTCGTTGATCACAGAATTGCCGCCGACTCAGCGCGAGGCGTTTCTTCTGCAGCAGGAAGGCGGCATGAGCGTCGAAGAGATAGCGGCGACGACCGGCGTCTCGCGCGAAACCGCAAAGAGCCGCTTGCGCTATGCGATCGCCAAATTGCGCCAGGGAATGAGCAAATGGCACTGAACGAGCGGGACATCCACGGGCACGAGGACCCCGCACGCGATCCGTTGCTCGATCGTGCGTATGCGGACGGGGTGCATGACGAGCCTGCGGGGCGTATTGACGACGCAATCCGCGCTGCCGCACGGCGCGAGGCGCGCGCCAGACCCCGATCTGCGGCGGCTGTGCTGCGCACCTGGCGCACTCCGCTTTCCATCGCTGCGGTTGTAGTACTGAGCGTGACCGTGGTGGTGCTGATGAGGGACGAGGGAGCGGATCGGATAGTGGAAGAGCCGCCTGCTACGTCGGTTGGATCACCCGATTTACCCCGCGACCGGCAACGGGACGCGCAACCGGGGCAGACTCCACCCGTTCCACCGCAAGCGCCGGTTGAACGACCTGCCCCGGCGCCTCCGGCCGCAGGCGCCAAGCCAGCCCCCTTCGCAGGTAAAGACCAACCGGCGCCCAAGCTGCGGGAAGACATGTCACGACAGGTGGAGTCCGTGCTTTCCAGGGTGCCCTCCTCACCGGCCGCACCTTCGGCTCCCGGCGAAGGGCGCCAGGAGGCGCAGCTGCCACAATCTCGGGATAGCAGGGCAGGGACAAGCGAAGTCGACAGGGCCGTCACCGAGGGGAGGGTCGTCGGGCGGCCCGCGCCCTCTCCTCCCCCACCTGTCGCCAAGCCTGTGCCTGACGGCGAAGCAATGGCAAGAAAGAGGGAATCCGACTCGGAAGCGAGGGCAAAATCGGACCTGTACCTTGCTCCGGAACAGGCTGCCAAGCCTATGGCGGCTCCACCGCCGCCCGCAAGACAGGAGCCGCAAAGGGACAACCTTGCAAAAAGAAGAGCGCCTGACACGGAAACAAGCACGAGGTTGGATCAGTCTACCCATTCCGCGGCGGAGGCCCCCACAAAGCCTGTACCAACGCCGCAAACGCGCCAGAAGGCGGCGTCTCCAGACGCCGGCCCTGGGGCCATTGCCCGGTTGCAGCGTGCGCCGATCTGGTCCGGATTTGAGAGCCAGCCGCCGGAGAAATGGATAGAGCGCATCGAGGACTTGCGTCGTGCCGGGCGTGACCCCGATGCACAGGATATGCTTGATGAGTTCAAAAAACGGTTCCCGAGCCACCCGCTGCCTGCGACGCTCGCGAAATGAGCTCGTCCCCGGAGGATCCCAGACCTACGCCCCCGCGCGAGCCTCTGCCCGAAGAATGTTGCGGTGGGGGATGCTCTCCCTGCGTCTATGATCGCTACTACGATGCTCTCGAGCGCTACGAGGAAATGCTGCGGCTTTGGCGCTTGCGGCATCCCTCCCCGGACGCCGAACCCTGAGAGATAGCAAGTTAACTGATTGTTTTAAAAATATAAAGATCAAAGTAGGAACCAGCGCGAGAGGCGCCAGTCAAAATTCGGCGCCCACCCTTAGCTGCACTGCAGCAGCCATTTCCGTTCAAGGGGAGTTTAGATATACGTAATCGGTGAAACACAATAGAATCCCGGTCCGCTGCATCGTTCGTAGCGCTGAAGCGTGTTGTAAGAATCATTGCCGGTACACCCCGCGAGCCCTAGAATTAGTCGGTCTTTAGCGGAAGCCCACTACATATAGTGGTTGGTACCGGACCCGTAGTGAGAAGGGGTGTGCTGTTACCCCGTCGTAACGGCAGGTGGGTTTCGCACCCCATCTGCCGCGGCAAAGGAAAGGTCACGGTCCGCGTGGGTAACATCAGCTCCCGTCCAGCAAGTGCAACTCGCGGCCGATTTGCGGATCTCTCGCGCCGCTTCGTTTCGGTCGTCGTCCTGATGGCCAGCGTTAGCGCGCTCGCTCTGATCCTTCATCACGACTACCGGCCCGCATACTCGGGAACCACCGATAGAACTGAGGATCCGGCGGCAAGCAGCTCCCAGGCGCTACCAGTTACGGATGTCACCCCGGCAGAAGACAGGCGCTATCGCGCCTTGTCCGACTTTGTGGCGAAGCGCTACCGGGTATCCCAGGATGTCGCGTACGACCTGGTACATCTGGCCCACAGCACGGGGCAACAGGTCGGGCTGGACCCCCTGCTTATCATTGCGGTCATTGCTATCGAGTCGCGCTTCAATCCGATCGCCGAGAGCATTTCAGGCGCCAAGGGCCTGATGCAGATCATTCCGAAATACCACACCGAAAAGCTCGAGGAATACGGCGGGGAAAAGGCGGTGTTCGATCCGGTTGCCAATATAAAGGTCGGCGCGCAAATCCTGAAGGAGTACATGCGGATTACCGGTAACCTGGGCCTCGCCCTCCAGATGTACGCCGGGGCACTGGGGGATGGCGACGATCAATACACAGCTAAAGTAATAAACGAGCAGCAGCGCCTGAAGCAGATCGTAGCCCCTTCTGCTGCTTCACGAGCGGGTCTTACGAGGACCTCCGCGACGGCCACGCCACCGGCCGCCCCACTCGAGTGAACGTTCCTTCGCGCTCGCGCGGCGCCGCCAATTTGGCGGCTGATGAGTGACTGCTTAGAACCTATAGGTTCTAGCAATTGTCCGTCCCGGACCGCTCGTCCCGCCGGGCAGGGGCATCTCCGCGAGGGGTTATCCCAAAATGCCATAATAGCCGCGTAGCCCAAATCCCCGGGCGCCGGAGACTGCCATGGCCGAACCTCAGGGCTTGCCCAAAGACATGTTCGAATTCATGCAGAAGATGTGGAACCCGTTGTCGTTCCCTCTTCCCGGAATGATCGCGCCGACCGCCAATATTGAGGAAATCGAGAAGAAGATCACGGAGCTCAAGGCGGTGGAAACCTGGCTTACCCTGAACGTCGGATTCGTGCAGATGACCATCAAGACCCTGGAGATGCAGAAGGCTGCTTTGGAATCTTTCGGGTTGTCCAAGGATAACTCCCGGTAGTATCGCCGCGTTTCTGACGTTACGGCGAGCCCCGCCATGAACCCGATGACGTCGAGACGGAAGAACCAGCCTCTTGGTCTGCCACGGGAGGGTGCATACTTGAGGCCTGCCGCTACCTGAGAAGGCGGTGACACCCGGAAAACACTTTCAAAAAGGAGGCAGCCATGGCGACGAGTATTCGAAAATCCGCCTATTTCAGCATGAAGACGCCGAACCGCCCCGGCCAGGGGGCGCGCGTGTTAAACGGCCTTTCGGCCCACGGCGTGAATCTGGTCGCTTTTACGGGCTTCCCGAACGCGGGTCGCGCGCAAGTCGATTTCATCCCCTATGACGTCACGAAGTTCGTCCGGGCGTCACGCAAGCTGGGTCTGAAGGTCAGCAAGAAGAAGACCGTGTTTCTTGCTCAGGGGAGGGACAAGGCCGGCGCGATCGCGTCGATTTGCGGAAAGCTGGCCAAGGCTGGCATCAACATGGTGGCGATGGATGCAGTCGCCGCCGGCAGCGGGCGCTTCGGTGCGATTTTCTGGGTAAAGCCGCGCGATGTCGCGAAGGCTTCCCGCGTGCTTCGCGCACGGTGAAAAAGCATACTTTTTCTTGATTGCCTCCGAGTGGCGCGCGGCCGACCGTATGAGCAAACCGAATACCCTCCGCGATTACGTTGACGGGTTCATCGAGGATACCCTTACTCGCTGCACGCGTTGCGCGCGCTGCTTCGAGGCTTGCCCGATGACGCCGTACTCGGAGCGGCTTACGCAGGCCAATGCTCCGGACGTGGTCAGCGATCTGCTGAAGGTGCTGAGGGGCAGCCCGGCCACGCCCGAGGCGCTCGACTGGATCAAGCTTTGCACGCAATCTGCGACTTGCATCAAGGCCTGTCCCGAAGGCATCAATGCGATGCTGATGCTTCGCGTTGCGCGCATGGGTGCACTGGGTTCGCTTGGCGGCCCGCGCCAGATGGAAGGGCGCGATGACCCGCTGTTCTTCCGCCGCATTACCGCCTTCGCTGAGACGCAGTTCACCGCCGAGGAGCTCGAGAAGTGGCATCGATGAACCGAGGAATGAGGAATCAGGGATGAGTAGCGAGCGCGTCGTATTCTGGTACGGGTGCAACGTCGTTCGCCACGGCGACATCATTCATTACGCCATCGATCTGCTGCGCGCCGCCGGGATCGAGCCGGAGCCGGCGGGCGGGCCGGGCTACTGCTGTGGCACCATGAAGGACGCCAACCTGCAGGCGGCAGAGGGCATGGCGAAGCGCACGGTAGGAAAATTCAATGCATTCGAAACCGATAAAGTAGTCACGTGGTGCCCGTCCTGCCACCGGCACATGAATCAATTCATGGGCGAGTACACAGAGGCCAATTTCACCGTCTCGCACTTCGTGCAGATATTGCATCGCAACCGCGAGCGGCTCGCCCGCGCGTTCGTTCATCCAGTTTCGCAGCGGGTACTGCTGCACCGGCATGTCGGTTTTCACGAGGTGGCGGACTTGAACGAGTTGATTTGCGATCTGTTGCGGCTCGTTCCCGGCTTGACGCTGATCGAATCCGAACACCTCGCGCCCGGCCACATGTGCTCGGCGCTGGTGCCGGTGCCGGCAGCGCTGAAGGACGTTACCCGGCGGCTGTGCGATGACGCGCGTGCGCACCAGGTGGACACGGTCGCGACCGTGTTTCATTCCTGCCAGCGCATGATGTGCGGGCTGGAGGCACACGAGCCGTTCCGGGTCGTCAATTACGTTGCGCTCCTCGGCGCCGCGCTGGGGCGCGTCTATCCGGACGAGTACAAGAGCTGGAAAACCGCGGCGACAGAAGAGGAGATTCGAGCGCGCGTCGGCCCCGAACGAATCGAGAAGATGGGCGAGCCGCTCTTCGAGAACGCGCTGCTGCCCGAACTGTTGCGCCGCCCGCAGAAGTGACTGGGCGCCGCGGGCGCTCAATCACCCGTTTGGAGCCGGGGAAGCGGTGCGAGCGCGGGAAATCTATGGTCTAATCCCTCGCTCCCGCAGTTTGTCCCACCTACTACAAGAAGGAGTATTCCGATGCCATATGCGATACGTATCAGCGAGCACGGCGGCCCAGAGAAACTGCGTTGGGAAGAGGTCCAGGTTGGGGACCCAGGGCCCGGTCAGGTCCGGGTGCGCAATACGGCGATCGGGTTGAACTATATCGACACCTATCAGCGCGGCGGCCTTTACCCGATGCAGCTGCCGTTCACGCTCGGCTCGGAAGGAGCCGGTGTGATCGAGGCGGTCGGCCCCAAGGTCAAAGAATTCAAGGTAGGCGACCGCGTGGCCTATGCCGGCCCGATTGGCGCCTATGCGCAAGTGCTGCTGCGGCCCGCGGACCGGCTGGTGAAGATTCCTACCGGCGTGGACGACAAGGAAGCGGCTGCGATGATGCTGAAGGGGATGACGGCGCAATACCTCATCCGGCGCACCTATCGCGTCAAGAAGGGCGACACGATTCTCATGCACGCCGCAGCGGGAGGGGTCGGCTTGATTCTGTGCCAATGGGCGAAGCATCTCGGCGCGAACGTGATCGGTACCGTCGGCAGCGACGAGAAGGCCGCTCTGGCGAAGAAGGCGGGCTGCAAACACGTCATCGTCACGTCACGGGAGAAATTCTTCGACCGCGTCAAGGAAATCACCAAGGGCCAGGGCGTCCCCGTTGTCTACGATGGTGTCGGCAAGGACGTCTTCATGGATTCGCTCGACTGCCTGTCGCCGCTGGGATTGATGGTGAATTTCGGCAATGCGTCGGGGGCGGTACCGCCGTTCAGCCCGCTCATCCTATCGGCAAAGGGCTCACTGTTTTTGACCCGGCCGACGCTGGGTACCTACACCGCCAAGCGCGAAGATCTAGTCAAGACGGCGCAGGAGCTGTTTTCGGTGGTGAAGAGCAAGAAGGTCAAGATCGCGATCAATCAGACCTATCCGCTACGGGAGGCGGCGCAAGCGCACGCCGACCTCGAGTCGCGCAAGACTACGGGATCGACGGTGCTACTGCCGTAGCAGTAACGAGTGACGGGTGACGGATGACGAGCCCGCGCGATGCGCGGGTTTCTTTTTGGCGGGTCGGCGCGATGCTGGCGCCATCAGTAGCCGAGTACGCGGTCGACCTGGGTTGCCAGCGGCTGCCCTGCCAGGAAGCGCCGCGCGTTGGCGACGAATACCTCCGCGACACCTTCATCGCGCGCCGGGTGCAGCCCCCCGATGTGCGGCAGCACGACGATACCCTCGGTTGTCCAGAACGGGTGATCGGCGGGCAAGGGCTCCTTGCGGAACACGTCAAGCACCGCGCCGGCGATGGTTTTCGACCGCACTGCCTCGACCAGATCCGCATCGACAATCAGCGCGCCGCGCGCGAAATTGAGCAACCACGCGCCGGGCCGCATCGCGCGCAGCCGCCGCGCATCCATGAAATTCTCGGTCTCGGCCGTCGACGGCAGCAGCAACAGCACGAAGTCGGAGGCCCCGAGCACCTCGTCGGTGGCTTCCGGTGGATGTACTTCTGCGACATGAGCGACCGGCCCCGGGGTGCGCTTCGTGCCGATAACCTTGAGCTCGAGCGCGGCGGCCTTGCGCGCAAGCTCCTGTCCGATCGCGCCGAGACCGAGGATGCCGAGAGTCTTGCCGGCAAGCGGCTCCGAGACGCGCCGGGTCCAGCGGCTGCTGCGCTGCTCCAACGCGCACTGCATCAGCGGTTTCGTGAGGAAGAACAGCGCTCCCAGGATGTTTTCCGGCATCTGGACGCGGTGCGACCCGCGCGCACAGGCGAGCACGACGTCCTCGCGCAGGCCCGGGCTCGAGAGCCACTGGTCCATGCCCGCCGTCGAGCTTTGGATCCAGCACAGCCGCGGCATACCCAGTAGCAGACCCGGGGCCGGTCGCCAGCCGACCAGCACCTCGCAACGTGCTGCAAGGTCGGCAGGAATCGCCTGGTCGGAGCGCACGCCATGCAATTCGAAGCGACCCGCCAGCCCGGCACGCGCGAGCGCCCGCTCGTAGACATGCGCCTCGTTCATCCATACGACGCAGACGGGTTTCTTCATGGCGTCATCGCCGATTCTTGAATCGCTCCATTGCCTTGACGAGCTCCGCGCTGATGCCGGGTTCCCACGCCGAGTGCCCGGCGGCCGGAACCACGATGTAATTCGCCTCCGGCCAGGCGCGGTGCAAGTCATCGGCCGTGACGATGGGACATACGGCATCGTAGCGCCCCTGCACGATGGTGCAGGGAATGTGGCGCACCCGTCCTACGCTCGCGATCAGGGCATTTTGCGGCAGAAATATGTCATGGCTGAAGTAGTGCGCCTCGATGCGCGCCAGTCCCAGCGAGACCGTGTCCCCGGCGAAGTAAGCGACGGTATCGGGGCTCGGCAGCAGCGTCGAGCACGCGCCTTCGTAGCTGCTCCACGCCCGCGCCGCCGTCATGTGCATCTTGGAGTCGGGATCGGTAAGACGTCGGTAGTAAGCGCGCAGCAGGTCGGCGCGTTCGGCTTCAGGGATCACTTCCGCGAACGTGCGCCACGCTTCGGGAAAGAAACTGCGCAAGCCGTAGATGAACCAGTCGATCTCGCTGCGACGGCAGAGAAAAATGCCCCGCAAGACGAATCCGGTGCAGCGCTCGGGATAGGCTTCGCCGTAGGCGAGGGCGAGCGTGCTTCCCCAGGAGCCGCCGAAAAGCAGCCAGCGGTCGATCTTGAGATGGTGCCGGAGCCGCTCGATGTCGGAAATGAGGTGCGGGGTAGTGTTGTCCTTGAGTTCCCCGAGCGGAGCCGAACGTCCGGCGCCGCGTTGATCGAAGACCACGATGCGGTAGTAGCCCGGGTCGAAGAAGCGACGGTGCGCGGGCGCCGCGCCTGCCCCCGGTCCCCCGTGCAGAAAAAGCACCGGGATGCCATGCGGATTGCCCGACTGCTCCCAGTACATGGTGTGCAGGCCGTCGAGCTTGAGCTTGCCTGCGCTGTAGGGTTCGATCTCCGGATAGAGCTCGGCGCGCGGCGGATGGGAAATATCGGCCATGAGGAAGTCGGATTTCTGGACAGGGGGAACATAGCACAGCTCCCGCGCCGGGTGTAATGCCCGAAGTCGTGCCGCGTATGGTCCAAGGGCTGCCTTACGTCGTGCGCAAGCGGCGCGCGCTTGGCACCGTGCGCGCGCTGTGCAAGCGCTGCAGGGTGATGAGGCGCACGACGGCCTTGCTCGCCTCGATGTGAGCCCATGACTGGTGCTGGCGCGCTACGTCGCGCACCTTGAGGAGGCTCTCCCAGGAGCGGGTCGGAACGTGCTGTATAATTTTTTGTTGAAGCCGCGCGCGCCGCGCCGGTTTAACCACGCGCATTGGAAATGGACTAGCGCCGTTCCACACGCGTCATCACCGAGTCTCCAACCATGGACGATCAATTCCACAACGCGGCGCTCGATTACCATCGCCTGCCCGTCCCCGGCAAGATTTCCATAGCCGCCACCAAGGCTCTCGTCAATCAGAGTGATCTCGCCCTGGCGTATACACCGGGTGTTGCGCTCGCGTGCGAGGCGATTGCGGCCGACGAGAGCGAAGCGCGCAGCCTCACCGCCCGCGGCAATCTGGTGGCCGTGGTCACCAACGGCACGGCGGTGCTCGGGTTGGGAGCGATCGGCCCGCTCGCGGCCAAGCCTGTGATGGAAGGGAAGAGCGTCCTGTTCAAGAAGTTCGCCGGCATCGACGTGTTCGACATCGAGGTGAACGAACGGGATCCCGACAAATTGGTCGATATCATCGCCAGCCTCGAGCCCACGTTCGGGGGCATCAACCTCGAGGACATCAAGGCCCCGGAATGCTTCATCGTGGAAAGCAGGCTGCGCGCGCGCATGAAGATCCCGGTATTCCATGATGACCAGCACGGCACCGCAATCATCGTGGGCGCGGCGATCCTGAACGGCCTCAAGGTTGTCGGCAAGCAATTGGGGCAGGTCAAGCTCGTGGCGTCCGGTGCGGGCGCCGCGGCTCTGGCCTGTCTGAAACTGCTGGTGGACATGGGCTTGCCGCCGGCCAATATCGTGGTGACCGACATCAAGGGTGTCGTCTACAAGGGCCGCCAGGAGGAGATGGATCCGGAAAAGGAGCGCTTTGCGGTCGACACCAAGGCGCGGACTCTGAGCGAGGTGATAGCCGCTGCTGACATTTTTCTCGGGCTTTCGGCGGGGGGCGTGTTGAAGCCCGAGATGGTGAGGAAAATGGCGGAGCGGCCGCTGATCCTTGCGCTGGCCAATCCGGAACCGGAAATCCGGCCCGAAGCGGTAAAGGCAGTCAAGCCGGACGCGGTGATCGCCACCGGGCGCTCCGACTATCCCAACCAGGTCAATAATGTGCTGTGCTTCCCGTTCATCTTCCGCGGCGCGCTCGATGTCGGCGCGACTGCGATTACGCGCGAGATGGAGCTGGCGGCGGTCAAGGCCATCGCAGCGCTCGCGCAGGCGGAGCAGTCCGATATCGTCGCGAACGCGTACGGCGGCGACAATTTGAGCTTCGGGCCCGACTACCTGATTCCGCGGCCGTTCGATCCGCGCCTGATCGCGAGGATCGCGCCCGAGGTCGCGAAGGCCGCGATGGAATCAGGTGTTGCGACGCGCCCGATCGCCGACTTGGAGGGCTACCGCCAGCGGTTGAACGAGTTCGTCTATCAGTCCGGCCTCATCATGAAGCCGGTTTTCACGGCGGCAAAGGCGGCGCCCAAGCGCATCGTCTATGCCGAAGGGGAGGACGAGCGGATACTGCGGGCCGCGCAGGTCGTGGTGGACGAGGGCATGGCCAGGCCTACCCTGATCGGCCGGCCGGCGGTAATTGAGGCCCGCATCGAGCGACTGGGGTTGAGATTGACGAGGGAGCGGGACTTCGAGCTGGTCGATCCCAGTAACGACCCGCGCTACCAGGAGTATTCCGCGGTCTATCATCGCCTCGCCGAGAGAAAGGGCGTGACCCCGCAGATCGCCCGGCTGGAGCTGCGGCGTCGCTACACGCTCATAGGCGCGATGCTGGTGCATATGGGGGCTGCCGACGCCATGCTCTGCGGCGTCGTCGGACGCTACGAGAGTCACCTGCGCTTCATCGATCACGTGATCGGGCTGAGGCCCGGCGTGAAGGCCTACGCCGCATTGAACGGTCTCCTGCTGCCGAAGCGCACCGTTTTCATCTGCGATACGTACGTCAACTTCGACCCGTCCGCCGAACAAATTGCCGAGATGGCGGTGCTCGCGGCGGAGCAGATCCGCCGCTTCGGCATCGTGCCCAAGGTCGCCCTGCTGTCGCACTCGAATTTCGGCGCCGCGGACACGCCGACGGCGGTGAAGATGCGCAAGGCGCTCAAACTGCTCGAGGCGCTGGCGCCCGGGCTCGAGGTGGAAGGAGAAATGCACGGAGACGCGGCTCTATCGGAGGAAATACGCAGGCAGGTGTTTCCTCATTCCCGGCTGAGGGGCGAGGCGAACCTGCTCGTGATGCCTACGCTCGATGCCGCGAACATCGCTTTCAATCTGCTCAAGACCGCCGCCGGCGACGGGATAACGGTCGGTTCCATCCTGCTCGGCGTCGCGCGGCCGGTGAATCTCGTGACCCCATCGGCGACCGTACGGCGTATCGTCAACATGACGGCGCTCACCGTAGTGGATGCCGGGGTGCCGCGCGACGGGCAGCGCGCGCTGCCCGGTAAGCCGTGAGCGGCAGGCAGTGAGCAGACCCAGTGCTTTTCCCGCTCGCCGCTCACTGCTGATGGCCCATCGCCCGAGGTCGGAAATGGGGAAGAGAGTCCGCATCGAGCACGACACCATGGGCAAGATCGAGGTGCCCGCCGACAAGCTGTGGGGCGCGCAGACGCAGCGGAGTCTCGCGCACTTCCACTTTCCCGGCGAAACGATGCCAATGGAGGTGGTCCGCGCGCAGGTACTGGTCAAGAAGGCAGCGGCCGCGGTCAACGTCGCGCTGGGCACGCTGGCCCTGGAGAAAGGGCGGGCGATCATCAGAGCGGCGGACGAGGCCCTCGCAGGCAAGCTCGACGAGCATTTTCCGCTCGTGGTCTGGCAGACCGGTTCCGGCACCCAGACCAACATGAACGTGAACGAGGTGCTGGCGAACCGCGCCTCCGACATTCTGGCTCGCGGGAGCAATGCGGGGCGCCTCATTCATCCCAACGACGACGTGAACAGGAGCCAGTCCTCGAACGACACTTTCCCGACGGCAATGCATGTCGCCGCGGTTATCGCGCTGGAGCGGGAGCTGAAGCCGGCGGTGAGACGGCTGCGCGGAACGCTGGACGGAAAAGCCCGCAGCTTCGCGAAGATCATCAAGATCGGCCGCACCCACCTGCAGGATGCGACGCCGCTCACGCTGGGCCAGGAAATCTCGGGCTACGTGTCGCAACTCGACCACGGGCTCGCGCACGTGGAGGCCACGCTGCCGCACCTGTACGAGCTCGCATTGGGCGGCACTGCTGTTGGCACGGGACTCAACGCTCCGTCGGAATTCGCGGCCAAAGTCGCCGAGGAGGTCCGCAGGCTTACCGGCTTGCCGTTCGTCACCGCTCCCAACAAGTTCGAGGCGCTGGCTTCGTGCGATGGGCTGGTGAACGCGCACGGTGCCCTGAAGGCGCTTGCGGCCGCGCTGATGAAAATCGCCAACGACATCCGGTGGCTCGCTTCCGGTCCGCGCAGCGGCATTGGCGAGCTCGTGATTCCCGAGAACGAGCCGGGCAGCTCGATCATGCCGGGCAAGGTGAATCCGACCCAGGTCGAGTCGATGACGATGGTGTGCTGCCAGGTATTCGGTAACGACGTGGCGATCAATCTCGGCGGCGCTTCCGGAAACTTTGAGCTGAACGTATTCCGCCCGATGATAATCCGCAATTTTCTCCACAGCGCGAAGCTTCTCGCGCACGCCTGCGAGAACTTCGGCCGGCATTGCGCCGCCGGCATCGAGCCCAACCGCAAGCGCATCGGGCAGCTCTTGCGCGATTCACTGATGCTGGTGACGGCGCTGAACCCGCACATCGGGTACGAAAAGGCGGCGGCCATCGCCAAAAAGGCGCACAAGGAAGGCACCACACTCAAGGTGGCGGCGCTCAAGCTCGGCTACGTAACGGAGCGGCAGTTCGACCAGTGGGTGCGGCCGGAGGACATGGTGGGAAACGTCAAGAAGTGACGACTCACGAGTGACGAGTGGCGGGAAGCGGATGCTGAAGGTCCGGGGCAGGCGCAGCGCGTTCAACGTGCAGAAGGTGTTGTGGATCATAGGGGAGCTCGGACCGACGCACGAGCACATCGACGTCGGCGGAGCAGCGGGCGGACTCGATGCGCCCGCGTTCCGGGCCATGAACCCGAACGGACGGGTTCTCGTCGTCGCGCACTCGATGCGCATCTCGAGACGCGAGACTTCCTGGCGGGCGACACGCTTATGATGGGGATATTCCCGCCACGACCGCGCTCAATCGCTACTTCGGAATGGGGCTTCCCGTGGTGCCCCACGTGCGGACGTGCTACGACCGCCTCGCGGAGCGCCCCGCGTGAGCTGTTGGGACGGCTAGTCTATTGAGAGAAAGCTGCGATGAAACGGCCGGGCACCAACACGACCGCTGTAACGGGAAGAACCAAACCCCGCGCTGTCGAAGACCGGACAGATACTTGGGCCCTCAATGGCACCACGTTCGATCCGGACAAAGCCGCGCTCCTGCAGCGCACGCTGCGCGCGGATCCGCATAATCTCGAAGCGCGCGTAAAGCTCCTCGGCTACCTTAGCCAGCGACGCTTTGGCAACCTGAAGGACCCCAATTATTGCGAGCACGCCGTCTGGCTGATTCGGAATTATCCCGGTATCAAGGTCTCGGGCTCGCCCTGGGTGGCGGTGCACAGGAGAATCGATCCTTGCTTTCGGAAAATCGAGCGTATCTGGGACCACCATCGCGTGCACTTCCCGCGGGACAGCGCTGTGCTGCGCAACGTTGCGAGGTTCTATTCAGGAACTGGGTCGTTACGCAAGGCTGAAGCGGTGTTGCGGCGCTTGCAGGGTCTCGAACCCCATAATCCGGACTGGCACGGAGATCTCGCGCGACTCTACTATTTGCATGGGCGTTGGCAAAAGCCGGCCGAGAGACGGTATTGGGCAAGCAAGGCCCTGCACGAGTACATCCGCGCCGAGGCGAAATCGAGTGCAAAGCAGCGCTACTATCTGCTCCCGGATCTGGCCGAAGCTGCGTACGAAGCCCGGCGGCTCGCAGTGGCGTCGCGGTATGCACGCAACCTGCTGGCTCGCGCTCGCGAACACACTGGAACGTGGAGTTACGGGAACGCGATCCACCACGGCAATACCGTGCTGGGCCTCGTTGCTGCGGACCAAGGTCGGCTTGCGGCTGCGGAACGGCATCTGGCTGCCTCATGTCGCGGCGTAGACTCACCACAACTGATGTCCTTTGGTCCTTCTACGCGGCTGGCGGAGGCGCTTCTCGCGCACGGGAGTAATCGCGCGGTCGTGGGCTTCCTCGAGCAGTGCAAAACGTTCTGGCGCATGGACAGCGGCTCTCTTACTCGATGGATAGATGCCATCGAGGCAGGCCGCAAAGCCGATTTCATGGTGCGATTCGATGTGAGAGCTGCAACGGGCAGGAAGGTGCGGCTGTGATTATTGTCCGCGTTTATCTGTGTTTATCTGCGGCTCATTTAGTGTGCATATATGAGTGAGCGCCGGATAGCAGTCGTCACCGGAGGAAATCGCGGCATCGGACTGGAGATTTGCCGGCAGCTGGGACGCCGCGAGGGAATTCGCGTCGTCCTTACTGCACGTGACGCCAGAAAGGGAAACGCGGCCGCGCGGGTGCTGCGTGCCGAGGGGTTGGACGTGGAATGCCAGAAGCTGGACGTCACGGATGAGAAGATCATCATGACGTTTGCAGGCTGGCTCGACGACGCTTGTAAACGCTGCGACATTCTCGTGAACAACGCAGGCATCCTCGCCGATCCGCGCGGCTCGCGCTTCCTCGATTCGAAGGCGGAGACCTATCGCGAGACGCTCGAAACCAACGTCCTGGGACCGCTCGCGCTTGCGCAGGCGCTGGTGCCGTTCATGAAAAGGAACCGCTATGGGCGCATCGTCAATATGTCGAGCGGCATGGGGCAGCTCTCCGAAATGGGGGTCGGCTCGCCTGCCTACCGCGTATCCAAGGCCGCGTTAAACGCGCTGACGCGCATACTCGCGGCGGACCTGAAAGCCAGCGGCATCCTCGTGAATTCGATGTGTCCGGGCTGGGTGAAGACGGATATGGGAGGTCCCACCGCTCCGCGCACGGTGCAGCAGGGCGCTGATACGGCGGTCTGGCTCGCCACCTTGCCCGACGGCGGCCCCACAGGCGGATTTTTCCGCGATCGCAAGCCTATACCCTGGTGATCTGACACATTTTGTTACACCCTCGACTTTCAGCCGCGAACGCCTTGACCATAGTGCGGTCCAACCGGCTCAAGAGGGGCGGGGTCCACCGAGGCAGTCCGTGAGCTGCCGTTCAAGCTGGTCCGCGTCCGACAGGCTGTGTGTCTGCTCTCGTCAAGTTGGCGACGTGCGCGGTTTCTCGACCCCTCGCAACCTACTACTACGGAGAGGGTCATGAAACAGAAGCGCATAGCAGGTGCAGTAATCTCTGCCGCCGTGGTCGCGGCTCTTACCGCAGGCGGCATTCGCTTGTACGAGCCGGCTGCAGTCCATGCGGCCACGCCGGCTGCCGCGCAGACAGGACCGGTCGCCACGCAGGTGCTGCCGGATTTCGCGGATCTGGTGCAGCGCTACGGAGCGGCCGTCGTCAACGTCAGCGTCACCGAGGTCCAGAGAACCGCGGCCGAGGCGCCGCAATCCCGCGAGTTCGACCAGAACGATCCGTTCCAGGAATTCTTCAGGCGTTTCCAGATTCCCAATCCGCGCGGTGACGCGCAGCCGATGCGTGGACTGGGTTCCGGCTTCATCGTGAGTTCCGACGGATTGGTTCTTACCAACGCCCATGTGGTGAGCAGCGGATCGGAGGTGACAGTCCGCCTTACCGACAAGCGCGAGTTCAAAGCCAAGGTGGTCGGCACCGACCCCCAGACGGACGTCGCGGTGCTGAAGATCGACGCCAGGGATTTGCCCACAGTGAAGATCGGCGATCCGTCTGCGGTGCGGGTCGGGGAGTGGGTGGTGGCCATCGGCTCGCCCTACGGATTTGAGAACTCGGTGACGGCCGGAATCGTGAGCGCCAAGGCTCGCGCGCTGCCGGATGGCACCTACGTGCCTTTCATACAGACCGATGTGGCGGTCAACCCCGGCAATTCCGGCGGCCCGCTGTTCAACATGAAGGGCGAAGTGATCGGAATCAACTCGCAGATCTACAGCCGCACCGGCGGCTATCAGGGCCTGTCCTTCGCCATCCCGATCGATGTGGCGGCCCACGTGCAGAGCCAGCTCGTCCAGTATGGAAAGGTAACGCGCGGGCGCATCGGCGTGACGATCCAGGAAGTGAACCAGTCTCTGGCGGAGTCGTTCGGGCTCAAGAAGCCGGCCGGGGCTCTGGTGTCGTCGGTAGAGAAGGACAGTCCAGCAGCCAAAGCGGGCATCGAGCCCGGCGACGTCATTCTCAAGGTCGATGGCAAGGAGATACAGGGATCGATGGACGTTTCGGGTCGGATCGCCAACGTCAAACCCGGCTCGACCGCGAAACTGGAGATCTGGCGCAAGGGCGCGACTCGAGAGGTCACTGTAACCGTGGGCGAGATGCCGCCTCAGAAGGTGGCTGCTGCCCAGTCGGGCGGGGAGGAGCAGGGCCGGCTCGGCGTGGCCGTGCGGCCGCTGACCCCGGCGGAGCAGAAGGAAGCCCGCGTCAACGGCGGGGTGCTGGTTGAAAACGTCGACGGTGCCGCTGCGCGTGCCGGTCTGCAGCCCGGCGACATCATCCTGGCGCTCAACAATCAGCCGGTCAAGGATGCCGAGCAGCTGCGGGGCATGGTCGGAAAGTCGGGTAAGCGTGTCGCTTTGCTGGTGCAGCGCGACGAGTCCAGGGTGTTTATCCCCGTCGATCTCGGCTGAGCGGATACTGCGGTAAACGACCGAAGCGCCGGGCGCTGACCAGTGCCCGGCGCTTTTCTTTGGCTCCCGCTGTAGCATAGCGCCTAGACACGAACGTTCTGGATCTCTCATGAAGAGCGGGATGCCTCACGCATGATACCGGGGCTGGACGCTGCCGCGCTGCTGCTCTCGATCGGGCTCGTTGCCGCCTACCATCGCTACCTGCAATGGCAGCTCAAGCGCGATCCGCACTTCACCGTGCACGCCGTGAACACGATTGCGCGCACCCGCTGGGTGCAAACGGTGATGGCGAGCGGCAAGATGGACGTGCTCGCGATACAGACGTTGCGCAATTCGGTGATGGCGGCGAGCTTCATGGCGTCCACGGCGATACTGCTGATGATAGGCACGCTCAGCCTGAGCGGCGCGGAACGGAGCGCAAGCCTGTGGCATGCACTGAACATCGGCACGATGGATCCCCGGCTCACCACGCTCAAGCTGATACTCCTGCTTGCGGACTTTTTCTTCGCTTTTTTCTGCTTCTCGATGGCGGTGCGATTCTTCAATCACGTTGGTTACATGATCAACGTGCCCGTGGTCCACGGCCTGGAAGCGCTGGCGCCCGGACGTGTGGCCGGCTATCTCAACCGGGCCGGCCGCTACTACACCTTCGGCACCCGCGCCTTTTTCTTCTGCGTGCCGCTCGTTTTCTGGTTTTTCGGCCCGCACTTCATGCTTCTCGCGGCAGCAGCGCTCATCGCCGGGCTGTATCGCCTCGATCGGGCGCCCGAATCGGAGGGCGGCTAAGGTACGAAAGAAACCCCGCCGGGACGGCGGGGTTTCTTGGAAGATGCCGCGCGGTGAGCGGCAAGATACTCGTCCGTTCGAACGCGCGGAGATAAACCGGCGCGCGGCGTCCGGTTTATTGGATGTTCAGTATCTTCATTGCCTTGGCCAGAGTGTCCACGGACTCCTGATGCTTGCCGGCCTTGTGCAGCGCCTCCCCTTCCGAGCGGAACTTCTTCACATCGGCAGCCTGCGCGTCGCTAAGCTTCGGGTTCTTGGCCATGGCCTCGTCGATCTTCTTCATATCGGCCGGGCAGTGAAACGCCAGCGCGGTGCCGCTCGCAAGCGCCAGGCATGCCGCCACAACGATGCTACGTGTCTTCATTCGTTCCTCCCAGGTAAGTTTGCGAACGAAGTTAGTGTAAGCCAGCTACCATGGCGAGACAACTGCCGGCGCCGGGAGCGCGAAATGACGGGTACCGAAGCGCGGCCCCACGTCCTCTTGCGCCGGGAATGGCCGCCGGCTGGATGGCGAGTAAAATACCAAGAGTTTTAAGGCGTTACGAACCGAATCGTGCCCGCACCGAAACCCACGGAATATCCTCGCCCGGGATGCTCTCTTACACGCGAGACCATCGCGGAAAGACTGAGACTGCCAGCTCCGCGTCCGGTCCCGGAGGATCTGCATCTCGTGACCCTGCCGCCGGAGGCGCGCGTTACCGCGGCGGCAGTCCTGATACCGCTCGTTAACCGCGCAGAAGGGATAAAGATCCTGTTTACCCAGCGCACGGCGCACCTCGACGACCATGCCGGCCAGATATGCTTCCCCGGAGGGCGGGCGGAGCCTGGTGACGCGAGCAGGGAGGAAACCGCTCTGCGCGAGACGGAAGAAGAAATCGGGCTTGGACGCGGCAGCATAGTGCCGCTCGGCACGCTTCCCGACCACGAAATGCCTTCCGGGTTTCGCATCACGCCCGTAGTGGGCTGGATCGAGCCGCCGTTCGCGCTGCATCTCGACCCGTTCGAGGTCGCCGCAGCTTTCGAGGCGCCGCTCGGGCACTTCCTCGAAGCGGGCAATTACCAGAGGCGCGAATACGAGTTTCGCGGCCGCCACCGGCATTACATCGCGATTCCATTCGAGGGACGCTACATCTGGGGGGCCACGGCCGGCATGCTTCTCGGCCTGTGCCGCGTTCTGACCAGCAGCAAGCAATAAGCGGAAAAGCAGCAAGAGATGGGCAGTAGGCGATAAGCGGTAGCGTTGCCCGGCGCTTACCGTGGCGAGTTATGGCAACATAGATTGCCGAGAAGAAATCAGGGAGAAGGCAGGGGATGGCGAACGGCACGCGCGCCAAGGTGGGGCTGATCATGACCGGAGGCGGGGCGCGCGCCGCCTACCAGGTGGGCGTGCTGCGGGCGATTTGCGAGTTCAAGCCGCCCGACGTCCGTAGCCCGTTCCAGATCATCTGCGGCACCTCCGCGGGCGCAATCAACGCCGCGACGATCGCTGCAAACGCATCGGACCTCAAGATTGGCGTGGGAGTGCTCACGGAGGTGTGGAGCAACTTCCGCGCGCACGAGGTCTATCGCGCCGATCCGTGGGGCGTTTTTTCGAACAGCGCGCGCTGGGGCCTGACCCTGCTCACCGGCGGGGCGTCGCTCAGCCGTCCGGTCTCCCTGCTCGATAACGCGCCGCTCGCCAGCCTGCTCTCCCATTATTTCGATCCTTGCGCAATCCAGCGCGCCATCGACGCGGGCGATCTCACGGCCTTGAGCGTCACTTGCTCCGGCTATACTTCGGGGGAGTCGGTGACGTTCTTCGAGGGGCGCCAGGAGCTGCAGCCATGGCAGCGCGCGCGGCGCATCGGTATTCCGATGCCCATCACCGTCGACCATCTGCTCGCGTCCTCCGCGCTGCCGTTCCTCTTGCCGCCCGTGCGCATCAACCGCGAATATTTCGGCGACGGCTCGATGCGCCAGATTGCACCGGTGAGTCCCGCGTTGCACCTGGGCGCCGATCGCGTGCTGGTGATAGGCGTCGGGCGGCAATTGCAGCAGAAGTCGGCCCGGGTGCATACCGACACGCACCCTTCGCTCGCCCAGATTGCGGGTCATGCCTTGAACAGCATTTTTCTCGACAGCCTCGAGGTGGACCTCGAGCGTCTGCAACGCATCAACCGGACTCTGGAGCTGATGCCGCGCGAGTTGCTCGAAAGGAGCAACTATCCTCTGCACCGCGTCGACTTTCGCGTGATCACTCCCAGCGAGGACCTGGAGAAGCTCGCGACCATACACAGCGGCGAGTTGCCGCGCACGATACGCCTGCTTCTGCATGCGGTGGGAGCGATGCGCCGCAGCGGGGCGAACCTGCTGACCTATGTCCTGTTCGAGCGCTCCTACTGCCGCGCGCTCATCGATCTCGGCTACAAGGACACCATGGAGCGCAAGGATGATCTGTCGGCGTTTCTGGGCTGGACCTAGGGCCCGCAGGCTCCACGAATGGATCAGCGCATTTACGGGGTGACGGCGCCCTGCTCCACAGGGGAGGGCGCCGGCTAATATGACTTGAGGCATAAGGGTTCTTACGTGGGCTCGATCTCTGGGCTCCGTGCCGGCATCAAAGCCGCGAGGTTCTTGGAACGTCTCCTTGCGCCGGGTGTCCCAGTACCAGTAGCATTATCGAGGGGGCGGGCATTCCGCCCCATCCGCCGCGTCGAACCGGGTTATGACCCGGCCGTATCGGAGAATCCGGCGGATTCCAGTTCGGGTTGAACACACTCCATGAGCCGAGCCTTCGTCAAGGACAGCGATGACGATCTGGCGGCGGGCGAATTGCCCGAGCGCCCGTTGTCCGCGCACCCCAACTATGTGACCCCGCAGGGGTTGGAGCAGTTGCAGGCGCGCCTGCGCGTGCTGCAAGAGCAGCATGAGCGGCTGGCTCCACTGGCGCCCGAAGACTCCGCGGCGAAACAGAAGCTGCGCGTTGTGGAGCGCGATCTGCGCTATTTCAACGCTCAGCTGGAGCGGGCAGACCTCGTGGATCTCCGCGGCCAGCCGCGGGACGAGGCTCACTTTGGCGCCACCGTCGGGATCCGCGATGAAGAGGGCCGCGAACACCGGTTCACGATTGTCGGGGACGACGAGGCCGACGTTACGGCTGGCAAGATCAGCTGGGCATCGCCGCTCGCCAAGGCGATGATCGGGGCGCGCGTCGGGGATACCGTGGTCTGGCGACGCCCGGCAGGCGATGCCGACGTCGAGATCGTCGACATCGCGTATCCGTAGTGACCGATACAACGTGGCTGAAACAACGTGGCGGGTGATGGGGCGTGACTGATAAAACGTGACTGATACGGCGTGAGAGCGCTTTTCCCATCGCGATTTTAGGGTCACGTTTACCAGTCACGATCCGCTCGACTGTCACGCTTAGCCACGATCTATCAGTCACGCCTCACCAGTCACGCCCTGCCAGTCACTCCACAATGAAGTTCCTGGCGCTGCTGGTCGCGTTGCTGCTGGAGCAGGTGCGGCCACTGCGGGAGCACAACCGCCTCTACCAGTCGTTCGGCCACTACGCGGCGGCTCTCGATGATCATTTCAACGGCGGTCAGCATTACCACGGCGTCCTCGCGTGGCTGCTTGTGGTGGCGCCGCTCATCCTCGTCACTCTGACCGTTCACTACGGTCTGCACCGCGTGAGCCCGCTGGCCGCATGGGCGTGGAACGTTGGAGTGCTCTATCTCACGATGGGGTTTCGGCAGTTCAGCCATCACTTCACCGAGATACTTAGGGTGCTCTCCAACGAGGACCTTCCCGCCGCCCGCACCGCGCTCGGCGAATGGCGCGCAACGTCGGCGGCGGAGTTCAGCGCGACGGAGATCGCCCGAGTCTCAATCGAGCAGGGACTGCTCGCTTCGCACCGCCATGTGTTCGGCACGGTCGCCTGGTTCATCGTGCTCGGACCGGCCGGTGCGGTGCTCTACCGGGCCTCGGAAATGCTCGCCGGGAGATGGAACGCCGCCGGTCCCGGCAGCGGCGAGTTCGGTCGCTTCGCCGCGCGCTTCTTCTTCTGGCTGGACTGGGTGCCGGCGCGGCTGACGGCACTCACCTTCGCCGTCGTCGGCAACTTCGAAGACGCGATCTACTGCTGGCGCAGCCAGGCGCTCGCCTGGAGCACGCATACGCAAGGCGTCATACTGGCCGCCGGCGGTGGCGCGCTGGGGGTGCGCCTGGGCGATACTCTGCACCAGCACGGCACTCTCCAGTTCCGCCCCGAGCTCGGCACCGGCAACGACGCGGGCGTCGATGCCATGGAAGCCACCATCCGCTTGATCTGGCGCTCGCTCGTGCTCTGGATGTTTCTGGTTTTTCTCGTCAGCCTTGCCCATGCGCTCGGTGGATGAAGGCCGGTTCACCAGTTCAGACTTCGAACAGCGCGTCCAGCTTCGCTGCACAGATGAAGTCATTTTGGCTCCGGCCGCGCGCGTCCAAGCGCTTGCTGGGCAAGCCAGGAAGCTGCACGCTTAACTTTCGCAAGCGAAAGTTAGCCTGCACCTAAATGACTTCATCGGACTTAAAACGCGCTGTTTAGACTTCAAACAGCGCGTCCAGCTTCGCTGCACAGATGAAGTCGTTTTCCGTGAGGCCATTGATGGCGTGGGTCACGTATTCGATGCGGCACTTGTTGTAGCCGACGCTCATGTCGGGATGGTGATCCTCGCGGTGGGATATCCATGCCGCAGCGTTGACGAAAGCCATCGTCTGGTAGTAGTTGGTGAACGAGTAGGTCTTGGTGATCTTGCCGCCTGCGAACTCCCACCCTTGAAGCTGCTTGAGCAGCCGGCTCACTTCGTCCTGCCTGAGGGGCGCGACTCCGCCTTCGCATGGCTTGCATTTCCTCGTCGCCAGGTCGGACACTTCGGACATGATGGCCTCCCAACAAACCGTGAGTTGTGAACGGTGGTCGGTGAATAGAAGTCACGCCTTCTCGAGGCGGGCGATGCGTACGGTCGCGGGCGGGTGCGAGTCGTAGAAAGCCGAATGCAACGGGTCCGGAGTAAGCGTCGAGGCATTGTCTTTGTAGAGCTTGACCAGGGCCGACACGAGGTCGCTGGCCGACGCGTTGTGCACCGCATACTGATCGGCCTCGAACTCGTGCTTGCGCGAGTACATGGCGCCGAACGGCTGCAGCAGAAAAGTGAATTGCGGCACGACTATCGAGAACACTACGAGCGCCATCCCCGTCGAGGGCTCGGCGACGTTGAGTCCGGTGTAGAACCATTGCTGCTGCATGAGGAATCCGAGGAGCCAGAGGAACGCGAGGCTGGCCAGAAATACCCATGCCATGCGTTTCATCACGTGGTGCAGCCTGAAGTGACCGAGCTCGTGAGCCAGGACTGCCTCCACTTCCGCGGGATTCAGCCGCTCGAGCAGCGTGTCGAAGAACACGATGCGCTTGGCTTTCCCGAAACCGGTGAAGTACGCATTTCCGTGCGTGCTGCGCGTGGACCCATCCATTACCATCAACCCCTTCACCTTGAAGCCGCACCTCGCAAGCAGGCGCTCGACTCGTTCGCGGAGCTCGGGATTCTCCATCGGCGAAAACTTGTTGAACAGCGGCGCGATCCAGGTCGGATAGACCGCGAGCATGAACAGATTGAAAATCACCCACAAGACCCAGGCGTAGATCCACCAGTACTCGCCCATGCGCTCCATCAGCCACAACACGGCGGCGACGAGCGGCAAGCCGAGAATCCCTGCGACGGCGGCGGCCTTGAACATGTCGATAAAAAAGAGCTTGAGCGTCATCTTGTTGAAGCCGAAGCGCTCCTCGATCACGAACACGCGATAGAGGCTGAACGGCAGCTCGATCGCGCTCGTAACCACGACGACCAGGGCGATCAGGAGCAATCCGTGCGTGATGCTTCCGACGGCCCATGCGCGAGCGAGGTGATCCACCAGCCGCAGGCCGCCGCCGAAGGTGAAGGCGAGCGCGACGAACGCTTCAATCATGACGCCGATCAGTGCAAGACGGGTTTTGGCGACGGTGTAGTCAGCGGCTTTCTGGTGAGCGGCGAGGCTGATCTCGCTGGAGAATTCATCGGGCACTTGGCTTCTGTGGTTGCGGACAAAACCGATATGCCGCAAGCCGAGCCAAAGGCGCGTGGCGGTGGCGAGGGCCAGGGCGGCGAGAAACAGGATCCCGAAGCTGGACATATCGGAACTCTAGGAAATGAGCCTACAGGACGCTTCGGAACTATGACAGAATACCCATGGGAGGAATTCCGCTGCTGAAGGCGCGAGTTGAACGGCGAACCCGTCGCCCGTATCGGCTCGCGGTCTAACGACGCGCTTCGGTCTGCCTCGGCTGAGATTATGGCACAGGACCCCAACAACCTCATCTGGATCGATCTGGAGATGAGCGGTCTCAATCCCGAGACCGACCGGATCCTCGAGGTGGCGGTGGTGATCACGGACTCCCAGCTGAACACGGTGGCCGAGGCGCCGGTGCTGGTCGTGCATCAGCAGGCCGCGCTGCTGGAGGCGATGGACGACTGGAACAAGTCCACGCACGCGAAGTCGGGTCTGATCGGGCGGGTCGCGGCCTCGAGTCTGACCGAAGAGCAGGCGGAAGATCAGATGCTGGCGTTTCTCGCGCAGCACGTTCCCGCGAAGACGTCACCGATGTGCGGCAACTCGGTGCACCAGGACCGGCGTTTCCTGGCCCGTTACATGCCGCGATTCGAGGCTTACTTTCTGTACCGTAACCTGGACGTGAGCACGCTGAAGGAGCTGGCGCGCCGGTGGAAGCCCCAAATCATGTCGGGCCTTACGAAAGAAGGCAAGCACGAGGCCCTTGCCGACATCAACGAGTCGATCGCGGAGCTGAGGCATTACCGAGAGCACTTCTTGAAACTGTGATGGGTGATGGGTGATGAGTGACGGGACCCGCGCGCGTTGAACGGCGCGGTGTCGCCCGTTCGAACGCGCGCAAATAAGGCGGCGCCTGCGGCGTCCGCTCTTATTCAAGCTTGATTTCCCCATCGAACTTCAAGTCGAGCGTGAGCTTGCCGATCGTGAGAGTCATGGTGGCCGGGAACGACTCGTTGCCCTTCAGCTTGCCCTCTGAGATCGACTTGCTCACGGCTTTTTCGATAGCGAGCTGCGAGTTAACCCCCACGGTTTTGAGAAACTTGCGGATACTCATGTTCAGCGCTTCGTCGTTCATTTTCTGTCCTCCAGCATCGTTGATCAACGGCACGCGCATTCGACCGGACAAAAAATAATCTCGGCCGAGCGGCCGGGCAGTTATGGTCCGGCAGTCACGCCACCCAAGTCACGTAGCCCATAGTCCAGTCACGACTCACCAGTCACGAGTCACCTGTTTGCCTTGAAGTGGTTGATTAGGCCATTGGTCGAGGCGTCATGGGTGGAAACCCTGGTGCTCGTCGTGAGCTCGGGCAGGATGCGGTTGGCAAGAGTCTTGCCGAGCTCTACGCCCCACTGATCGAACGCGTTGATGCGCCAGATCACGCTTTGCACGAAAACCTTGTGCTCGTAGAGGGCGAGCAGCGCGCCCAAGCCGTGCGGGTCGAGCTTCTTCAGCACGATAGAGGTGCTCGGCCGGTTGCCGGGGAATACCCGGTGCGGAACCAGCTTCTCGATCTCGGCGACCGGAATCTTCTGCGCCAGCATGTCCGCGCGCGCCTCTTCTGCGGTTTTCCCTTTCATCAAGGCTTCGGTCTGGGCGAAGAAATTCGACATCAAGATTTCATGATGGCTGCCCAGCGCATGGTGGCTTTGGCAGCAGCCGATGAAGTCGGCGGGAACGACCTGGGTGCCTTGATGGAGCATCTGAAAAAAGGCGTGCTGCCCGTTGGTGCCGGGCGAGCCCCAGATCACCGGCGCCGTCGCGTATTCCACCGGCTCGCCGCCGCGCGTCACACGCTTGCCGTTGCTCTCCATCTCGAGCTGCTGGAGATAGTCGGGCAGCAGCCGCAGCGACTGGTCGTACGGCAGCACGGCGTGCGTGGATGCCCCGAGGAAATTGTTGTACCAGACGCCTACCATGCCGAGCATGACCGGCAAATTGCGCTCGAGCGGGGCGGTCGCAAAGTGCTCGTCCATCTCGCGTGCACCGCTGCGCAGTGCGTCGAAATGGTCCATGCCGATGGCGAGCGCGGTCGCGAGCCCCACCGCCGACCACAGCGAGTAGCGCCCGCCGACCCAGTCCCAGAACTCGAAGGTCCGCCCAGGATCCACGCCGAATTCGCGCGCCGCGGCGACGTTGGCGGTGACCGCCGCAAAGTGCCGTGCTGCCGCCTTGCCGTCGCCGGACTTCGACAGCAGCCACTCCCGCGCCGTGCGTGCATTCGCGAGCGTTTCGAGGGTCGTGAACGTCTTCGAGGCGACAACGAACAGGGTCGATTCGGGATTGAGCTCCGCAAGGACGCCGGCGAGATGGGCGCCGTCCACGTTCGAGACGAAATGCGCCCTCAGTTGCGGAGAGGCATATGGCGCGAGGGCCTCCGCCGCGAGCGCGGGCCCGAGATCGGAGCCGCCGATCCCGATGTTGACGATATCGGTGAACGGGTGCCCGCTGAAGCCGGTAATCTGTGTCGAGCGCACGCCCTCGCAGAATCGGCGCATCCGGTCGAGCGTGTGCGCGACCTCCCTGGTCATATCCTTGCCTTCGAGCATGACCGGCCCGCTGGCGCGCAGGGCAATATGGAGCGCCGCCCGGTTTTCCGTCGAATTGACCCGGTCGCCCCTGAACATGCGCGCTATCCATTCCGACAGCTCGCTCTGTCTCGCAAGGTCGAGGAGCAGCCGGAGGGTCTCGGCCGTGACCAGATTCTTCGAGAGATCGAGCAGCAGGTCGCCGCACCGCAAGGCAAGATGCTCGAAGCGCGCCGGATCCCGGGCAAAGAGCTCGCTCAGGTGGAAGGCCGCGGCGGCGCTCTGGTGATCGCGCAGCGCCTGCCAGGCCGGGAGTTGCGTGAGTGGGGGCATGTCGGGTATTGGAGCGTCGTCGATTTTACCTATTTTCGGAACCCACGCTGTAGCAGGCTTGAACCTAGAATATACGGTCCTGGCCGCCGCCTGTGGACAGAACCTAGTTGGGTTCCAGGATATTGGCGGGAGGCCGCGGCTTTTTGGGCAGCCATTCATGACCAGCGTTCTCGCCGCGTTCACGGCGGCGCTGCGCGACCTGAGCGCGCCGCGCATCCTCGCGATCATGCTGCTCCCACCGCTCGCCGCGCTGATCGTGTGGGGTGTCCTGGCATGGGCCTACTCGGGCGACTGGGCGCGGTGGGTGGCCGACTGGATCGCCACGAGCAAGTGGCTCACGTGGATAGGCAATCTGGGGCTGACCTGGATGTTCGTATGGGCGAGCGGCATCGCCGCTTTCGCGCTGCTGCTGCCGATCATGTTGATAACGGCGGTACTGGTGACGGCTGCCGTGGTGATGCCCATCGTCGTGCCGTGGGTGGGGAAGCGGGATTTCCCCGCACTGGAAACGCGCAAGGGCGGCACCGTCGCGGGCAGCGCGCTCAATGCAATCATCGCGACAGTCGTGTTCGGCGTGTTATGGCTGGCGACTCTGCCGCTGTGGTTTACGGGGGTGGGCGCTCTGCTACTGCCCCCGGTCCTGTCGGCGTACCTGAATCAGCGGCTGTTCCGCTACGATGCGCTCGCGGAGCACGCGAGCGCCGAGGAGTATCGCCAGGTGCTCGCCCGCGCAGGAGGACGCCTGTTCATGCTGGGCTTGCTGCTCGCGCTGCTTTACTATGTGCCGATCCTCAATCTCACCGTACCCGTGCTTTCGGCGCTCGCGTTCACGCACCTCTGCCTTGCCGAGCTCGCGCGTCTGAGACGGGGGTGACGGCATACACTCGCTACTCACCATTCACCGTTCACTACGCGGCACTCCTGCCCTATGACGACGCACCTCAAGACTCTCCTCGGGGACCATCCCACTACTCTGGCGTTGAAGCGGGGCGAAGTAACCTCGCCTCAGGTGACACTGGACATCGCGGACATCCCCCAGGCGTACCTCGCTTTCAAGCGCGTAGTGCGGGATCTCGAATTCGATGTCGCGGAGCTCGCCATCGTGACCTACCTGATGGCCAAGGCGCACGGCAAGCCGTACACCTTGTTGCCGGTCGTGGTGCTCTCCCGCTTCCAGCATCCGTTCATCGTCTACAACGCGACCCGCGGCGAGTTGCGCCCCGGCGACCTCAAAGGGCGTCGCGTGGGCATCCGCTCCTACTCGGTTACGACGACGATGTGGCTGCGCGGGATACTCGCCAACGACTACGGGCTCGATATCGACAGCGTGCGCTGGGTGACGTCGGAAGAAGCGCATGTGGCCGAGTTCAAGGATCCGCCCACGGTCGAGCGCGCGCCCGCGGGCCGCGACCTGCTTTCGATGCTGTTCGACGGCGAGCTGGACGCCATGGTGCTCGGCGACAAGACGCTCAAGGACCCCCGCCTGAAGCGGCTCATACCGGACCCCGACCGGGCCGCGGAGGACTGGCGCGCCCGTAACCGCGCGATCCAGATCAACCACATGGTGGTGGTCAAGGAATCGGTCTCGCGCGCCAGCCCCGATGCGGTGCGGGAGGTGTATGGGCTGCTCCGCGAATCCAAGCGCCGCGCGGTTGCGCCGGCCGGGCTCGACATGACGCCTATCGGGCTCGAGGAGAACCGCCGCAATCTCGAGATCGCGATCGACTATGTCTATCAACAGCGGCTCATTCCGAAGCGGTACGCGGTAGACGAGCTCTTCGATGACGTGACGCGGAGCATCGACCGTTGAACGCGGAACATTTCACTGGTCGCTCTTGACCTGTCACCCGTCATCCATCCCGGGAGTCCTCATGTCCAACCTGCTCACCGGCGGCTGCCTCTGCGGCGCCATACGCTACAGCATCAGTACCCAGGTCACCGAACTTCGTGCCTGCCACTGCAGGAGCTGCCAGAAAGTCACGGGGGCGGCCGGCAGCGTCAACGCGGTGATCCCGAGCTCGGCGTTCAAGCTCACGCAGGGCACGCTGAAGCGCTACGCCACCATGGCCGACAGCGGCCGCGAGCTCAACCGGTATTTCTGCGGCGACTGCGGCTCGCCGATTTACAGCCAGCGCACCGTGACGCCGGAAATGATGACGGTAAGGGCCGGAACGCTGGACGATTCGTCCGGGATGAAGATCACCGCGAACATCTGGACCCGAAGCGCCCGCCCGTGGGGTCACATAGACCCTGCTACGACTCAGCACCCGGGGCAGCCGGACGCGCCCGCGGGAAGGTAGGGCGAAAACCGTTTTCAGCGCGACCGACGGCCGACGCGCCGCTGAACATTTAGCCCGGCAGCGGCCTTGATCTCGCCCACGAGGAAGTCCACCACGCGCTCGAACGGATCGAAGCCGAACACCTGCGCGATCGACGGGCGCAGGTTGGAGTTGGCGTTGATGTCGTAGAAGATCAGCCGCCCGTCCTGCGCCTCGAGATATTCGATTCCGCCTACGTCGAGCTTCCCTGCCGCGATGATGCGCTTGCCCCAGGAGACGGCCTGCGCAGGCACGTCGGGATACGGATAGAACTCGGCAGGCGGCGGCGCGTCGCCGCCTGGGGTTTGCCCGGCGGGGACCTCGCAAATCGCGGCTTCGCCGTCTTCCGGGTTGCACACCGGCGCGGGGCACAGGTTGAAGCGCCCGTGCGAAATGACGCGCATCGCATAGAGCAGCTCGCCGCCGAGAAATTCCATGCGCACGATGCCCCGCGCGGGATCCGTGGGAAAGTATTCCTGGAGGAGCAGCAGATTGTCCGGCAACCAGTGCTCGGGCTGCTGCGCGAGGAGCGACTCGAGATGCGCAAAGCTTTCGACGAGCGCGATGCGTGCGCCGCTGCCGCCTTGCTCAGGCTTGAGCAGCACCGGGAAGCGCAGCTCGTGCGCCCGCGCCCGCAGCGCGTCGAGGTCGTTGAACGTCCAGACCCGGGGCGCTGGCACGCCAAGCTGCCGCAGCAGCGCAGCCTGCGCCGTCTTGCTGATCTCCAGGGCGAATGGCTCGGCACCGTTGAGGACGCGCACGCCGCGAATCTGGAGCGCTCGCATGTAGGCAAGTGCGTAGGGCACGGCACGCGTGTTGCCGCGAACGTACGCCGACGGGCTCGCCTGGTTGAAGTAGAGCGCCGCAAGCGGCGCGTCGGCGTCCGAAAACGCGGCTTTCTTCAGGTCGACCGGGACGTAGCGGACGCCGCGACGGTCGAGCGCTTCGAAGAGCGGCTTCTGCCACTCCGGATGCTCGAACAGAACGGCGAGATCGGGGCGATGGGTCATCGCCTTTGGAATTGCCGTGGCAGACATGGGTTCCGGATGTTGCCGCGAAAGTGCGCGGCTGCCAACAAACGAAAAGTAATGAACTTATGTCGGCCCTATTGCCGTGTCAGGATCAGCGGTAACCGAGTGCTTGTTTTCCTTATGCCGGCGAAGCATCGGAATCGCTTCGTTTGAGACATGTTGCTTGGCGGACTCACCTCCAAAAGTACCTTAGCTGAATACGTTATCTCCTCGGCTTTCATGGATTTATGCCAAATGCGTAGTCAATTCGCTACAACGGTCTGCCTTGTCCCGCTACGCGAGAATCACAGATTGCGTGCTAGCAGGGTGACCTGCCAACCGCCTACTCTTGCGGTCAAAGGGAGACACCCATCCAGGGAGTTTGCGATGAAGAGACTGACTGCAGTCGGCATATTCATGTTTCTGCTCTGCGGAAGCGGTTACGTTTCCAACGGCGCGGTCTACGAAGTGCATGCAAGTCATGCCACGAGCATAGCCCAGTTCCACCTGGACCCGCATGTGACCTACTACGAGCAGCACCTGATCAATATGGGGATCATAAAGCGCGATCTCTCAAGATAGGCGTCGGGCGACATCCGGCGTCCTGCGGCGGTGCGAAGAAGCCGTAGCCGCGCAGCAAATGATCTTGCTTACTCGGGTGCGTTTACGCACTGACCAGCGGTTCGGCCAGTCCTAGACTTTAGGTACAAATAGTTCTGCCTTGCACACGCGCTACCCCCCCTCCCTCAGTGCGTGCGTAAGGGGAGAGCCTCGGTGCCAGCCGGGGCTCTTCTTTTTGGGCGGTCACCCCTTGACTTCGATCCGGTCGTCGCTAGAGTACGCGCCCCTGCGGTTCGAGCGAACA